>JAOTSD010000090.1 GCA_030247555.1 Siculibacillus sp. | reverse complement strand
CGCGGCGATTTCACCGATCCCGGTCGCGGGTCGGTACGGCGGCCGAGCGGGTCGCTACGGACGACTCGTGCCGATGCGCAATCCGTCAGGATGACGATTGCAAGGTCTCATTTTCATGACATGATGATCCGGTCATGCCCAACCAAGGAGGCAGGAGCAATGTCCATCGAATCGCATCTTGCGGAACTCGAACGCCGGCACGCTGCTCTCGAAAACCAGATCAAGGAGGCCTTGGCCCACCCCAGTAGCGATTCCCTCGAGATCGCCGACATGAAGCGCCGCAAGCTGCTGCTGAAGGACGAGATCAGTCGCCTGAGGGGAGACGCCACCCTGCACTGACCCACGGATCTGCTCCGATTTGTTCCGAAGGCGCCGCGGCATCCCGCGGCGTCTGCGTTTCAGGGGGGCGAGGGCGCTCTTCGAAACCCCATCGGCATCGTGGTGCCGCTCCGAAGACGATCTTCGCCGTGTCGAAGGCGAATTCTCGCCGAATCGAGGCCGGTCGATCCGACGCGGAACAAATGCGGAATTGCTCGATTTCTTCGTCCCATTCGCTTCGAAAGTCAGTATTACGTCACGTCACCTTTCGGAGTCGCCGCGGTTCGATCGGCGAACTCGTCGAATTCGTTACACCGAACGTTAACCGCATCCGCCGACTCTGAGGATGAGCGGTGGTTGTTGGGGCCACTGCGATTCTCTTCTTCGGAGATCGGGGATGTTTCGTTCGCTGCGCGCGTCCACGGGGGCGAATTCCTTTTCGGTGAGGGCCCGAATCTGGACCCTGGCGGTGGTGTCGGTGATCGGCCTGACGGCGGTCGGCGGCTTCGTGTGGCTTGACGCCCGCAGTCTCGACGAGGTGATCGTGCGGCGCGACGCCTATTCGCAACTGGCGGCGGCGGCCCACGAGGTGCGCTCCGACGCGCTGCGACTGCGGGCGACGGTGGTGGAGGCGGCGGCCGATCGCAACCGGCTGACGGTGGAGCGTTTCGCCGGCGAGATGAAGGCGGCCCGCGCCGATCTCGATCGCTTGCGAGGGCTGTCGCCGACCGACGGCGCGGCGGCGGAGATCGCCGAGCTCGGGCGGTTGCTGGGCGAGGCCTCGTCACTGTTCGCCTCGTTCGAGACCGCGCTCGCGGCGATCGGCCACACGGCGGAAGAGGGACACAACGGTGTGCTCGAGGAGAGCGCCGCGGCGATCGAACGGCCGATCAAGTCACTGACCCTCGGGGACGGCGGCGAGGGCGCCTTCCGCATCGCTCACGCCTTCGCCTCGCTGCGGTCGATGCAGTGGCGTTACGGCGTCACCCGCGATCAGGACGCGATCGGCGGCGTCGAAATGGCCGGCGGACGCGTCCAGCGCGCGCTCGGAGGAGCCGGCTTCGAGCCGGAAGTCGCGGCCGGGGTGAAGACGGCGCTCGAACGCCATCTCGCCGCGGTGCAGGGCTGGATGAAGGACACCGGCGAGGCGTCGCTCGCCCGCGACCGGCTGGTCGGCATCTTCGACCTGATGACCCCGGTGACCGCGAAGATCGATCGGCACGCGACGGACGGGCTGGCGGCGGCGGACGGCGAGCTCGCGGCGACCCGGGCGCGTACCGGGGTGGCGCTCATCGCCACCATCCTGATCACGCTTCTCGCCTCGATCGCACTGTCGGCGGCGGTCGCCCGTTCGATCCTGCGGCCGCTCGGCCGCCTCAAGCAGGCGATGGACGCGGTGGCCGCCGGAGACAACACGGCGGGAGTGGACGGCACCGCCCGCGGCGACGAGATCGGTGACATGGCCCGCGCCGTCGTGGTGTTCCGCGATCGCGGCGCCGAACGCGACCGGCTTTCCCACGCCCAGGTCGAGGAAGCGACGGCCCGTGGCCGGCGTGCCGAGGCGATCGGCGCGGCGGTGGTGCGATTCGAGGCCTCGGCCAAAGCTGCACTGGGGACCATGCGGTCCGGCGCCGACGACCTCGGCGCGGCGGCGCAGGGGCTCGATCGGTCGTCGGCGACGGTCGGCGCGGGGGCGGACCGCGCTTCCGCGGCGGTGGAGAGCGCCGGACGCGACATCACCGCGGCCGGCGGGGCGACCGAAGAACTCGCCGCCTCGATCGCCGAGATCGCGACCCGGGCGGAGACCTCCAACCGGGTGGCGCGGACGGCGGTGGAACAGACCCGAGGCACGGCGGCGAAGCTCGGCGATTTCGCCGACCTCGCCCAGCGCATCGGCGCGGTGGTCGGGCTCATCCGCGACATCGCCGAGCAGACCAATCTCCTCGCCCTCAACGCCACCATCGAGGCGGCGCGCGCCGGGGAGGCCGGGCGCGGCTTCGCGGTGGTGGCGAGCGAGGTGAAGGCGTTGGCCGGTCAGACGGCGCGTGCCACCGAGGACATCGCCTCGCACGTCCAAGCCATCCAGTCGGTCTCCGGCGAAGCGGTCGCGGCGATCGGTTCGGTCGGCACCACCATCGACGAGATGGCGGCCATCGCCGATGCCGTCGCCCGCGCCATGGCGGAGCAACGCGCCGCGGTCGAATCCATCGCCGAAGGCATGCATCGGGCGACGTCCGAGTCCCAACTCGGCGCCGATGCGATCGCCGGCTCGTCGTCGGCGGCTCGTGACGCCGGCCGCATGGCCGCCGACGTCGGACGTCTGGCGGGCGATCTCGGCCGACGGGCCGAGGATCTGGCCGGCGAAGTCGATCGCTTCCTGAGGTCGATCGCGGCGGCGTGAGGCCGGCGGCGCGGTTCGGACGAAGTCCGGCGGGTCGACGTGGGTGCCGCGTCGCGGCGGCGGTCCGCCGAGCTCCGCCTCAGATGACGCCGAGACCGAGGGCACCGTCGACGATCAGCTTCACCGAGATCAGCGCCAGCGCCGCCAACACCAATCGGAAGAACCATTCCTCGGGCACGATGCGGGTGAGCTTCACGCCGAGCAGCGTGGCGAGGATCGCCGGCGGGAAGAGCAGCGCCATGGTCTCGAGATTGGCGAGCGACACCTGGCCGAGGTGCCAGTAGGGGATCAGCTTCACCGCGTTGATGATGGCGAAGAGCACCGTGTTGGTGCCGGCGTAGACCATCTTGGGCAGTTGCTGCGGCAGGACGTAGACTTGGAACGGCGGTCCGCCGGAGTGGGAGACGAAGCTGGTGAAGCCGGTCACCGTCCCCCAGAAGAGGCCGCGCGGCACGTCCGCCGCGTGGGGCCTGCGGACGCGGTGGTGGTTCGCCACCCGCTCCACAGCGAAGGCGAGGCCGATCAGGCCGACGAGGAGGGTGACCGCCGCCTCGGGCACCGCCCGGGCCGTCGCCCAGCCGAGCGCGATACCGGCCACCGCCCCGGGCAGAAGGATCGCCAGATTGCGGCGCGAGAACTCGTGGCGATAGGCCCACAGGCCGAACATGTCGGTGACGACGTAGATCGGCAGCAACAGGCCCGCCGCCTGCACCGGTGAGACCACCAGCGCCAGCACCGGCACCCCGAGCATGCCGACCACCGGCAACCCGCCCTTGCCGAAGCCGACCAACATGGCGGCGGGCAGCGCAGCGAGGAGGAAGAGCGTGTCGGGGAGGGACATGGCGTGGCCTCGATCGACCGACTTGGTCGGCGATGTGATCGATGACTTCTATCGTTCGAAATAACGATTTGCGAGATGCTCCGAGCCGCCGAGTGGCGCTCGCACCATTTCCAATTTCGAGAGGATCGTAGATGATCCAACCCAGGGTGATGGTCGCACGGGACCGGGTTGCCGGCGGGAACGGATCGTAGGCCGGCACCCGATCGAATCCGGCGTCGGTCCTGCCGAGCATCGACCCTCCTCGGGTCGTCGTCATGGGTGGGCTCGTGGTCGATCCGCCTCCATCGACGCTCGCCCGCAAGCGGTTCCAGACGATCGGGAGAAATGCCCATGTCCGAAGTCGATACCGATGTGAACGCCCTCGTCGGGTTTCTCTTGTCCTTCGCGGAGAAGCAACTGCGAGACCACGGAGAGTTCTATCCGTTCGGAGCGTCCATGGACCCGAACGGTGCGATCAGCGCGGCGATGGCCGATACCGGAGCCACGTCGCCTGCCTCCGCCGAGCTCATTTCGATCCTCCATCGACAATTCGCAGAGGGCGCGAGAGGTGGTCTCCACCGAGCAACGGCGCTCGCCTATGACGTCCGAACGGTCGTGCCGACGACCGGCGCGAAGACGGATGCCGTCGCGATCGATTTCGACCATCGGGATGGAACGTCGATCGTCATCTACTTTCCCTACACCACGGGTAAGGGCACGACGACGTTCGGAGACCATTTCATTCTGGACGGTCGTTCGGAAGTCTTCCCGCCTCGTTGAATGCAGACTTCGCCGGACGCTCTCCGCGCCGACCAGCGGCGGCGATCTCAGGCTCACCCCGCCCGTCCCGCTCGCGCACGCCCTCGGGTGTGTGAGCCGACCGCGTGGTGGCCCCGGCGAGGCCGGTCCCGGGGCGCTCGGAGGGGCGGAAGTCGTGCTGCACTGCGAGAAATTTCGATTTTGATCCACCGCAAGGCGCGGTTTGGCGGCCGGCGTAGTCGAACGTAGCATTGCGAGCCTCGGGGGCTCGGTGAGAAAGCGATCCAGCGCCGAGTTCTGCGCGAGGATGGCGGAACCGGACCGGGAGGAGAGCCCATGACCAGCCGTTATTCGGAAGTCTATCAGAGCTGGAAGAAGGACCCGGAGGGCTTCTGGGCCGCCGCGGCGTCCGCCATCGACTGGGTCAAGCCTTGGGAGAAGGTGTTCGATCCGTCGTCGGGCCCCTACGGCCGTTGGTTCGCCGGCGCCGAGATGAACACCTGTTTCAACGCCGTGGATCGCCACGTGGCGGGCGGGCGCGCCGAGCAGACGGCGATCATCTACGACAGCCCGGTGACGGGCGTGAAGGCGAAGATCTCCTATGCCGAACTCAAGGAGCGGGTGCAGGCGACCGCCGCGGCGCTGGCCGACGTCGGCGTCGCCAAGGGCGACCGCGTCATCATCTACATGCCGATGATCCCGGAAGCGGTGGTGGCGATGCTCGCCGTCGCCCGCCTCGGCGCCATCCATTCGGTGGTGTTCGGCGGCTTCGCGCCGCGCGAGCTCTCCACCCGCATCGACGACGCCAAGCCCAAGGCGGTGATCACCGCCTCCTGCGGCATCGAGGGCAAGAAGGTGCTGCCCTACAAGCCGTTGCTCGACGAGGCGATCGATCTGTCCACCCACAAGCCGGAATCGGTCTTCGTCACCCAGCGTCCGCAGGTCACGGCCGAACTGAAGGCGCCGCGCGACCACGATCTCGGGGCGCTGGTCGAGAAGAACCGGGGCCGCGAGATCGCCTGCGTTCCGGTTCTGGCCACCGACCCGCTCTACATCCTCTACACCTCCGGCACCACCGGCGCGCCCAAGGGCGTGGTGCGCGACAACGGCGGCCACGCGGTGGCGCTCGCCTGGTCGATGAAGAACCACTACGGTATCGAGCCGGGCGAGGTGTTCTGGGCGGCCTCGGACGTGGGTTGGGTCGTCGGCCACTCCTACATCTGCTACGCGCCGCTCCTCCACGGCGCCACCACCATCGTCTTCGAGGGCAAGCCGGTCGGCACTCCCGATCCCGGCACCTTCTGGCGCGTCATCTCGGAATACGGCGTCGCCGGCTTCTTCACCGCGCCGACCGCCTTCCGCGCCATCAAGAAGGAAGACCCGAACGGCGACTACCTGAAGAAGTACGACATCTCATCGCTGCGCACCCTGTTCCTGGCCGGCGAGCGCGCCGATCCGGACACGGTGCAGTGGGCGGAGAAACACGTCGGCGTGCCGGTGATCGATCACTGGTGGCAGACCGAGACGGGCTGGGCGATCGCCGGCAACCCGGTCGGCCTCGGCCTCCTGCCGGTCAAGTACGGCTCGCCGACGGTGCCGATGCCGGGCTACGACGTGCGGATCGTCGACGACGGCATGCACCCGGTGAAGGCGGGCGAGATGGGCTCGATCGTCATCAAGCTGCCGCTGCCGCCCTCGTGCCTGCCGACGCTGTGGAACGCCGACCAGCGCTTCATCGACAGCTACCTCGTCGACTTCCCCGGCCACTACAAGACCGGTGACGCCGGCTACATGGACGAGGACGGCTACCTCTTCATCATGGCGCGCACCGACGACATCATCAACGTCGCCGGCCACCGGCTGTCGACCGGCGGCATGGAGGAGGTGCTCGCCTCGCACCCGGACGTCGCCGAATGCGCCGTCATCGGCGTCCACGACGAGATGAAGGGCCAGATGCCCTGCGGCTTCGTGGTGCTGAAGGCGGGCGTCGCCAAGTCGCCGGCGCAGATCGAGAGCGAGCTGGTGGCGCTGGTCCGCGCCAAGATCGGCGCCGTCGCGGCCTTCAAGGTGGCGATCACCGTCGACCGCCTGCCCAAGACCCGCTCGGGCAAGATCCTGCGCGGCACCATGCAGAAGATCGCCGATCATCAGGAATGGAACATGCCGGCGACCATCGACGACGCCTCGGTGCTCGACGAGATCGAGGCGGCGATCCGCGAGCGCGGCATCGGCGTCTGAACGACATAACGGGGGGAAGCAGGAAGGCCCGGTCGCCGAGAGGTGGCCGGGCTTTTCTCATGCCGGCTGTCTATTGCCGAGAAATTCGCGAACGACTTTGTAGATGGTTATCAGCATCGCGCACGTCACCACGAATGGCGTCCATGCAAAGACATTTGGCATGTATGCGACTGAATAACGGAATCCA
Organism: Siculibacillus sp.; assembly: GCA_030247555.1. GTDB lineage: Bacteria > Pseudomonadota > Alphaproteobacteria > Rhizobiales > Ancalomicrobiaceae > CALBKH01. The sequence continues at coordinate 8,587 of JAOTSD010000090.1, read as the reverse complement.
ATATTAAGAAGTTGTATTGGATCATATATAGCTATACTAATTAAATCAATGATTATTATGACGGGATATACAGTCGAACGAATTGGATCAATGATAATTCCGCTAATGAAATCCATAATTCCATTGTTTGTCCTGAAAATATTGAATATCAATGAGGCAAAAGCTGTGAAAGATAAATACATTGATATTCTCAGTGAGTTCATACTCACGATTCTCAGCCATCTTGATTCTGATGTTAGCCTTGGTTCAATGTGTCTGGTAATAAAGTCAGCAAAAAACAGGGTTGCAAACAGTTCAAGTCCGAAAGAAACCGCGGTTGGTACCAGACTTTCGATGTGGAAAGTGATCCCAATTCGAACGTGTTGCGGTGTATTCGAGAATATTTCCGCCAGCATGTAGCCAGCCCCCGATGAAAATAGTATCAATAAAGAAACTCCCGATGATATCGTCAGGCATTTAACTATCCTTATCGTCAGATTGTCATCATCTATTTTAAATTTGTCATTCTTTGCCAGATAAAGTACAACCAATCCGGCGATAAACATACTGAATAGTACGGCAATAACAATGAGCCCGAGGGTGACTTCACTGCCCTTTTCATACAGGGAGTTTCGCTCACGCATGGTATCGGTCCCGACCCGATGGGTTCAATCAACCATGCAACCATGGATATCGACATCTTGCCCGGGGCGCAACCGGTTGCGCATTTTCCGCCATTTTTCCGGCTGAAGTACACCATTCGCCGAGTTTCTCGGGAATGGCTCCTGATTTCCGAACGCCAACTCCGGCCCAAGCGAATCCGTTGGCTGTCGATGAACGGCGCCTCACCCCCCGAACAGCGACTCGCGCAGTGCGTGCCAGCTCGCTTCGTCGGGGGCGAGCAGCAGGCCGCCCTCGAGGTCGGTGGGGCGATAGGGCGAGCCGTCGAACTTGGCCGAGAAGCCGCCGGCCTCGGTGTGGATCAGCTGCCCGGCGAGGTGGTCCCAGGGCATGATCTTGCCGAAGGCCAGCACGTGGCAGCCGCCGGTGGCGGCGAGCCGGTATTCGTGGGCGGCGCAGCGGTAGGTGTAGGCGGCGGCGAGGCGGGGCATGCGGGCGGCGACGGTCTCGCGCAGCGGGTCGGGCATGTAGGACCAGGAGATGCAGCCGTGCATCTCGACGACGGGGAGCGGCGCGGCGACGCGCAGGCGGCGGGCCGCACGGCCGTCGCGATGGCCGAGGATCGCGCCTTCGCCCTTGAGCGCGGTCATGTGGCTGCCGGTGACGGGGTCGAGGATGACGCCGGCGACCGTCTCGCCGTCGGCGACGACCGCCGCCATGACGCCGAACAGCGGCAGTCCGGTGGCGAAGTTGAAGGTGCCGTCGATCGGGTCGACGACGATGGCGAGCCGGGCCTCGGCGAGCCGGCCGAGGCGGGCGGGATCCTCGGCGACCGACTCCTCGCCGATGAAGACGGCCTCGGGGAAGCGCTCCGCCACCGCCGCGGCGATGCGGCGCTCGGCGGCCTGATCGGCGACGGTGACGAGATCGAGCGGGCCGCTCTTGGTCGAGACGTCGCCGGCGCCGAGCCGGTCGAAGCGCGGCAGGATCTCGACGTCGGCGGCGTCGATCAGGATGGCGAGGAGGTCGTCGAGATCGGCGGCGGAGAAGGCGGCGGTCATGGGCTGGCTCCTGGTGCGATCCGTGACCCTCGTGGACCGGTCGGCGAACGCGGGCGCGGGGACGCTACCCGACCTCTCACTTCGTCGTGGTCAGCTCCAGCCGGCGGACGACCTTCATCGTCTCGAGGTCGACGATCAGGATCGCCGCGCCCTTCGGGCTCTCGACGGTGACCGTCATGCGGGTGCCGTCGAGGCGGGTGTCGACGACGCGGCCGCCCTCGGGCATCGGCAGTTCGGCGACGATCGGTCGGTCGAAGGCGACCGCGGGCTTCACATCGGTCCTCGTGACGCGATAGAAGATCGCGGCGAAGACGGCGACGAGGCCGAGAACCATCACCCCCGTCGACCAGAAAAGCAGCCGCTTGAGCTTGGCCTGAAGGCGCAGCTGGGCGGCATCGAGGGGCTTTTCGTCTTCTTCGGCGAAATTCGGATTGGTCATCGGGCAGCGGGATCTCTTCAATGGTCAGGGATACGAAGCGCGAGCGGATGGCGCGCAAGGCGGCGGAATGGGCCGAGAGCCTCGCCGAGCCGCCGCCCCCCGCGGTCGCCGACGATCTCGTCGACATGCTCGAGACCGATGATCTCGAGCCCGAGGAGGACGCCTCCGCGCCGGGCGCCGGACCGATCGTGATCACGATCGAGGCGGGAGCCCCGAGCGAGCGTCTCGACGCGGCCCTGGCGCGCCGGATCGCCACCCTGTCGCGCTCCAGGCTCAAGAGCCTGATCGGCGAGGGTCGGGTGACGATCGACGGCGCGACCGTAGTCGACGCCTCGCGCAAGATCAACGCGGGGATGCGCATCACCATCGACCCGCCGGCGCCCGCTCCGGCGGCGCCGCGGCCGGAAGCGATCCCGCTCGACGTGCTCCACGAGGACGATGAGGTGATCGTCGTCGACAAGCCGGCGGGACTCGTCGTCCATCCCGGGGCCGGCAACTGGTCGGGCACGCTGGTCAACGCGCTGCTCCACCATTGCGCCGGATCGCTCTCCGGCATCGGCGGGGTGGAGCGGCCGGGCATCGTCCACCGGCTCGACAAGGACACATCCGGGGTCATGGTGGTGGCGAAATCCGACCGGGCCCACCAGAAGCTCGCCGCCCAGTTCGCCGACCACGGTCGCTCCGGGCCGCTGGAGCGCGCCTATCTGGCGTTGGTCTGGGGAGTGCCGAAGTATCGGGAGGGGACGATCACCGGCGACATCGGCCGCGATCCGCGCAATCGTCAGGCGATGGCGGTGGTGAAATCGGGCGGGCGCGAGGCGATCACCCATTTCGAGGTGGTGGAGAGCTTCGGCGGAGCGGGGCGCGAGGCGGCGGTGAGCCTCGTCGAATGCCGGCTGGAGACCGGCCGCACCCATCAGATCCGCGTCCATTTCGCCCACATCGGCCATCCGCTGCTCGGCGACGACCTCTACGGCTCGGGCTTCCGCACCAAACTCGACAAGCTCGACCGGGAGGCGCCGGAAGTCGGCGCGGCGCTGAGGGCCCTCGGACGGCAGGCGCTGCACGCCCGCCTCCTCGCCTTCGCCCACCCGAAGACGCGTCGGACCATGCGCTTCGAGAGCGAGATGCCGCAGGACATGGAACGGCTGGTCGGAGCGCTGCGCGCCATGGCGTGACGCGCCACCGCGCGTCACCGATGAGACGACCACGACCGGCGGAGCGATCCGCCGGCCATCGCCGTCTCGGGAGCCGATGTCCGGTCAGGCCTTCCTAACTCCGCGCTCGATCTCGGTGACGAGTTCGGCGGAGAGGTGGAGCCTCTGGGCGAGGGCGGCGAGATAGGCGCGCTCGATCGGTTGGTCGGGCGCCATGGCGAGGAGCGAGGCGGCGTAGAGGTGGATCGCCTCCTGCTGGTTGGTGGCGAGGCTCGCCACCCGGTCGACGTCGATCGGCGCGGCGAGTTCGGTGTCGAGGAAGGCGCGGGCCGCGCCCTCGAGTTCACCGACGCGGCCCATGATGGCGGCGCGTTCGGCGTCGTCGATGTGGCCGTCGGCCTTGGCCGCCTGGATCATGGCGATGATGGTGGAGGCGGCGAGCTTCTGCTCGGCGGCCGGATCGAGGGTGGGGGGCGGCGCGGCGGCGGGTTCACCGGTCGGGGCGTTGGTCGTCTGCCAATTCTGCCAGGCCTTCCAGGCGAGGCCGCCGAGGGCGGCGAGCGAGCCGACCTTGACCGCGGTGCCGGTCACCTTGCGGCCGGATTCGGTGCCGACCAGCAGGCCGAGCAGACCGCCGATGGCGGCGCCGGTGGCGAGCTGGTTCTCCTTCACCAGGGTCTTGGCCCGTTCGACCTTGTCGGCGCCGACGTAGTCGGCGGCGGTGCTCTCCAGCGACGACAGGCCCTGGCCGAGCAGGTCCTTGCCCTTGGCGAGCGCGTCGGGGCCGACGAGGCCTTCGACCGCCTTGGTGCCCTGATCGATGTAGCCCTGCGCCGTCGCCGCGGCCTGCGGGCCGAGCAGTTGTTCCAGGAGCTTGGTGGCGTCGAACATGGATCGTCCTCCGGGAAGAACCGTCGCGGCGCCGAAGCGCACGTCCGCCGCGCGCGAGAACCGCGCACCGACCCGCGGACGAGACGGCCCGCAGCATCTGACCCCGGGGAGGGGCGTTTTCAAGGGTGGAGGAGGGGCGGGGCGAAAAGAATCCCGCAGGGGGTGTCGGGGGCAGGTCGCGTGGGCGGGCGGCCCTCGTCGGATCGCACGTCGCCTCCGGCCGGTCATCGCCGGGCTCGGCCCGGCGACCCATCGGTGTGGCCGTCGAGCGTGAGGCCCACGGGTCCCCGGGCCGAGCCCGGGGATGATGTTGGGGGAGAGGCCGGGGGATGCCGGCATCGGCCCGGGGGATCGACGGTCGGAGATGGCTCGAGCGGTGCACCTCGCGTCGCTCGGTCCACCACACGGATCCGTGCCTCCCTCCGCCTCAGCCGAGCGCCTCCAACTCGTCGATGAGACCCTCGATCACCGAGAGGCCGATCGACCAGAACTTCGGATCGGTGGCGTCGAGACCGAAGGGGGCGAGGAGCTCCTTGTGGTGGCGGGTGCCGCCGGCGGAGAGCAGAGCGAAATACTTCTCCTGGAAGCCGGCCGGGGCCGTCTCGTAGGCGCCGTAGAGCGAGTTCACCAGACAGTCGCCGAAGGCGTAGGCGTAGACGTAGAAGGGCGAGTGGATGAAGTGGGAGATGTAGACCCAATAGGTCTCGTAGCCCTCGCCGAGCCGGATCGAGGGGCCGAGGCTCTCGCCCTGGACCTCCATCCAGAAGCGGCAGAGATCGTCGGCGGTCAGCTCGCCCTCGCGCCGCGCCGCGTGGATCTTGCGTTCGAAGGTGTAGAAGGCGATCTGGCGCACGACCGTGTTGATCATGTCCTCGACCTTGGAGGCGAGCATCGCCCGCTTATCTGCCACCGACTTCGCATCCGCCAAGAGCGCCCGGAAGGTCAACATCTCACCGAAGACGGAAGCGGTCTCGGCGAGCGTGAGCGGTGTCGGGGCCATCAGCGCGCCGTTGGGGGCGGCGAGCAACTGGTGGACGCCGTGGCCGAGCTCGTGGGCGAGCGTCATGACGTCGCGCACCTTGCCCTGGTAGTTGACCAGCAGGTAGGGGTGCGCCGAGGGCACGGTGGGGTGGGCGAAAGCCCCGGGCGCCTTGCCCGGGCGGGTCGGCGCGTCGATCCACGGGTTGTCGAAGAAGCGGCGGCCCAGCGCCGCGAGGTCGGGCGAGAAGCGGCCGTAGGCCTCGAGCACGGTGTCGCGCGCCTCCTCCCAGGGGATGGTGCGGGCCGGTGCGGTGGCGAGCGGGGCGTTGCGGTCCCAGTGTTCGAGCTTCTCCTTGCCCATCCATCGCGCCTTGAGGGCGTAGTAGCGATGGGAGAGGCGCGGGAAGGCGGCGCGGGCGGCTTCGACCAGCGCCGCGACCACCTCCGGCTCGACCCGGTTGGAGAGATGGCGGGCGTCGGCCGGATCGGCGAAGTGCCGCCAAGTGTCGGAGATCTCCTTGTCCTTGGCCAGCACGTTCATGATCAGGGTGAAGATGCGCAGGTTCGCCTTGAAGGTGGCGGCGAGCGCCTGAGCCGCCTCGCGGCGCTTCTCCTCGTCGGCGTCCTGAAGGCGCGAGAGAGTGGCCTCGAGCGGCAATTCGTCTTCGCCGATCCTGAAGCGCAGCGAGGCGACGGTCTCGTCGAAGAGGCGGGTCCAGGCGGCGGCGCCGGTGACATATTTTTCGTGGAAGAGCTTCTCGATCTCGTCGGAGAGCTGATGCGGCTTCTCCTTGCGGATGTCCTCGAGCCACGGACGGTAGTGTCCCAGGCCGAGATCGCGCGCGATCAGGGCGTCGATCGCGGCGTCGTCGATGCGGTTCAGTTCCAGTTCGAAGAACAGGAGATGGGTCGAGGCGCGGGTGAGCTTGTCCTGGATGTCGCCGTAGAACTTGGCGCGGACGGCATCGGTGGTGTCGCCGCAATAGACGAGGCCGGCATAGGAGCCGATGCGGCCGAGCCGGTCCTGCAGCGCCTCGTAGTCGCGCACCAGCGCGAGGAGGGTGGTCGCATCGCCCCGGGCGGCGATGTCGGCGAGCGCGCCCTTGGCCTTCGTCTCGAACGCTTCCGCCTCGGCTAGGCCGCGGGCGAGATCGCCGGTCAATTCCGGGCCGTCCATCGACGGATAGAGATCCGCCAGGTTCCATTCCGGCAGGTCGCCGAAGGGCGTGGCGGCGGGCGCGGCGTTATGGTCGCGGACGGCGGTGGCGAGGAGGGCGGTCATTTGGCGGAAGGCTCCGGGAAGAGGGCGGTGGCGGCGGCGAAGCGCCGACCGGTCTCCTTCCATATCGGGTGAGCGGTCCCCGCTTCAACCCGTGGAAAACGTGGACGAGGCGCGGTGGCGACCCGTCCGGTCCCATCGTGAACGGGCTCGTTAACCTCTGGTCAACCTCGTGCCGCGACGATCGACTCGATTCGAGACACCGCATCAAGCACAGGGAAAGACATGGGCGAGCGCATTCTCGTCGTCGACGACGACCCGATCCAGCGGCGACTCCTGGAAGAGGCGGTGCGCCGCTTCGGACATTCGCCGGTGGTCGTCGACAGTGGGGTCGAAGCGCTGAGGGTGCTGACCTCGCCGGACGGGCGCACCATCTCGCTCGTCATCCTCGATCTGGTCATGCCCGATCTCGACGGCATGGGCGTTCTGGGAGAGATGCGCAAGGCGGAGATCGCCGTGCCGGTGATCGTCCAGACCAGCCACGGCGGTATCGACGTGGTGGTCTCGGCGATGCGGGCGGGAGCCTTCGACTTCGTGGTCAAGCCGATCTCGCCGGAGCGGCTGCAGGTGTCGGTCGCCAACGCGTTGAAGTTCGCCAACCTCGAGGAAGAGGTGGTTCGGACCCGGCGAACCGTCACCGGCACCCTCACCTTCGACGATCTCGCCACCTCCTCGCCGGCCATGGACCGGGTGATCCGCCTCGGCCGTCGGGCGGCGGCGTCACAGATCCCGATCCTCATCGAGGGGGAGAGCGGGGTGGGCAAGGAGCTCATCGCCCGCGCCATCCAGGGTTCGTCCGACCGTCGGGCCAAGCCCTTCGTCACGGTGAACTGCGGCGCCATCGCCGAGAATCTGGTCGAGTCGATCCTCTTCGGCCACGAGAAGGGCGCCTTCACCGGTGCCGTCGACCGCCACGTCGGCAAGTTCCAGGAGGCCCACGGCGGCACGCTGTTCCTCGACGAGGTCGGCGAGTTGCCTCCCGAGATCCAGGTGAAGCTGCTGCGGGCCATCCAGGAGGGCGAGATCGAGCCGGTCGGCTCGCGCAAGCCGGTGAAGGTCGACTTCCGCCTGATCTCGGCGACCAACCGGTCGCTGCTCGACCTCACCAAGGAAGGCCGCTTTCGCGAGGACCTCTATTACCGGCTCAACGTCTTTCCCGTCCGCGTGCCGCCGCTCCGCGAGCGCAAGGAGGACATTCCCGAACTCGTGCGAACCTTCGTCGCCCGGTTCGCGGCGGAGGAAGGGCGCCGACGCATCGTCGGGGTCTCGGCCGAGGCGATGGCGCTGCTCGAACGCTACGACTGGCCGGGCAACGTCCGCCAGATCGAGAATGCCGTGTTTCGGGCCGTGGTGCTCTCGGATGGCGATCTCCTCGGGGTCGAGGAGTTCCCGCAGATCGCCGCGCAGGTCGGCGAGGTGCCGGTCGACGACCGTCGCGCCGTGCTGGTGACCGGGACCGCGCCCGGTGCCGCGACGGGCGTTTCCTCGTCGGTCATCTCCGGTCTGCCGCGGCTTCTCGCCGGGACGGCGGAAATGCCGATGTCCGGCTGGTCGCCGAGCCCCTCGGGTCTCGTCGCCGGGTCGGGCCCGGCGCCGTTCGGCTTCCTGCGCTCGCTCGACGAGACCGGCCACGTCCGCGATCTCGCCGCGATCGAGGAGGAGATGATCCGCATCGCCATCGATCATTACGGTGGACGGATGACGGAAGTGGCCAAGAGGCTCGGAATCGGGCGCTCGACGCTCTATCGCAAGCTCAAGGAATATGGTTTGGAGGAGGCGACGAACGCGGAAGCGGCGGAATGATCCGGGGCGCGATCGTATGATCGCGGCATCGTGGATTGACCGTGGTTCCCCTCACGTCACATTCTTCGAACATCGGATCCCGACTCGAACGCGTCTCCGGAGCCCACCACATGACTTCGTCCCGCTGGTCGTCCCTGCTTCTGGGAACCATCTTGGCGACGACCGCCTTCGGTCAGGCCCTCGGCGAAGAACCGGCTCCGCCGGTGCCGGCCCCGGCGCAGCAGGTTTCGGTCGGTTCGACGCCGGATCTCCTCATCGATCCGGCGGTGCTCGCCGCCGCCACGATCGATGCGGTGCGGGCCGGTGACGCCGTCACCGAGGAGATGCTCGACCGGATCATGACCGGGTCGATCGTTCCCCTGACCTCGGGGCCGCG
>JAOTSD010000089.1 GCA_030247555.1 Siculibacillus sp. | reverse complement strand
TCTACGCCTGGATCATGCTGCTCGGGCCGGCGACAGCCGGGGCGGCGGCGAGGACGAGGAGGCCGGCGGCGAGCAGGACTCGGCGCGGGGCGGCACCGCGGGACGCGGTGACCTCATGGGTTCGGATCATTCATTCCACTCCGATGTGGCACGGCCTCCCGTCACGGGATTCTCGGCTCGTGCATTCGAGGCGCCCGGGGCTCGCGAGCTCACGCGGGGAACTTGCCTCACGGGTCGATGGTCCGGCGGGTCTCCCCCGATCGATGGCCATCGGCTGCGGATCCGGTCTCGCATCGGCGCTGAGAACCGGTCTCCGTCGGACGTCGTCCTGCGGCCGCATCGTCGCTGGCCGGAGGGTGTCCGCTTCGTCGTCCGGCGCCAAGTGGGCCGGATCGACGGTTTACGCATCCACGGATGTGATCGGTATTCGGTCGTTCTCCGAGGGGAGCTGTCGGGTCCGTCCGGGGGACGGCGGCGCGACGGGCTCCGGTCGGCCTAGGGGGGGGCGACCTTCGGTCGTCTCCACCTTCGGCGGGGACGGGATCGGCCGCGGGCCACCCGTCTCGGTCGAGGTCTGACACGCCGGATCCTCCTCCGGCGGCCGCGAAGTCTCGGCTTTTCGACGAGGAAAGTGTTCATATCGTGGCGCGTGCTTGTCGGTCGGCCACACGTCGTGTTAGGCGATGCGGCGACTGATCCGCCCCGGCGATCTCGCACCGGGCCGGGTCGGGCCTGTAGCTCAATGGTCAGAGCCGTCCGCTCATAACGGATTGGTTGCAGGTTCGAGTCCTGCCGGGCCCACCAGTTTCACCCGATCTCGCCACTCTCGTCCGCGTCAGGCGACGCGTCGGTGTTCGCCGGCGGTGGGAGGCGGCGATCGCGGGTGAGGAGCGCCACGAGGGTGGACCATGCCGCGACCCAGACCGTGGCGGATGCCCACAGCGGGCCGGCCGGCAGGGCGAGCGGGGCGGCGGCGAGGCGCAGGATCGCGGCGAGGAGCAGAAGCCCGACGATCGCGTCGGCGAGGCGGCTCACGGTCAGCGCCTTGCCGGAGTAGCGGCGCACCACCGAGGTCATGATCGCCGCGCACATCAGTCCGAAGGTGCCGACGCCCCAGGCATGGGTGGCGACGTCGACGAGGGCGACGTCGCCACGGAGGATGGCGACGGCCATGGCCGCGAGGCCGAACGGCAGGAAGGCGTAACCGAAATGGAGGGCGAGGAAGGGCGGTCGGTCGACCGTCGACCAGCCCTTCCAGCCGGCGAGTCGCGCGACGTGGAGGAGGGCGGCGAGGCCGAGGCCGAGGGCGGTCGCCGGCGCGGTCGGGGTGGCGACCCAGACGGCCAGGGCCGGCACCGTCGCGGCGAAGACGGCGATCTCGAGCGGTCGCGGCGTCGGTGGGACCCGCGGGCGGCCGCGTTTCTCGGCGAGGTGGCGGGTCAGCGCCGGCGCGATGCGCCCGCCCATCACGGTGGCGACGAGAACGGTGGCGGTGAGGGCGAGGCGGAGCGCGAGGGCGGCGTCGCCGTCGCGGACGGTCGCGAGGAAGAGGCCGTCGGCGACGGCGAGGGTGGCGAGAAGGGTGAGGAGGCCGAAGTCGCGACGGTTTCCGGCGGCGACGATGCGCCACCCGGCGTGGGCCGTGAGCCCGGCGAGGGCGATGGGCGACGACCACAGCCACGCCGGATCGGGGGCGAAGAGGAAGGCGAGGCGGGCGGCGAGGAAGAGGAGGGCGAGGGCGACGACCGCCGCCGGCGTCATCGACGGCCCCTTGGTCCAGCGCGGCAGGGCGGTCAGCATCACCCCGGCGAAGGCGGCGGGGAACTGGCCGAAGAGCATCTCGTGGGCGTGCCAGTCGGCGGCCGAGAGCCCGGCCGGCGGCGTCCAGCCGCCGTGGAGCGCCGGTACGGTGAGCCCGACGGCGACGATCGTGCCGAGGGCGGCGAGCGGGAAGAAGACCTCGTAGGGCGCGAGGCGGGTCGCGAGCGGCTTCATCGCCACCGGTCCCCGTCGGTTGCCTCCCCGGTCCATTCGGCGGCGCGCGGCAGGCCCGGAAGATCGAGCAGATCGACGGCGCGATGGGCGATCTGGTCGACGATCGCCTCGACCGAGGTCGGCTTCAGGTAGAAGGCGGGCACCGGCGGGGCGACGATGGCGCCGGCCTCGGTGACCGCCGCCATGGCGCGCAGATGGCCGAGATGGAGCGGGCTCTCGCGCGCCACCAGCACGAGGCGGCGACGTTCCTTCAGGGTGACGTCGGCGGCGCGGATCAGGAGGTCCGAGGCGGCGATCGAAGCGACGGCGCCGACCACCCGCATCGAGCAGGGAGCGACGATCATGCCGGCGGTTCGGAACGAGCCCGACGCGATCACCGCGCCGATGTCGCCGATCGGGTGGCGGTGGTGGACGCGGGCTTCCAGTCGGCGGAGGGCGTCGGGCCCGAGCTCGTGGGCCAGCGTACGCTCGGCCGCGGCGGTGACGACGAGGTGGATCTCGATGCCGCCGTCGCTCAGGATCTCGGCGACGCGCAGGCCGATCGCCGCGCCGGAGGCACCCGAAAGAGCGAGAACGACGCGGGTCATGGTGCCTCCGTTTACATCGGGTTCGAGGCGACGGTTCCCGTCTCGACCCACCCTATTCCTCTTCGGGGAATTTCGGCCGGCCGCGGACCGGGATCGACGAAGACGCTCGCATCCGGTTCTCTCCCCCCCTTGGAGGGGGAGGGGACGATGGGGTCGTCCCTGCCCCGAGCGCGGCTCATCGCGTGAGCCGGTCGACGCCTCGTGATTTCGTCGTCATATCCCCAGCCTTCCCCAGAGCTCATCGACGCGGGCCGCCACTTCCGAGCTCTGCGTCAGCACCCGACCCCATTCGCGTTCCGTCTCGGTGCCGATCTTGGTGGTGGCGTCGAGGCCCATCTTGCCGCCGAGGCCGGACTTCGGCGAGGCGAAATCGAGGTAGTCGATCGGGGTGCGGTCGACCAGCATGACGTCGCGCGACGGGTCGGAGCGGGTGGAGATCGCCCACAGCACGTCGTCCCATGAGTGGGGATCGATGTCGGCGTCGACGACGATCACGAACTTCGTGTAGGCGAACTGAGGCAGCATCGACCACAGGCCCATCATCACCCGGCGGGCCTGACCGGGATAGGACTTGCGGATGGCCACCACCGCGACCCGGTAGGAACAGGCCTCCGGCGGCAGCCAGAAGTCCGTCACCTCGGGGAACTGCTTCTTCAGGAGCGGCAGGAACAGACGGTTGAAGGCTTCGCCGATGCGCGAGGGTTCGTCGGGCGGGCGACCGGTGTAGGTCGACAGATAGATCGGCCGACGCCGCATGGTGACGGCCGAGACCTCCATCACGGGGAAGTCCTCGACCGAGTTGTAGTAGCCGGTGTGGTCGCCGTAGGGGCCTTCGGGCAGGGTCTCGGTCGGCGACACCCAGCCCTCGATGACGATCTCGGCATCGGCCGGCACCTTCAGGGGCACGCTCTTCGCCGGCACGAGACGGGCGCGCTCGCCGCGGGTGAGGCCGGAGAAGTGCAACTCGGAGAGATCCTGCGGCAGCGGCAGGACGCCGGCGAGGATGGTGCCGGGATCGGCACCGATCACCACGGCGACCGGCATCTTCTCCCCCCGCGCCGCCCAGGCGCGATGATGATGCGCGCCGCCGCGGTGGGCGAGCCAGCGGGTGATCAGGCGGTTCCGCCCGACGACCTGGAGGCGATAGACGCCGACGTTGTACTTCGCCGTCGACGTGGTGTCGGGCGGGCGGGTGATCACCAGGGGCCAGGTGACGAGCGGCGCCGGCTCGCCGGGCCAGCAGGTCTGGACGGGCAGGCCGGAGAGATCGATCTCGGAGCCGGTCAGCACCCGCTCCTGGCACGGGGCGGTGGCGACAGTCTTCGGCCGCATGGAGAGGGCCGCCTTCAGGAGCGGCAGCTTGGTGAGGGCCTCGCGCACGCCGTCCGGCGGGGTCGGGTCGCGCAGGGCGGCGAGTTCCTCGCCGAGGCGGTCGAGATGGGCGGGTTCGATGCCGAAGCCGAGCGCGACGCGCTCGACCGTGCCGAAGAGATTGGTGAGGACCGGGATCGGCGAGTGGGTGCCGTCGGGCAGGATCGGCCGCTCGAAAAGCAGGGCCGGACCGCCGGCGACGAGCACCCGGCGGTGGATCTCGGTCATGTCGTGGACGGTGGAGATCGGTTCGGCGACGCGCCGCAGCAGGCGGCGGCTCTCCAGCAGGGCGAGGAAGGCGCCGAGGTCGCGGAAGGTGGGCAGGTCGCGGGTCGGCACTTCGCCCTCCATCGGCGACGATCGCGCCCCAGAGGAGGGGAAGTCGACCGCCGGCGCTTTGACCTCGGTCAACGGCGCGCCGGGTTCGTCGCAACCAGATACAACCCAAGATATTTATAGAAGTTGAATACAAACAAATATTGTATTCGGTCGATGCAACCTCTAATGAATCGTCCGACGGGTTCCAGCCGGGTGTCTCATGTCGAACGCGGATCCTCTGAAGTGGCGTGCCATCCAATCGAAATATGCCTCCTACACGCCGGTGGAGGAGCGCGCCGACTACGAGCGCGGCCTCCACGATGCGGCGCGGTGCGGTGAGACCGATCGACAGCGGGCCCGCGAGGCCGGTGAACGGCGCATCGCCGCGGAGGTCAATGCCGACGGCTACGCCTACATCGACAGTTGTCGCGCCGAGGCGGCGATCGAACATCGGGCGCTGACGCGGCTGACGGCGCGCGAAGAACAACTCGTGGATCAGAAGTATCAGGAGATCGCCGCCTTCAATTCCAAGGCGCACGTGCTCGACATCGGCTCCAGTCCGGTGAGTTCGCCCTCAGAGGATCTGCGCATCGCGTGGGAGAAGGCGGCGCAGGACGAGGACGTGCTGCGGTCCGAGCTGCGTCGACCGCCGGCCGGAATGCTGCCGAACCACCTCTACGTGCCGATGATGTTGCTGGCCTTCCTCGGCGAGATTCCGCTGAACGCCACGGCGCTCGAACTCCTGTCCGATCTCCAGAACAACTACAACTGGTATTTCGCCGGGATCGTCGGCTCCGGCTTCGTCGGGGCCGCCCATCTGATGGGGACGAATCTGCGCCAGATCTTCGGGTCGCTGCGCTGGACCCAAGTGGCGCGACGCGCGACCGCCATCCTGCTCCTGGCGGCGGCGATGCTCTTCGCCCTCGCCGTGTTGTCTCAGCTGCGGGACCATCTGCTGAAGCTGCAGATCCCGACGGTCGGCAAGATCGGGACGTCGGCCGGCCAGGTGGTCCTGACCGCCACCCAGAAGGCCCTCTCCGGCTGGCTCGCCGGGGTCTCCGGCGAGGCGCTGCAACTGGCCATGCTGAACGTCTTCGTCGTGATCCTCGCCCTGACCTTGGCCTATTTCCACGTCGATCCGGACGATCGCTACGATCTGGCGGTGCGGCGGGCGGCGAGAGCGAAGCGCGCCCACGATCGCCATCGCGAGAAGCATCTCGCGGAGCTGAAGCGCATCACCGAGGACCACCACCGGGTTCTGGCGTCGCTCGACCGGCTGATCGGCGAGGTCAGGCGGGAACAGAAGAATCTCGGCGAACGCCTCGATCTCCTGGGCCAGAGCGCCAAGACCGGCGGCGATGCGATCACTCGCGTGCGCGAACGTCGACTGGCCGCCTACGTGCAGGGATTCGACCACGGCTCCGCTCGCAAGCCGCCGGCGCCGCCGCCGTCGATCGGGGCGCCGAAGGCCGCCGCTCGGCCGGAGCCGGCCGAGCGCCCCGGCGGTGGCGAAGCGGGAACCGACGAGGAGCCATGATCGGGATGCGACACCTGTCGGGACGGCTCGTTCGAGCCGCGGCGCTCGGGCTGGGGATCGCCTCGGGCGGGCTCATCGAGCCGGCGCGAGCGGTGGTGAAGCTCGACGACTTCTGCCGTGACGCGGCCGGGCGGACGATGGTCTTCGTCGACATCACCACGCGGTTCGCCGAAGGCGACGACCTGATGTTCAAGGCCGGCGTGGAGAGCATCGTGAAGCGGGCGCCGCCGGGCAGCCGCCTCCGCTTCCTGACGATCACCGACAGTTTCTCGCGGATGGACATGCCGTTCGATCTGTGCGTTCCGGCCTGCGCGCCGGACGACGGCTCGTGCAGTCCGCTGCAGGCGAAGCGGGTGGTGCCGGAGTTCAACGACGAGCTCGAGCGCTCGCTCGCCGGCGTGGTGCCGAAGAAGTCGTTGTCGGCCTCGGACATCGCGCTGACGCTCGCCTATGCGCTGCGGACGCGATCGGCCGACGAGCGGTTGGCGATCTACCTCTTCTCCGACATGTTGGAGCGGTCGCGGGCGCTCGACCTGCAGAGCCTGGCGCGCCGCGCCGCGCAGAAGCCGGAGCGCGCCGCGGCGCTGCGTCGCGAAGGGCTGGCGCAGCTCAGGAGGGTCGGCTTCGACGTCGACCTGAAGGGTCTGCGCATCGTCGTCTTCGGCTTCGGCCGCGAGGACGGCGATCGCGCGCCGCTCGATCCGGAAACGGTCGAGTTCGTCCGGCAGTTCTGGACGGAGGCGTTCCGGGCGCTGAACGCCGACGGCGTCGACTTCCACGGGCGGCTGCCGTGACCCGCCCTTCCGCCTCAGATCGCGGTGCGACGGGCGACTTCGCGGATCTCGTGGCGGGCGATGCCGAGGTCGGCGAGCTCGCGGTCGCCGAGCTGGCTCAGTTCGGCGATGGTGACCCGGTAGAGGTGGATGCGGCGCAGGCTCGTGCCGATCGAACGGGCGAAGCGGGTGAGGGGCATGGTCGTCTCTTTCGCGTTGCGGGGCCGCAATTTCCGGCGGCTCTGAAATTCATTTCGTCGACAACCTAGTGTGCAGTGCAGCAATGGGGAAGGCGCGGCGGCGGGATTCCGGCATGCGCAAATGACATGGGCGGCTTCGTATTCCCGCCATCTTCGCGGAGGTTCCGCCACGATCTCGCCTTGAATCTCAACGGGAAACCCGCTCGGCGGGGCACCTTCGAGCAATGGTGCACCGCACCTGAAATCGCAGTGCCATGCGAGAACGAGTGAGCCGGGGCGGAGTTGACCACCATGCCGGCGAAGAAAACCCCGGGGCGTGCGGGGGCGCGCGTCCCGGGGCGATCGGAGGCGTGGGCCATCTCGACGGCGCGGCGCGTCGTCAGGCGACGTGGGCGTTCATGGTGAGGAGATCGTAGGTGGCGCAGGTCTCGCCGGCCGAAGTGATCTCGACGTCCCAACGCACCTCGCCGTAGTCGGCGTTGCGCGGGTTCTTCGACTTGACCGTCAACCGCACCTCGATCGCCTCGCCCGGCTGGACGGGCTTCAGGAAGCGCAGGTCGTCGAGGCCGTAGTTGGCGAGCACCGGGCCGCGGGCCGGCTCGACGAAGAGGCCGGCGGCGAAGGAGAGCAGCAGATAGCCGTGGGCGACGCGGCCGGGGAAGAAGGGATGACCCTTCACCGCCTCCTCGTCCATGTGGGCGTAGAAGGTGTCGCCGGTGAAATGCGCGAAGTGCTCGATGTCCTCGAGGGTGACGACGCGCGGCTTCGAGCGGAAGGTGCGGCCGAGTTCGAGCTCGCCGTAGGCGAGGCGGAAGGGGTGGATCTCTCCGATGATCTCGGGCGCACCCTTGATCCACGAACCGCCGATGGCGGTGAGCATGGCGGGCGAGCCCTGGAGGGCGGCGCGCTGCATGTGGTGGTGGACGCCGCGGATGCCGCCCATCTCTTCACCGCCACCGGCGCGGCCGGGGCCGCCGTGGACGAGCTGGGGCAGCGGCGAGCCGTGGCCGGTCGATTCCTTGGCGCAGTCGCGGTCGAGCACCAGGATGCGGCCGTGCGAGGCGGCGACCTCGAGCACGAAGTCGCGGGCGAAATCGGCGTCGTGGGTGACGAGCGAGGCGACGAGCGAGCCTTCGCCGCGATGGACGAGGTCGGCCGCCTCGGCGAGATCGCGATAGCCGATCAGCGTCGACACCGGACCGAAGGCCTCGACCTCGTGGACGAGGCGGGCGGTGGCGGGATCGCGGGCGCGGAGCAGGATGGGCGCGAGGAAGGCGCCCTTCTCTGCGTCGGCGCCGTCGACGACGACGTCACCCCCGCCGCAGATCACGTCGGCCTCGGCCTTGAGCTTCTCCACCTGGGCGAGGACGTCGCGGCGCTGGGCGAGGCCGGCGAGCGCCCCCATGCGCGTGGTCTCGAGGGCGGGGTGGCCGATGCGCACCTTGGCGAGGCGTTCGGCGATCGCCGTGCCGACCGGCTCGACCAGCGACTCGGGGACGAGGGCGCGGCGTATGGCGGTGCACTTCTGCCCCGCCTTGACCGTCATCTCGGCGACGACGCCCTTGACGAAGAGGTCGAACTCCGGAGTGCCGGGGAGGGCGTCGGGGCCGAGGATCGAGGCGTTGAGGCTGTCGCGCTCGGCGACGAAACGTACCGAGGCCTCGGCGATCTTCGGTTGACGCTGCAACGTCGCGGCGGTCGCGGCCGATCCGGTGAAGGAGACGACGTCCTGGCCGGTCAGGTGGCCGAGGAGGTCGGCGACCGAGCCGGCGACGAACTGGAAGGCGCCGGGCGGCAGGATGCCGCTCTCGGCGATCAGGCGGGCGAGGGCTTCGGCGAGCGGCGCGGTGGCGGAGGCCGGCTTGGCGATCACCGGAACGCCGGCGAGGAGCGCCGGGCCGAGTTTCTCGAGCAGACCCCAGACGGGGAAGTTGAAGGCGTTGATGTGGACGGCGACGCCCTTCAGCGAGGTCAGGACGTGGCGACCGACGAAGGTGCCGTGCTTCGACAGGCCTTCGGCCGGGCCGTCGAGCAGGAAGGTCGAGGCGGGCAACTCGCGCCGGCCCTTCGAGGCGTAGGCGAAGAGCGTGCCGATGCCGCCGTCGATGTCGATCCACGAATCCGTCTTCGTCGCGCCGGTGTCGGTGGACAACGCATAGAGCGCCGCCTTGTGCTCCGAGAGATGCAGCGCCAGCTTCTTCAACAGGGCGGCGCGATCGTGAAAGGTGAGGCGGCGCAGGGCCGGGCCGCCGACCCGGCGGGCGTGGGCGGCCATGGCGGCGACGTCGAGACCGGCCGACGAGATCCGGGCGATGGGGGCTCCGGTAACCGCCGAGAAGACCTCGGGAGCGGGACCGGCGGCCTCGAACCAGCGATCGAGAGCATAGGAGCGGAGAAGCGGCAGTGCGGCCATCGGGATGCCTCGCGCGTCGAACGGGGCCGCGGCCGTAGGGGCGGCGCGGCGGAGCGGATGGAGCGCGGGAGGGCGAAGATCCGCCTCGCGGGGCGCGACGGCGAGACCGCGAGCGCCCGCCACCCCTCGCGAAAGAGGCGCGGGCGATGCATCATTTCCTCCCGAGATCGGGCGCCCTTCTCGCGGTCTCTCGCCGGTCGCGCCGGAGAGGCCGGGAGGCGTCTCGATGTCGGCGAGTATATATTGACCAACCGGTCGGTCAACTATAAAAAGTCCATGGATCGACGGTCGAGAACGGGCCGCGACGGGAGGAAGCGAGATGTCCGAGACCACCGGGGCGCCGGCCGCGCCCATCCTGGTCGAGCGCAGGGGCGCGGTCGTTCGGGTCGTGCTCAACCGGCCCGACCGGCTCAATTCGTTCAACGTCGAGATGCATCGGGCGCTGCGCGCCGCGATGGAGGAGATCGCGGCGGACGAGAGCGTACGCGCCGTTCTCCTGACCGGCGCCGGCCGCGGCTTCTGCGCGGGTCAGGACCTCGCCGACCGGGCGGTGGCGCCCGGCGCGGCGCGACCCGATCTCGGGGCCTCGGTCGACACCTGGTACAACCCGCTGATCCGCCTCATCCGCACCATGCCGAAGCCGATCGTCTGCGCCGTCAACGGCGTGGCGGCGGGGGCGGGGGCGAACATCGCGCTGGCCTGCGACATCGTGCTGGCGGCGCGCTCGGCGAGCTTCGTCCAGGCCTTCGCCAAGATCGGCCTGGTGCCGGATTCGGGGGGCACCTGGGTGTTGCCGAGACTCGTCGGCGAGGCGCGCGCCAGGGCGCTGGCGCTGACCGCCGAGCCGGTGAAGGCCGAGCGGGCGGAAGCTTGGGGCATGATTTGGAAGGTGGTCGACGACGCCGAACTCGAGGGCGAGGCCATGGCGCTGGCCGAGCGCTTCGCCGCTGCGCCGACCCATGGTCTGGCGCTGATCAAACGGGCGCTCTTCGTTTCCTCGACCAACACGCTCGACACGCAACTCGATCTCGAGCGCGATCTGCAGCGCGAGGCCGGTGCGACGCCGGACTACGCCGAGGGCGTCGCCGCCTTCGTCGAGAAGCGCAAGCCGAACTTCACCGGTCGGAAGGGGTGAGCGCATGGACGCCGAGACGTTGGCGCGCACCTGCGCCGATCTGATGTGGGCCGACGACAGGGCGGCGCAGGCGCTGGGCATTCGCCTCCTCGAGGTGGGCCCGGGGCGGGCGCGGCTCGCCATGACCATCGGCCCGACCATGGTCAACGGCCACCACATCTGCCACGGCGGCTACATCTTCACGCTCGCCGACACCGCCTTCGCCTACGGCTGCAACAGCCGCAACGACCGGGCGGTGGCGCAACACTGTTCGATCAGCTTCGTCGCGCCGGCGCGCGAGGGGCAGGTGCTGGAGGCGGTGTGCGAGGAGCGTCATCGCGCCGGGCGCTCGGGCATCTACGACATCACCGTCACTGACGAGAACGGCCGGACCATCGCCGAATTCCGCGGTCTGTCCCGGACCATCAAAGGTACGTTCGTACCGCCGGAGACGCTCGAAGGAGCGTGAACCGCCAACGCGTCCGCGCCCCGGCGCGGACACCCTCGAACGGGCGAAAGACCCGCGAGGCACCGAACGAAGACGTTCAGGAGGAAACCCGATGTTGGACCTCACCCCGGACCGCAAGTCCCTCGACCCGATCGAGATCGCCTCGCGCGACGAGATAACGGCGTTGCAGACCGAACGCATGGCCCGGTCGCTGCGCCACGCCTACGACAACGTGCCGACCTATCGGCGCAAGTTCGACGCGGCGGGCGTCCATCCGGACGATTTCAAGCAACTGTCGGATCTGGCGAAGTTCCCCTTCACCACCAAGTCGGACCTGCGCGACGCCTATCCGTTCGGCATGTTCGCGGTGCCGCAGGAGCGGATCGCCCGTATCCACGGTTCGTCGGGGACCACCGGCAAGCCGACCGTCGTCGGCTACACGCTGAAGGACATCGACACCTGGGCGAGCGTCGTCGCCCGTTCGATCCGCGCGGCCGGCGGGCGGCCGGGCATGAAGGTGCACGTCTCCTACGGTTACGGTCTCTTCACCGGCGGTCTCGGGGCGCACTACGGGGCGGAGAAACTCGGCTGCACGGTGATTCCGGTCTCCGGCGGCATGACCGAGCGACAGGTGCAGCTGATCCACGACTTCTCGCCGGACGTCATCATGGTGACGCCGTCCTACATGCTGGCGATCCTCGACGAGTTCAAGAAGCAGGGGTTCGACCCGCGCGAGTCGTCGCTCGCCGTCGGCATCTTCGGCGCCGAGCCGTGGACCGAGGCGATGCGCCGCGAGATCGAAACCGCCTTCGACATGCATGCGGTCGACATCTATGGCCTGTCGGAGGTGATGGGGCCGGGCGTGGCGCAGGAGTGCGTCGAGACCAAGGACGGGCTGCACGTCTGGGAGGACCACTTCTATCCGGAGGTGATCGATCCCACGACCGGCGCGGTGCTTCCCGACGGCGAGAAGGGCGAACTGGTCTTCACCTCGCTCACCAAGGAGGCGTTGCCGATCATCCGCTACCGCACCCGCGACCTGACGCGGTTGCTGCCGGGCACGGCGCGCTCGATGCGGCGGATGGAGAAGGTGACCGGGCGGTCCGACGACATGATGATCGTGCGTGGCGTCAACGTCTTCCCGACCCAGATCGAGGAACTGCTGCTCAAGGTGCCGGCGCTGGCCGGCCACTACCGCATCCTGCTGACCCGTGAGGGACGGATGGACGAGATGGCGGTCGAGGTGGAAATCCGGCCGGAATCCGATTACGCGGACGTGGTGGCGGAGGCCGGCAAGCGCCTGTCGCGGCTGATCAAGGACACGATCGGCATCTCGGCGCGGGTGCAGGTGGTGCCGCCGGGCATGATCGAACGCTCGCTCGGCAAGGCCAAGCGGGTCTACGACCAGCGGCCCAAGGGGTGAGGGGGAAGCGGTGGCGAGACCGAGGGCGGCGGACTACGACGCCAAGCGCGAGACGATCCTGAAGAAGTCGGCCGAGCTCTTCGCCCGGGCCGGCTACGACGGGACGTCGCTCACCGACATCGCCAAGGCCTGCGGCACGTCGAAGGCGCTGCTCTATCACTACTACGCCAACAAGGAGGCGCTGCTCTGCGACATCATCCGCGACCATCTCCAGGAGCTGGTCGATGTGGTGCGCGAGGCGCGGGCGGCCGAGGGGACGGCGCGCGACAAGCTCGAGGCGCTGGTGCGCGCCCTGCTCGAAGCCTACCGCGACGCCGACCACGAGCACGTCATCCAGATCAACGAGATGGGGCGGCTGCCGAAGGAGGCGCAGGACGAACTCAAGGCGATGGAGCGCGAACTCGTCGTCCACGCCAAGGAGGCGATCCTCGAGGTCAACCCCGCGCTCGCCGTCCGCCCCGAACTGGTGAAGCCGGTCACCATGTCGCTGTTCGGCATGATGAACTGGAGCTTCATGTGGTTCAAACCGTCGAAGGGTATGACCCGCGAGCAATACGCGACGATGCTGACCACGTTGATCGCCGAGGGCTCGCAGGCGTTGACCCGCGAGGGGTGAGGGCGCCGCGGCCCGCCGTCGCCGAGGCTCGCCGCCGACGGCCGTTCGTCAGCGCGGCAGGTGCTTGGCCCTGAGCACGATGTCGTCGCCGAGCTTCTCCACCCACAGGGCGCCGGCGACGGTGCGCTGGATCAGCACGTTGCGCTTGTCGCGCTCGTCGCGGCGGCGGTCGACGAGGCCGCGCTCGCCCATGGTGTCGAGGGCGCGGGTGATCGCCGGCTTGGTGACGCCGAGCTTGGCGGCGAGCCCGCGCACGGTGTGGGGCGGCGGCTCGAGATAGACCGTCAACAGGATGGTCATCTGGCGCGAGGTGAGGTCGGTCTCGCCGTCGCGGACGAGATCGAGGGTCACGTCGTGCCAGAGTTTCAGCGCCTGAGAGGGTCGAAGCTCGACCGGCACCGGGGCCCGCCTTCCATCGTTTCGGAGGCGGAATAGTA
This sequence comes from Siculibacillus sp., assembly GCA_030247555.1. Taxonomy (GTDB): domain Bacteria; phylum Pseudomonadota; class Alphaproteobacteria; order Rhizobiales; family Ancalomicrobiaceae; genus CALBKH01. The sequence continues at coordinate 2,565 of JAOTSD010000089.1, read as the reverse complement.
CGCCCGCGCCATGACGGGAACAACGCGGGACGGGGGGCGATCGTCGGACGTGGTGAACGTGCCGCCGCGGGACCCCGGGTCGGTCGTCCGCCGGGGGCCTCAGATCGGCAGGGCGTCCGTCACCTTGACCTCTTCCATCACCGCGTAGGTGCGGGTCTCGCGCACGCCGGGGAGCGGCAGGATGACCTCGGCGAGGAAGCGGCGGTAGGCGGCCATGTCCTTGACCCGCGACTTGATCAGGTAGTCGAAGCCGCCGGCGACCAGATGGCACTCCAGCACCTCGCCGGCGCGGCGCACCTGGGCGGCGAAGGCGTCGAAGACGTCCGGCGAGGTGCGGTCGAGCAGCACCTCGACGAAGACGAGGAGGCCGCGGCCGAGCTTCACCGGATCGAGCTCGGCGCGATAGCCGAGGATGAAACCGTCGCGGGTGAGCCGACGCACCCGATCGGCGGTGGCGGTCGGCGACAGGCCGATGCGCTCGGCGAGATCGGCGTGGGTGATGCGGCCGTCGAGCTGCAACACCGCGAGGATCTTGCGGTCGAGACGATCGATGCCGTCGATGTCTGTGTCGGACACGGGTTCTGCCTTTGAAAGCACGGTCGATCGACATCATATCGCCGAACATCCCGGCGCAGAAGCGATTATCCTCCGATATCGACGGTCGGACGGGTTCCGGCCCCGGATTTCCCCGTTTCTCGGCCTCCGAGCCACCCCGAGGAAGAGCCCCATGACCGCCTCCCAGGCCCTCGTGCCCTTCGCCCCGTCCGTGCCGCCGTTCCGTGCCCCCTATGCGCCCGACGACGCCCCGCTGATCCGCCGGTTGATCGGCGAGGCGCGGTTCACACCCGAGGCGGAGGCGCGGATCGAGGCCGACGCGACGCGGCTGATCGGCAAGATCCGCGGCGAGTCCGGCAGCTTCGGCGTCGAGGAGTTCCTGCGCGAATATTCGCTGACCACGCCGGAGGGGCTGGCGCTGATGGTGCTCGCCGAGGCGCTCCTGCGCGTGCCCGACGCCGAGACCGCCGACAAGCTGATCGAGGACAAGCTCGCCGAAGCGCGGTTCGAGAATCACGAGCGCGTCTCCGACGCCTGGCTGGTTTCGGCCTCGGCTTGGGCGATGGGCATCACGGCGCGGATCCTCAAGCCGGGCGAGACGCCGATGGGCGTGCTCTCGGGGCTGGTGAAGCGGGTCGGCATGCCGACGGTGCGCACCGCGGCGCGACAGGCGATGCGGGTGATGGGCTGGCAGTTCGTGCTCGGCGAGACGATCTCGTCGGCGCTGTCGCGGGCCGCTTCGATGGAGGCCAAGGGCTACCGCCATTCCTACGACATGCTCGGCGAAGGGGCGCGCACGGCGGCGGACGCCGACAAGTACTTCGCCTCCTACGCCAATGCCATCGAGCGCATCGGCAAGGCGGCGACGGGGACGTTGCCGCAACGCGCCGGCATCTCGGTGAAGCTCTCGGCGCTGCATCCGCGCTACGAGGCGGTCAACCATGCCGACGTCATGCGCGATCTGGTACCGCGGCTCCTCGATCTCGCCCGCCGCGCCAAGGCGCACGACCTGTCGTTCACCGTCGACGCCGAGGAGGCGGACCGGCTCGAGTTGTCGCTCGACGTCTTCGCCGCGGTGGTGGCCGACCCTTCGCTCGCCGGTTGGGACGGCTTCGGCCTGGCGGTGCAGGCCTACCAGAAGCGGGCGATCGAGGTGATCGACTGGATCGGCCGCCTCGCCGCGGCGCACGATCGCAGGCTGATGGTGCGACTGGTCAAGGGCGCCTACTGGGACACCGAGATCAAGCGGGCGCAGGAACGCGGGCTGGCGGACTACCCGCTGTTCACCCGCAAGGCGGCGACCGACCTCTCCTATCTCGCCTGCGCTCGGCGGCTGCTGCGGCTGCGGCCGCGGATCTTTCCGCAGTTCGCCGGCCACAACGCCTTCTCGCTCGCCCAGATCCGCGAGATGGCGCGGGAGAACTGGACCTCGGCCGATCCCGGCTTCGAGTTCCAGAAGCTGCACGGCATGGGCGACGCGCTCCATCGCACTCTGGTCGAGGAGGACGGCCTTCCCTGCCGGATCTATGCGCCGGTCGGCGGGCACCGCGACCTCCTCGCCTATCTCGTCCGTCGCCTGCTCGAGAACGGCGCCAACTCCTCCTTCGTCGCCAAGGTGGGCGACGCCGGAGTGCCGGTCGCGGCTCTGCTCACGCCTCCGGAGGAGGAGCTCGGCCACGGCGCGAAGCCGCGCCACGCCCGCATCCCGCTGCCGCGCGACCTCTACGGGGCGGCGCGCAAGAATTCGGCCGGGCTGGAGTTCGGGTGGAGCCACGAGCGCGACGCGCTCATCGCCGGCATCGAGGCGCATCGCGGTGTGACCTACGAAGCCGCCCCGATCGTCGACGGCAAGGGCCGTCCGGGTCCGGCGCGGGCGGTCGTCTCGCCGGTCGACGGGAAGACGGTGGTCGGCACCGTCACCGAGGCGACGCCGGCGCAGGCGAAGGAGGCGATCGATCGCGCCGCCGCCGCCTTCGCCGCTTGGGATCGCACCCCGGTCGAGGAGCGGGC
>JAOTSD010000088.1 GCA_030247555.1 Siculibacillus sp. | reverse complement strand
GTGAGCGTGACGGCGCCGGACGCGTCGAGACCGATGCCGTCGCCGATGCGGGCCGTCGCGTCGAGATCGAAGTCGGCGATGGCGATCGAGGCGCCGACGCCGACCCTCGGGTCGTCCTCGGTCGGCTGGATGCCGGCCGCGGAGGTGACGGCGGTGTGGACGGATTCGGCGGTGACGACGACGTCGCTGCGGTGCGGATCGACTGTGGCGCCGATCTCGGCGGTGGTGTCGAGGGCGGCGTGGTTCCAAGCGAAAGCCCCGGCGACGCCGACGTTGCTCGCGCCGGCACCGGAGGTCGCGTGGGCACCGAACGAATCGGTGCCGTCGTCGCGGCTCGACATGCCGGCGGTGACGGTGATGCCGCGCGAGGAGACGGTGCCGTCCACCAGCGCCCGATTGACCGCGTCGACGGCGTCGACGGCGACGGCCGCGCCGACCCCGACGGCGGAATCGGTCGTCGAGGCATCGGCGTCGGCGTCGACGTCGATGTCCGCCGCGGAGGCGACGGTCACGCGGCGGCCGCTGGTCACCGGCGTGTCGGCGCCGATCTGGGCGCGCGCGCCGCCGTCGACGAGGTTGTAGGACAGGGCGGCGGCGACGCCGACCTGAGTGGATCCGCCGGTCCCGGCGGCGGCGGGAAGAGTGGGGAGCGAGGAGCCCGATCGCCCACCGCTCATGGCGGCGCCATAGGCCGCGGCGGCACCGGCCTGTCCACCGGCGCTCGTCGAACCGGCCGCGGCGGCGGACAGGCCCGAGGTGGCGGCGACGGTGACGGAGATCGCATCGACCAGGATGTCGGCGGAGAAGCGCACGTCTCCGGTCGCGGCGACGGCGCGTCCGGGGGCGACCTCGGCGACGTCGTGGATCAGGTTGAGCGCGACGGCCGCGCCGACCGCGCTCCGCGAACCCTCGGCGAATCCGTCAGCTTCGCTGGTGGCGGCGACGTCGTGGGTGACGGTCAGGGTGACGCCCCCGGCGACGGTGAGGGTCTCGCCCTCCGGCAGGTCGACGCGGCTGTCGGCGGTCGAAACGACCATCGCCAGGGTCGGCGTCACGGCGACGTCGCCGGCGCCGCCGGCCTCGGTGGTCGCGGTGGCGGCGTGGCTGCCGGTCGCCGACATGGTCAACGAGCCGAGTGATGCGGCGGAGACGCCGCCGCCGAGGGTGGCGACCGCGTCGTCGTCGAGCTCGACGAGCGCCACCGAGGCGCCGATGCCGAGGCGGGCCGCGGCGCCGTCTTCGAGATTCGACAGGGCGGTGACGGTGTGGGCGGTCTTCGAGACCGCGGCGATGGTCAGACGGGCGGCGGAGGTGAACACCGCGCCGTCGACGACGCTCGCCTCGGCGTCGAGATCGGCGAAATCGGCGGCGAAGGCGCCGGCGGCGCCGACGCCCGTGGCACCGGCGCCGGAAACGGCGGTGGCGGAGAAGGTGCTGGTGTCGCCGACGGGGGTACCGGCGGAGAGCGACACGATGCCGGCGGCGACCGAACCGGCGAGGGTCGCGTCGAAGCCGGTCTCGACCATGTTCACGGCGACGGCCACGCCGACGCCGACGTGGGCGCCGAGGTCGTCGACGGCGGAGGCGTCGGCGGTGACGTCGGAATCGACGTCGCCGGTGGCCGACATGGTCAGGTTGTTCGCCGTCACGGTGGTGTCGGCGAGCTGCAGCGCCGACGCGCCGCCGGCGATCGAGGCGACGGTGAGGGCGGCGGCGACGCCGACGGGCACCGGCGCGCCGGTGCCGTCCGGCACGGAGAGTGTGGGCGTCGAAGCGCCGGACACCCCGCGCGCGCCGAGGGCGCCGGCCTGGGTGCCGAGCTGGCCCTGGGCGTCGGAATCGTCGGCGGCGACACCGGCGGCCGAGGCTTCCGCATCGAGATCGAGGTGGACGACGTCGCGCGCGGTGGCGAGGACGCGCCCCGAGGCGACGATGTCGCGCGCCAGGATCGCTTCGGCCGTGTTCTGGACCGCGGCGAAGACCACCGCCGCGCCGGCGGCGACGCCCGAAGCGTCGAGCGCTCTCGCCTCGCCGGCCATGTCGAGCGTGTCGACGGCGTTCACGGTGAGATTGCCGAGGCCGAAGAGACCGACACCGACGCCGGTGCCGGCGACGGCGTGATCGGAGGCGCCGATCAGCGCGAGCGCCGGGGCGGCGCCGATGAAGCCGCCGGCGGTTCCCGCCTCCGCCGTGACCTCGCCGGTGAGGTCGCCGGTCGCGGACAGGACGAGGTCGTCGGCGCCGATGATCTCGACGGTGCCGATGGTCGCCGTCTCGCTACCGTGGGCATGGACGAGCGCGACGCCGATGCCGGCGCCGATTCCGCCGCCGGCGGCCCCCGCGGTGCCGTCGGCGGTGGCCGTCGCCTCCGCCGCGCCGCGCGACAGGGCGGTGATCGACACGGTGCGGCCGAAGACGGCGGCGGCGCCATCGACGAGAGCGAGCGCCTCGTGGGCGGTCTCGGTGATCGCGACGGCGCCGCCGATCGCCAGATCGTCGGCCGTCGCGCCCGAGATCGCCTCGGAGGTGAGCCGGCTCCGCTGGGCGCTGGCGCCACTGTCGGCGACCGCCAAGCCGGCACGCACCGTGACGTTGCCGGGGGTGGAGACGAATCCGGTCACGTCGGCGGTGGTCCGCGTCGCGTCGAGCGCATAGGCGAGCGCGGTGCCGGCCCCGACGTCCACGGAATCAGCGCCGGTTCCGGCGAGGCTGGCGTCGGCGAGCGCCGACCCGTCGACGTCGACCTCGGCGATGATCCGCACTTCCCCGATCGCGGAGACACCTCCGGTGACGTGGGCTTCGACGGCGCCGCCCTGGAGGCGGAGCGCGACGGCGGCGGCGGCTCCGAGGTCGCCGAGCGGCGTCGCGGCGTCGATGGCGATCGGACCACCATCGGCTCGGCTGGCAGCCTCCGCCACGGCGGCGGCGGCGCGGGCGGCGGCGGGCAGGTCCTCGCCGGCGCCACGGGCGGATCCGATGGCACGGGTCGAGCCGTCATGGGTGGAACCGACGACGAGAGTGGCGGTCGTGGTCGAAACCGGCGAGGCGAGTTCGACCATGTCGTCCTGAGCGCCGTAGTCGAGGGCGAGCGCTGCGCCGGCGGCGACACCGTCGCCGGTGCCACCGGCGTCGGCCAGGGACGAGGAGAGGTGTTGGCGCACCACGTTCATCCGCAGCGCGCCCGACAGCTCGATCGGGTTCCCAGTGTCGATCACCACGCGGGCGTCGCTGTCGGAGATCGACATGGCCGAGGCCGGGCTCACGGAGGTTCCCCCCTCGGCGCCGGCCCGAGCCGTGGCCGAGGAATCGTCGATGCCGGAAGCGACGAACGTCAGTTCGTCGACGCCTTCCAGAACGGCGCCGTCGAGCACCGCGACGGTGAGATCGTCGTCGAGACGGGTGACGGCGACGGAGGCACCCAGACCCCCCGTCTCTTCGGACGTGGCGAGGCGCGCGCGGGCGATGGTCTCGGCGTCGACCACGGCGGTCGCCGAGGCGACGAGGTCGATCCCCTCCGCCAGGATCGAGCCGGTGATCAGCGTCGTCGGCGAGACCGAGACCAGACCGAGGGCGAATGCCCCCGCCCCGCCGAGCTCGTCGGCCGCACCGGCACCGGAGATCGCTTCGACGGCGTCGTGGGTGGCGCCGGTGCCGCCGGCGCTCAGCACCAGCCGCGGCGTGTGTTCGGTGATCGTGACCTCGCCGCCGAGATCGACGACGGAACCGTCGGCGACGATGCCGACCGCGGCGGCGGAAGCCAGCGCGCCGCCGTCGGTGGCCGAGGCGTCGGCCGTGGTGTCGAACGAATGCGTCGCCGTGGCGCGGAAGGTCGCGCCGCCGACCGCCGTGATCTGCGAAGTCCCGCCGATCCCGACCGCCGCAGTCTGGTCGAGATCGGTGAGCGCCGTCGCGGTCGCGATCACCGGAGATCCCGAATCGTCGATGCCGCGCGCTTCGAGGGCGCGAGCGCCGTGCTGGGTCGAGGCGGCGGTCGACCCGCCGCCCGTCGCGGTCGCTTGCGTGGTTCCGGAGGTGCTCGCGTCGGCGATGACCGAAACGCGACCGGTGGCGACGAAGAGCGTCCGATCGACGAGTGCCACCCCGGTGGTTCCATCGATGGCGGCGAGGGCCGCGGTCGCGCCGACTTCGCCCCCGGCCCCGTTCGCCCGAACCGAGACGTTGCCGCGATGATGGGCGAGAAGCGTGATCGAGCCGGCGGCGGCGAGCCCGGAGTCGTCGAGAGCGATCTCGGTGCGGTTGGTCGCCGAGAGGTAGGCGACGGCGGCGTCCGCGTCGAAGGCGGCCGTGGGATCGGCTTGTGCGGCGACGACCGCCGCAAGCGTCGTACGTGCGGTGATGCGGATGTCGCCCTCGGCGAGAAGGGCGCTGTCGACGACGCCGACCGTGGCGGTCGCGTCGAGCGCGAGGGCGGTGACGCCGGTCGAGGCACCCGCCCCGGTCGCGGCGGAACGGGCGTCGATCGACACCTGGCCGGCGGCGATCTGCGAGTCCTGGATGGTGATCCGCGCCGTCGTGGCGACGAAGCGGGCCGAGAGATCGTCGATGGTCCCGCCGATGCTGGTCTCGTCGCCGACGGCGGTCAGCTTCAAGTCGCCGGTGACGCCGACCCCGCGGGTGTCGATCTCGGCCCCGTCGAGGACGATCTGCTCCGCTCGCAGATCGAGGTCGACCCCCGGCGCGTCGATCGTACCGGTGACGAGCATCTCGTCGTGGCCACCGCCGCCCGAGATGGTCAGAGACCGGCCGGGGCCGGCGACGGCGAAATCGGTGAAGGTCGGGCCGGCGACGACGATGTGGCCGGCGGGGTCGGAGGTGACGAGGATCGCATCGGCGCCCGGCGTCGCGGTGATCGACCGCGCCGTGGTGGCCGAATGATCGACGACCCCTTCGACGCCGGTGAAGACGGCCACGAACGCGTCGTAGCGGAGCACGCCGGCGCCGTCGGACACGGCGACGTAGCGGCCGACGTCCGCCGAGCCGTAGAGGTTCAGGGTGTCGTCGCCGGCGCCGCCGGAGACACTGACCGTGCCGACGGCGTCGACCGAGAGCGCGATCTCGTCGTCGCCGGAGCCGCCCCGGATCGCCTCGAAGCCGCCGAACCCCACACCGGCGGCGGCGCCCCCGGCGGCCACCACGGTGAAGCTCGAACCGCCCTCCGGGCCGTTCAGGGTGTCGTAGCCGCCTTCGCCGAGGATCGAGGCGCCGATGCCGGTCGACGTGAAGTCGGCGGCGACGGTGATGCGGTCGTTGCGGGCCGAGAGCGTGATCTCGATCGCCGAGACGTCGGTGAGCGCGCGCTGGAGGACGACGGCGGACGTGTCGGTCTGGCGCAACTCGACGGTCGGGACGCCGAGGATGTCGACGAGGTCGAGCGTCAGGTTCTGCGCGACGTCGGTCGGCGCGACGTGGACGAAGGGGGTCGCCGACATCAGCAGGCGTGGTTCCATCGCCTCCACGCAGACGCCCTCGCGTGCGGCCCGCCGGCGTGCGTGGCGATTGAGCCGACGACGCGTGGAACCGATGCCGGAGGACCCGGAGCCGAACAATCCGCGAAACGACATGATGCCCTCACCCGTGGTTCGCTCGACCGCGCTGACGTAAAGCGATGGGAAATAACAGTACGAATAGAATCGATTTATGCAACTTCCGCAAATGCGAATCGAAGCATCGACCCGCCGAAAAATGAGGCTGTCGAGCCGATCAATTCTCCAATGAAAGGTGACAACCGAAACCGGCGGTCAGCCGGCGCTCCGGGTTTGGCAACGACAGGCGAACCCGGAACGTGCCGGAGGCGGCGTCCACATAGGCGTCGACGACGTCGACGCGGGCGCGGGTCTCGCCGGCCTGAGGCGGAGCCAGCCGCACCTTCACTTCGTCTCCCGGACCGAACCGACCGAAGAGCGCCGCCGGCGCGATGACCTCGACGGCGAGCGGGTCGATCTCGGCGAGGACGATCGCCTTGCGGGTGTCGACGTGCTCGCCGGGCTGGATCAGGCGCTCGACCACGACGCCGTCGATCGGGCTGCGCAGACCGCGCAATTCCATGACGGTCTGCGCCCGGTCGAGCTCGAGATTCTGGACACGCTTGATCTCCTCCTGCTCGCGTACGGTGCGCAGGATCCCCTGTCGCTCGGCCTCGATCTGCTCGACCCGCACTTCGGTCGCGACCTGGCGGAGCGCCAGTTCACGGGTGCGGGCCAATTGGCGATCGACGATCTCGAGCTGGGCGCGCGCCGCATCGAGTGCGGCGCTCTCGGTCAAGCGGGCGCGGGCGATGCGCAGGGTGGCTTCCTCGAGCCGCGTGTCGAGACGGGCGAGGAGCGCGCCCGCCTTCACGGTGTCGCCACGATCGACGGCCACCTCGGCGACGATGCCCGGGGTGGGGAAGGAGACTTCCACGACCCGCCGCGGCGCGAGCAGACATTCCAATTCTGCAGCGCTCGCCGGACACGTGCCGACGATCCACGACATCACGGCGACGAGGAGACCGAAGGTCGCGGCGAATGGCCTGCCGGGCATGCTCTCGAGCCTCGTGAAGATCGTCCGGCGACGTTGACACGAACCGGGGGGGTCGGCAACCTGCCCGCGTCGACGACGGCGAAAGGGGCGGCGCATGGCGCGGCAGATGCTCTTCTACGATCGGGTGGTGCCACTGTCCCGCGGGCGCCACGGCAAGTGGTCGATGACCGCGCCGACCGATCTCGGTTTCGCCGGCGCGATCGATTCGGTGCCGTTGATGGTCTCCGAATTCGCCGCCGTCGCGACGGAGCTTCCGATCGTCTTCGTCGTCGACGATCGCGGGGCGATGCCGATCGTCGTCCTGGGATTCGGCCCGGGAGAGAACGCGATGGTCGACGGCGCGGGCCGCTGGCGCGGACGTCACCTGCCGGCCTTCGTGCGGCGCTATCCCTTCGTCTTCTCGGCTTCGCCGGACGGCGAGACGCTGACCCTGTGCATCGACGAGGCCTACGGTGGCTTCGATCCGACCGGGCGGCGCGGCGAGCGCATGTTCGACGACGCCGGCGCGCGGACCCCGAGTCTGGAGAGAGCACTCGAGTTCACCCGGACGTTCCAGAGCGAACATGGCCGCAGTCGCCGTTTCGCATCCACGCTGAAGGATCTCGGCCTGCTGGTGCCGGCCCTCGCCCGCGGAACCGCCCGCGGGACCGGAGGAGACGGTGGCCGACGGTCGCTCACCGGGTTCCATTGCGTCGATCGGGCGAAGCTCAAGGCGCTGGCGAACGACGTGATCGCCGATCTGCTCCGCACCGACGCGCTGGAGCTCGTCCATCTGCATCTCCTGTCGCTGCGCAATTTCGATCGTCTGGCGGAGAGCCGCGACGCCCGGCCGGCGACGGCGTCGGTCCAATGAACCGCGGCGGCCGCGGAGGGACCACGTCCACCACCTCCCACGGCGGCCGGAACGCCCGGAGCAGTCGGCCACGGAACGGCGAGACACCGCGGAGTCCGACGTCTCTGCCGACAAGGGTCCGCCTCACGGCTTCCCGTTCGCATCGAAATGGTGGCGGACGCCGCCGAGGCGAATGGGCACCGCTCGGGTGAGGATCCCGCCCGTCGGCGCGGACACTTCACGACCTCTTTCGCCGCCGTCGAAAGCCGTCGACGCGCGATTTTCGAGACATCGGTGACCACCATCGGTGTGCGGCGAACGAGACGAACGCGCCTCACGGGCAGCGCGCTCGCTCCCGGTCGTCCTCGCGATGAGCGCGACCTGGCGCGACCCGTGGCCGCGACCTTCCTTGACCTTCCTCATGGCGCGTTCGAACGCGATGTGGGCAGCTGTCGTGAAATGAGGTGGAGGAGCGGTCATGCGTCGCTTCCGTCTCGACCTCGCAGCAGAAGTCCGGCGACTGGTGAAGACGGTCGGTGTGGTCGCCGTTGCCGCCGCCGCACTGGCGATCGTGGCGAGCTTCACCACAGACCCGCTCGCCTTCTTCTTCCGCGTCGTCGGCCTCGTCTGCACCGCGCTGCTGGTCGTCTCGGTGTTGGTCACCGTCCTGACCTTCCGCCGCGCCCGCGCCGTCCGCCCGGCCCCGCTGGCGATCGCCATCGCCACCAGCCTCGTCTGCACCGGCTTCAACCTCGCCTTCGCCGCCCGCCTGCCGGCCGCGTCGACTTTCGTGCTGGCCGGCGGGGCGGGGCTCCTTGTCGGCGTGGCGTGGTCGCTGACCATGCTGCTGTTCGTCGACGGCGAGGAGGTGCGTGGCCGCGGCACGCTCTGGTACCTGGTGGTCTGGGCCCTGACCCTCGCCGCCAACCAACTGACGGTGCTCGTCACCGGTCGCACCCCGGCGATCGCGACGATCCTGATGCTGGTCGGCGCCGGACTGGCTGTGGCCAATTCCGCCGGCCTGATCCTGCGCGTCCGCGCCACCGAACGCCGCCGTGGCGCCACCCACCGCGAAGCCGTCGCGACGGCGGGATGAGGAGGTTCTCATGCCGAGATTCTGTCCCCGGTGCGGTGAGAAGGTCGACGAGGGCCATCGCTTCTGCGGTGACTGTGGTGCGCCACTCCCGACCCAGCCGCCGACCGAACCCGAGGCGTCCATGCCGACGCCGCCCGCCGAGGCTCCGGCCGTGACCGCGCCGGATGCCGCCGCCCCGGCGGCGAGCGCCCCGGCCACGAGCGACACCTTCGGACGTCGCCGCCGTGTCGTCGTCGTCGCGCTCATCGTCGCCGGCGTCGCCGCCTTCGCCGCCGCCGTGATGTTGCGTCCCGACGACGGCGGACGGCCGGGCTCGCCCATGGCGACGGCCCCGCCGCCGAGCGTCGTACCGCCGCCCGTGGTCATGCCGAAGCCACCGCCGCCGGCGGTCTCGGTCCCGATGCCGCCGCCCGTCGCCGCACCCCCTGCACCGCCTCCACCGCCGATCCCGGTCGCACCGCCCGTCGTCGCACCGCCGCCGGCGGCCTGGACGGCGATCGACAGTATCGCGCTCGGTCTGGCGCCGATCGGCCGGCGGCCGACGTCGGGCATCTCCTACGAGATCCCGGCCGGATGGAAGCGGGTGCCGCTACCCGACCGCTTCCTCCTCGCCCATGCCCCGCCCGGCGCGGTGGAAGGGGTCACGCCGCGCATCGTCGTCGAGGCGATCGACGTGCCCGGCCGGGTGCTGCTCGCCGACGAGGCGGAGGTGGTCAAGTCGATCGCCCGCGACGGTGGCGACGACTTCGCGGTGAAGGCCGAAGGGTCGACCCGCGTGGCGCTGCGCGACGGCCGGCGGCTGTCGATCGTCTTCAAGGCGATGGACGACCCCGGCCTGCGGCGCCAGGAATTCGTCTTCGTCCAGGCCGGGCGCACCGTCTTCAAGCTGCTGGTCGACGGCGCGGCGAGCGACCCCGAGGTCGGCCGCGTCTTCGACCATGTGGTCGGTTCGCTGGCGGTGAAGGAGTAGCGCCATGACGGCCCTGCTGCGCCGGATCGTGTCGCGGTCGATCCCCCGATCGAGCGGGCGCGTCCTCGCCGTCGTCACCGCTCTCGCCGTCGCCCTCCTCGCCGGCCTCGCTCCGGCGCGGGCCGACGCCGAGCACGACGCCATCGCCGCGGCCGTTCTCTCGCCCTCGGTTGCCCTCGGTCTTCGAGACGACGCGCCCGCCGCGAGCGCCTCGCAGGGCACTCGCGCGGCGGCGAGCGAGGGGCGCGGGGCGATCGGCTCCGGCCCGCGCGTGGCGCAGGCGCAGCAGTCGTCCGGGCAACTTCGCGAGAGCGACGGCATGACGCTGCGGGATTCGCTGAGGACGCGGCCGATCGGCCGGGTTCACCCTCCCGTAGATTCACCGGGCATGTCGACTCCTTATCCGATCTTCAAGCTGTACCCGCCGCCGCCAACCGTCGCTCCTCCGGCACCGCCGGTGGCGGTGCCGCCGCCACAGAGCGAGCCTCCGCCGAGCGATCCTCCCATCGGCGAAGCGACGCCGACGCCCACCGACGAGCCGCCCCCGATCGATCCGCCGATCGACGAAGTCGAGGACCTGCCGCCGGAGGGGTCCGACACCGAGGAGACCACCACGACCGAGGCACCGCCGCCGATCGACTCGATCGCCGACGCCGTCCCCGAACTCACCCCGGAAGAGATCGCCGCGGTCTCCGGGCTCGCCGGCGGCACCGCCTTGATCGGGTCGCTGACCATGCTCGGGCTCGGCGGCGTCCGGCGCGAGGAGGTCCTCGCCACCCTGCGCGACCTGTTGCGCGGGCGGGCGCCGGAGGATCCCTTCGAGGCGTGGAAGCGCAAGTGGCAGGGGATGGGCTGGACCTATTCCGAGAAGGGCGGCGTCGCCACCTTCGATCCCGCCGAGGGGGCGCGCAACGAGGCCGGCGACGTCTGGTCGGCGACCGAGAAGCGTTTCCTCCCGGCCGATCCGAGCGCCACGACGCACGTCTTCCGCGACCCCGTCGACGGGACGACCAACGACCGCGGCGAGGTGTGGAGCGAGAACGACCGCGCCCATGTCCAACGCGACCACTACGACCAGGAGCGCCGCCGCCGCGACGACCTCGACCGCAGCCGCGCCGCCGAGATCGATGCGGCCGAACGGGCGAGCCGGGCGGAGGCGGAGGCACGCTCGCGCGACGACGCCCGTCTCGCCGCCGAGATCTCCGCGGCCGAACGGGCGCGAGCGGCGGCCGAGAAGGCCGAGGAGGCCCGGCGCGAGGCGATCGGCGCCAAGCTGAAGAAGCTGCTCGACGAGAAGGGCGCCGCCACCGACGACGTCGATCGGATGGTCCAGGCGAAGAACGACGTCGACCTCGAGGTGAGCTACGCCCGCGCCCTGAAGGAGCGGATGCGGGCGAGCGCCGCCGATGCCGACCACTGGAAGCGCTGGGCCGAGATCCACGGCGCCGCCGCGACGGCCTCCGACCTGACCGCCAAGGTCGTCGCCGCCGGCGCCAAGGCGAGCCTGCTGGTCACCGCCGGGCCGACCGGGCTGATCCCGGCGGCGCTCGGCATCGGCGCCATCCGGTCGGCCGAGGAGGGCGCGCGGGCCTGGGCGGCGACCGAGAGCAAGGCGGCGTTGGGCACGGCGCTGGTCTCCGGCTTCGCCTCGGGCGCCAAGGACGGCGTCATCGGCTGGTACGTCGGACTGGCGCGGACGCCGGCGCTCGCCAAGGTCTTCCTCCCCGGCGCCGCCGATGCCGGCGAGGTACTGCTGCGCACCGGTAGCGTCGACGCCGCGGCGAAGACCTTCGCGCTGTCCTCGACCGTGGGATATGCCGGCTCGAAGCTCGAGGGCGCCGCGAGCACCGTCGCCCGCGAAGTCGGCAACCTGGCGGCGGGCGCCGTGGCCGGCGCCGCCGGTGCCGCGATCAACGGGACCCCGCTCGGAGAAGGCGCGGTCGACGGCCTCGTCGCCGCGGTCGGTGGGCGTGCCGGCCAGTATCACGGCCAGCAGTGGGTCTCGAACCATACGCCGATGACCAACGCCGACCTGAAGATGGACCTCGAGTTCCAGGCCCGCGGGGTCGAGGCACGCGAGCGCGTCGACGCGTTGAAACAGGCGATCGACGGCGGCGATCCGCAGAAGACCCGGGACGCGCTGATGAAGGTCCTCGATCATCGCGAGGCCAAGCAGGCGATGGGCGAGGCGGGTCTCGATCCGGCGCTGAAGCAGACCTATGCCGACCTGACCCAGAAGCACCGCACCGAACCGATCTTCGAGGGCACCGCCGGCGCGCTCAACGAGCACCGGCTGCCGGGCTCCGACCAGCCGCGCTTCGTGGTGCGCGACGCCGCCGGCAACGAGCGGGCGGTGAAGCCCTCGGACTTCGCCTCCGGCACCGGCAGCGGTCAGGCCGCCAAGCCGGGCATGGACCTCGACCTCTTCCCCAAGGAGACGATCATCGACCGGGCGACCGGCGCGCCGGCCGGGCGCCACGAGGTCGAGACCGCGGTGAAGACCGCCTGCGGCAAGCTCGGCATCGACCCGAACCGCCAGGAGGTCAACGTCACCGGTATGAAGGGGCCGGAAGACTGGACGATGGGCAAGGGCGAGGTGCCTTCCGGCTTCAAGGACCGCGTCCAGGCGACCGGCAAGGTGACGGCGATGGAGGGCCAGGGGATCGGCGAGGTCTCGCGTTTCAAGCTCTCCGAGGCGGAGCGGCTGCACGCCACGCCCGCCGGCGCCTCGGCGCTCGCCGAACAGGCGCGCGGCGTCGCCAAGGACCAGGGCCGGCTGATCGACCACCTGATCGCCGGCGACGCCGCGGCACGGGTGCCGGAGGTGTTCCGCCGCCAGGATTCGATCACCCGCGAGACGCCGCTGACCATCCTCAAGGCGGTCGGCGACGGTACCCTGCCGCCCGGCACGGGCAATGCCCGATTCCGCGAGATGACCGGCATGGACATCGCCGACGCCCTGCCCAAGCTCACCTCCTGGGCGGAGCCGATGGGCAAGTGGGGCGGAGACATGCCGACCGCCGCGCCGACCGGCCCCCACATCGTCGGGCAGGGGCTCGCCACCAACCTGCAGAACGCCGTGCGCGACGTCATCGAGCGCAGACCGGAGACGAGCGATGGCACATGACGACATCGCCATCTCACCGGATCTGCGCACCACGCTCGACCGTGCCGATCTCGCGGCCTTTCTCGATCTGCATGGACGCCCCGGTCCGATCACCCTGCGCCCCGAGGAACCGGCCGCGCCGCCGGACGCGCCGGTGCGCCTGCGTCTCGCCGCCGCCGGCCTCCTCGCCGAGCGCGAGGACGATCCGGCCGCCGCGCGCGCCGCCGCCATCGCGCGCACGCTCCTCGCCCCGACCTGCGTGATCACGCTGTCGCTGTGGAACGACGCGCAGGAGGGGCGGACCACCCTCGCCTTCCCCGGCCGTCCGGTCGGCGGCGGGGGCGTGATGGTCGAACGCGACGGCGCGGACGTCCGCCTCGCCGCCTTTCTCGAGGCGGAGGGGCTGCTCGCGCTGGTCGAGCCGCTGCTGTCGATCGTTCCCGCCACGCCGTCGGCACGGCTCGAGGCGCGGCTCGCTCGCCCGTCGGCGGTGGTGCTGGCGGGGCTCGCCGACCTGACGGCGCAGGCCGACGACGACACGCCGGCCTTCACCGCCCGCCACGTCGCCGACTGGCTGACGATCTGGTGGGGCGCCTCGCGCCGCACCGACCTCACCGGGCAGGTCTTCGCCCTGACCTTCGATCCCGATCCGCCCGACGGCGACCGGGTCGCCGCCGAACTCGACGCCTTCGCGGCGGCCGGTCTGGTCGATCGCGACGACGGCGGGCGGTTCCGGCCGATCGGCGATTTCGTTGCGGTGAGCCACATCCTCGCCGTGGCCGGCGGCGGCTTCGACCTCCATCGCCTCGACGTCGCCACCGACGGCTCCGTCGCGGGCCGTCTCGTCCATGTCGTCTGCGGCGGGGAGGGGGCGTTCGTCCTGGAGCGGCTCGCCGGCGACCGCATCGCCCTGCGCGTCGCCGGCCGCATCGACCTGGCCGGTCTCGTCGCCGACTTGGCGACGGCCGGCGGCCGGGAGGCCGAGCCGGTCGGCGAACCGACCGCGCCACGCGTGGCCGAGCCGCCCGCAGCGACGCGCCGGCGCTTCTGCACGCGGTGCGGCGCGCGGGTCGAAGCCGATTGGTCGTTCTGCACCGGCTGCGGCGCGCCACTCGTCCGGTGACGACGGCGGAGCGCGCGCCGCCGTTTCGGACCCGAGGGACCGGACCGACGAGGCCGGCCGAACAAGAAAGGACCCGTCATGCCCGATGTCGCGACCGTATCGGTGCTGCTGCACCGGCTCGCCGAAGTGGCGCGCACCGCGGGGCTCGTCGTGGCCGAGAGCGCCGAGGGCGATCTCGCCGGCCAGCGCGAGGCCATCACCGCGAAATGGCTGCTCGGCAGCCGCCGGTTGACCCATCGCATATCGCTCCATCCGGACGAGGCGGCTCACGTCGTCCGCTTCCGCGAAGCGACCACCGAGATGTGCCGGGGCCTCCCACCGCCGACGATCGGCTTCTCGGCCGAGACGATCATCGGCCTCCGGCGCTCAGGACATCGCACCGACGTGTCGCTGGGCGGCGGAGGGGCGATCGATTTCGCGGTGGCGCGTGAGGCGATCGAGCTGGCGGCGCACGAGAACGGCTGGGGTTTCGAGATGGAACTCGGCTTCCCCCGCCGGATCGCATGAGATCATTCGAGGGTGTCGCCGTGGAGCGACCCCGCCCTCGTCATCCGGACGCCATCGATGCTCCACGACCGAGGTCGATCTCGAAAGCCGGCGAAGGGGCGCCCCGTGAAGCAGCGAAGGCGATGGACAGCGTCGTTCGATTCGACCAACTTCACGTCGGAGAGGCGGTGGGCGGAACCGTCGACGCGGAAAGAAGCGGGAAGCTCCGATGGGCGTGGTGCGCGAGCGATGTCGCCGTTCGGTGAGAATGCTCGGTCCGGCACTCGTCGTTTCGGCGTCTCTGGTCCACGGCGAGGCGGAAGCCGGCTGCTCGATCGGCAGCTTCGCCATGGTCTTCTCCTCGCTCGACATCCTGTCCGGATCGAGCCTCGACAGCACGGGTACCTTCTCGGTGAGTTGCAGTCTGGGCCTCAACACGTCGTCCAACATCGGGATCAGCTGCGGGGCCGGCACGAGCTGCACCTCGAATCAGCGTCACATGGTCAACACGACGAATTCGGCCCACAAGCTCCGGGTCGAATTCTACACCAACAGCGGCCGAACCAACGTCTGGCCCGCCTCTCCCGCCACGCCGGCCGGCAGTTACACCGGCTCACCCTACGCCCCGACGATCCCGACCAACGGAACGAAGAACTTCACGGTCTACGGCCGCATCGCCGCCAACCAGCAGACGGCACCGCCCGGCACCTACGTGTGGACCGGCAACCCGGACCCGAAGTTGCTCTACTGCACCGATCTCCTCTGCTTGTTCACCGCGACCGACACCCCCCCCTCCGCCTCCACCGCGACGGTCACCATTCCCGCCTTCTGTTCGGTCGGGACCAGTTCTTCGGTCGCCTTCGGCACGGCGGGCGTCCTGTCGAGCGCCGTCGATGCGACCGGCACCGTTCGGGTCACCTGCACCAACACCACGTCCTACAGCGTCGGCCTCGACACGGGGTCCAACGCCTCCGGCTCCACGCGGCGAATGAAACACGCCAGCGCGACCTCCTACGTGGTCTATGAACTCTACCTGGATTCGACCCGCTCGACCGTCTGGAGTACCTCGGGCGGCAACCTCAAGAGCGGAACCGGCACGGGGACGCAGCAGAGCCACACGGTGTACGGGCGCGTTCCCTCGCAGTCCCCGGCCCCGACACCGGGGTCCTACGCCGACACCGTCGCGGTCACCGTCACCTACTGAATCCGCCGGCACACCACCGGACCGATCATCCGACGCGGCTCCCCGTGGCCGGGCAGGTCGACCTCGGCCCTGCACGCGCCGGATGGGCCGTCGATCTCCACCGTCGCGCGGTCGGTGAGGTCGGTCAGCCAGGCGCGGCCGTCGTACCCGACGGAGAACGCGACACCGGAATTGGTTCGCCCCGACCGGCCCAGTTCGATCGCTCCGCCGGCCTCGTCGACCAAGGCGACTTCCGCCGACCGCCGACCGTCGACCACCCCGAAGTCGACCGAGACGCCGCTCTGCATCCTGGGCCGCACCTTGACTTCGGTCACCGCCGGCTGGGCCTCCAGAGGCAGGGTGGTGGCATCGAGGGCCAGCCGGTTGACCTCCGAGGCACGCAGCGTCGGCACCAGGAGGCGCCCTCGCGCGTCGGTGACGCCGACCGGCCGGTTCTCCGCCAGCACGGTCACCCCCGGTGCTCCGGCGTCGACCACCGCGAAAGCGTCTTCGATGCGCGTGGCGACGAAGACACCGTCTCCCATCGCCGCCACGGCGCCTTCCATCTCCACCGATCCGTTCGCCGCGTTGCCGCTCTGGCCGACCCGCCCGGTGACGCGTGCGAAGGAGGTACGGTGCGAGATCTCGGCGGAACGCAACGCCACGTCGCTCTCCTGATCGACGATGCGCCAGCCCCAAGCGCCGGGCTCGGTCCCGAGCCCTCGCGACAGGGTGGTCACCGCCTGTGTCCGCCCCCGTCCACTCGCCAGACCCACGGCCCCTTGACCCCATTCGCCCAATGGCCGGCTCCAGCCGACGTAGCCGAGGAGCGATCGCCTGTCGCCGAAGTCGGCGCTGAGCGAAGCGAAGGCTCGACCGCCGAACAGGGCGGTCGAGCCGGACAGCCCGAGAATGCGGGAGTCGTCGCCCGTCGCCGGCCGAACCTCGGTCCACGACAGGGCCAACGCCGATTCCCCGCCGCCGAACGGTATGCCGATCGAGGCTCGATCGATGCGTCTGGCCGGCCGCGTCGACAGCAGGGCGGCGATCGCGCCCGGTGACGCCGAGCCGGCGAGCCGGAGAGCGAGCCGGTTCTGGAAGCCCGCATCGGCGGAGAGGCCGGCGATGTCCTCGTAGCGGCCGATCGTCCGTTGCGTCGAGAGGTGGATCGTGGCACGGCCGAACCTGGTTTCACCGTCGACGTACCACAGCCCGCCGGTCGAGCGGCCGGTCCGGCTCACCGCCGCTTCCGCGGTGATCGCACCTCGTCCGAACACCGAGAAGACGGCGCCTCCGCCCACGAGTTGCAGATCACGGGCGAATTCGCCGTGCCCCTCGACGGTCAACCAGTCGGTTAGACCATCGCGCAACGTCCATGACAGGAAGGTCTCGTCGACGTGGTAGCGGCCGCCGTCGACGCCGTATCCGGTCCGGGGCGCGCCCGCTTCCAACGAAAAGTCCCACAACCCACC
>JAOTSD010000087.1 GCA_030247555.1 Siculibacillus sp. | reverse complement strand
ATCACAGGCAGCGCAAACTGGGGATCCCTAATTGAGTACAGAGCCTAGGACGTCCTCGTCGTGCCAGACGACGTTGGCGGTGCGCCGCGTCTGGGCGCCGACATTGTACTGCGACAGGATGCGGCCGGTGGTCAGCAGCAGCGGGAAGCGCGGGCCGGTCTTCTCCGTCGTCGGCACGTGGTCGGTGATCATGAAGTTGCCCCGCCCACGGACGAAGCCGTCGACGTGCATGATCGGTGTGCCGTCCGGCGCCTTGGCATTGACCGGCCACTGCAGCGTCTCGCGCTCGAGGCGATCGTAGGTCACGCCGGCGAAGGACGGGGTCGAGCGGGCGATCTCGTCCATGATCTCGCTCGGATGCGTGTAGCCCCAGTCGAGGCCCATGGCGCGGGCGAGATCGCGGGTCGCCTCCCAATCGGCCTTGCCCGACTTCGGCGTCATCACCCGGCGGACGCGCTGGACGCGCCGCTCGGCATTGGTGAAGGTGCCGTCCTTCTCGAGGAAGGTGGCGCCGGGCAGGAAGACGTGGGCGTAGTTGGCGGTCTCGTTGAGGAACAGGTCCTGGACGACGATGCACTCCATCGCCGCCAGCGCGGCGGCGACATGGGCGGTGTTGGGGTCGGACTGCAACAGGTCCTCGCCTTGGATGTACATGCCCTTGAAGGTGCCCTCGATCGCCGCGTCGAACATGTTGGGGATCCTGAGCCCCGGTTCGGCGTCGAGCGTCACGCCCCACAACTCCTCGAAGAGCCCGCGCACCGCGACGTCGGAGACGTGGCGATAGCCCGAGAACTCGTGCGGAAACGAGCCCATGTCGCAGGAGCCCTGGACGTTGTTCTGGCCACGCAACGGGTTCACGCCGACGCCCGGCCTTCCGATGTTGCCGGTGGCCATGGCGAGGTTGGCGATCGCCATCACCGAGGTGGTGCCTTGGGAATGCTCGGTGACGCCGAGGCCGTAGTAGATGGCGCCGTTGCCACCGGTGGCGTAGAGCCGCGCCGCGCCGCGGATCTCCGCCGCCGGCACGCCCGAGATCGCCTCCACCGCCTCCGGCGCATGGCGCGGATCGGCGACGAACTCCGCCCAGGCGGCGAAGGCGTCGAGATCGCAGCGCTCCCGCACGAAGGTCTGGTCGATCAGCCCCTCGGTGACGATGACGTGGGCGAGCGAGGTCAGTACCGCGACGTTGGTGCCGGGCCTGAGCGCCAGATGGTGCGCGGCTCGGATGTGCGGGCTCTTCACCAGATCGATGCGGCGCGGATCGATGACGATCAGCTTCGCCCCGTGCCTCAGCCGCTTCTTCAGCCGCGAGCCGAACACCGGATGGCCGTCGGTCGGATTGGCGCCGATGACGACGACGACGTCGGCGTCCTCGACCGAGTCGAAGTTCTGCGTGCCCGCCGAGGTGCCGAAGGCGACCTTGAGGCCGTAGCCCGTCGGCGAGTGGCAGACGCGGGCGCAGGTGTCGACGTTGTTGTTGCCGAAGCCGGCGCGGATCAGCTTCTGGACGAGGAAGGTCTCCTCGTTGGTGCAGCGCGACGAGGTGATGCCGCCGATCGAGCGCCTGCCGTATTTCGCCTGGATGCGGCGGAACTCGGAGGCGGTATGGGTCAGCGCCTCCTCCCACGAGACCTCGCGCCAGGGCTCGGCGATCGAGGCGCGGATCATCGGCTTCACGATGCGGTCGGGATGTGCGGCATAGCCCCAGGCGAAGCGGCCCTTGACGCAGGAATGGCCGCGATTGGCCTCGCCCGCCTTGTAGGGGACCATGCGCACCAGCTCCTCGCCACGCATCTCCGCCTTGAAGGTGCAGCCGACCCCGCAATAGGCGCAGGTGGTGACGACCGAGCGCTCGGGCTGGCCGATGTCGATCAGCGTCTTCTCGCTGAGCGTCGCCGTCGGGCAGGCCTCGACGCAGGCGCCGCAGGAGACGCATTCGGATGCGAGGAACGGCTCGTTCATCCCCGGCGACACCCGGCTGTCGAAGCCGCGGCCGGAGATGGTCAGTGCGAAGGTCCCCTGCACCTCGGCGCAGGCGCGAACGCAACGCGAGCAGACGATGCACTTGGAGGCGTCGTAGGTGAAATAGGGATTGCTCTCGTCCTTCTTCAGGTCGAGATGGGTCTCGATCACCTTCCCGTAGCGGACGTCGCGCAGGCCGACCTTGCCGGCTTGAGTCTGCAGTTCGCAGTTGCCGTTGGCGGCACAGGTCAGGCAGTCGAGCGGGTGGTCGGAGATGTAGAGCTCCATCACTCCGCGCCGGAGCTTCTTCAGCCGCTCGGTCTGGGTGTGGACGACGAGCCCCGGCGCCACCGGCGTGGTGCAGGAGGACGGGGTGCCGTTGCGCCCTTCGATCTCGATCAGGCAGAGGCGGCAGGAGCCGAAGGCCGCGACCATGTCGGTGGCGCAGAGGCGGGGGATCTCGGTGCCGATCTCCTGCGCCGCGCGCATGATCGAGGTGCCCTCCGGCACCGTCACCGAGCGGCCGTCGATGGTGAGCGTCACCGACTTCGTCGACTTCGAGGCGGGCGTGCCGTGATCGGTCTCGTGGACGAGCGTCATGCGATCGACCTCATTCGGCGGCGCGACGGGGCGCCGCGCGGCGGAAATCCTCGGGGAAATGGGTCAGGCTCGACATCACCGGGAAAGGGATGAAGCCGCCGAGCGCGCACAGCGAGCCGTATTTCATCGTCTCGCAGAGGTCGGTGAGCGTCTCGAACGTCGCCTCGTCGGCGCGGCCCGCGAGGATGGTCTCGACCAACTCGCGACCGCGCACCGAGCCGATCCGGCAGGGGGTGCACTTGCCGCAGCTCTCGGCCGCCGCGAATTCGAAGGCGAAGCGCGCCTGCTCGGCCATGTCGACGGTGTCGTCGAAGACGGTGATGCCGCCGTGGCCGATGAGCCCGCCCGCCGCGGCGAAGGATTCGTAGTCGTAGGGCGTGTCGAACAGCGAGGTCGGGAAATAGGCCCCGAGCGGCCCGCCGCACTGGGCGGCGCGCACCGGTCGGCCCGAGGCGCTGCCGCCGCCCACGCCCGAGACGATCTCGCCGAGCGTGACGCCGAAGGCGGTCTCCCAGAGGCCGCCGTTCTTGACGTTGCCGGCGATCTGGATCGGCATGGTGCCACGCGACCGGCCCATGCCGAAATCGGCGTAGGTCTTCGCCCCCTCCGCCAGAATGAACGGCATGGTGGCGAGGGAGAGGAGATTGTTGATCACCGTCGGCGCGCCGAAGAGCCCGGCCAGCGCCGGCAGCGGCGGCTTGGCCCGCACGATGCCGCGCTTGCCCTCGAGGCTCTCCATCAGCGCCGTCTCTTCGCCGCAGACATAGGCCCCGGCGCCGATGCGCAGTTCCAGATCGAAGGCGAAGCCCGAGCCGTCGACGTCGCGGCCGAGATGGCCGGCGGCGCGGGCGATCTCGATCGCCTTCGCGAAAGTGGCGTTGGCGTGGGGGTATTCCGAGCGCGAGTAGACGTAGCCCTTGGAGGCACGGACCGCGAAGCCGGCGATGATCATCCCCTCGATCAGCGAGAAGGGGTCGCCTTCCATGATCATCCGGTCGGCGAAGGTACCGCTGTCGCCCTCGTCGGCGTTGCAGATGACGTATTTCCGTGCCGCTCCGGCATGGGCGACCGCCTTCCACTTGACCCCGGTCGGGAAGCCGGCGCCGCCGCGGCCACGCAGGCCCGAGAGCGATACCTCCTCCAGCGTGTCGGTAGCGCCGAGCCGGATCGCCCGGGCGAGCCCCTTCCAGCCGCCGTGCGCGGCGTAGTCGTCGAGGGAGAGCGGGTCGACGAGGCCGCAACGGGCGAAGGTCAGCCGCGTCTGGCCGGCGAACCACGGGTGTTCTTCGGTCTTGCCGATCGAAGACGGGTGGTCGCCGCCGACGAGGAACCCGGCATCGAACAGCGAGGCGACCTCAGCCGGAGTGATCTCGCGATAGCCGATGCGGCCGGTGGGCGTCTCGACCTCGATCAGCGGTTCCATGAAGAAGGCGCCGCGCGAGCCGGTGCGGACGATCTCGATCGCGAGGCCGCGCTTCGCCGCTTCCCGACCGATCATTTCGGCGACGCGGTTCGCGCCCGCGGCGATCGCCGCGACGTCGCGGGGAACGAAGACCCGGATCATCGTGCCACCTCTTCGACGATCGCCGCGACGGCGGCCTCGTCCAGCCGGGCGACCGGCTCGCCGTCGACCAGCGCCGCCGGCCCGGTGGCGCACAGCCCGAGGCAGAAGACCGGCTCCAGCGTCACCCGGCCGTCGGCGGAAGTGCCGTGCCAATTCAGGCCGAGGAGACGACGGAACGCCGCCTCGACATCGCGCCCGCCGCGCGCCCGACAGGCCTCGGCGCGGCAGACTTTGATCACGTGCCGCCCGGCCGGAGTGCGGCGGAAATCGTGGTAGAAGGTCACCACCCCGTGCATCTCGGCGCGTGAGACGTTCAGCCGCTCGGCGACCAACGGCACGGCCGCCTCGGGTACGCAGCCGAATTCCTCCTGCAACGCGTGCAGAATCGGCAGCGCCGGTCCTTCGAGGCCGAGATGGGCGTCGACGATCTCCCGCGCGCGGTCCGCGTCCCAGGGGGTGGGCTGATTCATGGTCGGTCTTTCGAACTCCAATCGGTTTGATCGGCCGTCAGGGTCGCCCGAGGATGATCGACATTCAATATCGATATTCCGTCGTGTGATAGAAGAATCAAATCGATCGCAATCGGGTCGGTTCACGCGATGTCGGTCAGCGTCGGCGCCAACCGTCGTGCATCGGCGATCAGGGCCCGGATCAACGGTGGTTCGAGATCGCGTGTTCGGGTGACGAGACCGATGGTGTGGGAGATCGCCGGTTCGACGATCGGGATGGCGACGATCCCGGCCGAGGAGAGCCCCAGCGCCTCGGCGAGGATGCGCGGCATCACCGACGACCATCGCCCGGTACGCACGTGCGCGGCGAGCACCATGATCGAGTTCGACTCGAGCCGTGCCTCCGCCCTCGCGCCGGCCGTGGCGAAGGCGTGGTCGATGATCCGGCGGTTCTGCATGTCCGGGGTGAGCAGGCAGAGCGGGATCTCCGCCACCTCCCGCCAAGGGATGGTGATCCGCCCGCCGAACGGTCCGTCGGCGGCGGTGACGAGGTGATAGCGCTCGCGATAGAGCGGCGTCGTCGCGACGCGGCCGAGCGGTTCGTTGTCGAGGTAGGTCAGGCAGGCGTCCACCTCGAGATTGTCGAGGAGCCGCAGCGCCTCCGCCGAATTGCGCGACGACACCGTCAGGCTCACTTCGGGCCAGCGCTCGGTGAAGCCGGTGGTGAGCTTGGACACCATCGGCAGCGCCGTCGGGATGACGGCGATGCGCAGGTGGCCGGTGAGGCCTTTCTTCATCGTGTCGAGGTCGGCGCGCATGGCGCGGGCGTCGCCGACGATCCGCCGCGCCCAGTCGAGCGCCCGCTCGCCCTCGGCGGTGAAACCGATGAAACGCGAGCCGCGATCGACCAGGGGCGCTCCGACCATGTCCTCGAGCTGGCGGATCGCCGAGGAGAACGCCGGTTGCGAGATGCCGCAGGCCTGCGCCGCCCGACCGAAGTGCTTCTCGCGGGCGAGGGCGAGGAGATACTCGAGCTTGTCGATCATCGGCGTCGGTCTCCCCGGGGTGAACGGGTGGCAATTTGGCATCGATTACGGCGGCGACACAGGGGCACATCCGCGAAGCGACGGCTCACGCCGAGCGCCAGCTCACGCGGATGCTCCACCGCACGTGGGAGCATCCGCTTACGCTTCGGTAACCAAAACGTTTTAGGGGTGAATGATCCGTATCTCCGCCGATCAGGGCCATCGTGATCACGGGGAGAGCGAACCACGGGGCCTTCCACGCCGGAACGTGCCGGCCGTTCGATTGGGGGGGAACACCATGATCTACAGGATCCTGCCGCGTTTCGGGTCGTCGATGACGGCGACCGTGACGCTCACCGGCTTCGTCGCCGTCCTGTTCGTCACTCTGGCGCTCGCCGGTTCATCCTGGTGGGTACTGGCGGGATACGTCGCCGACGCGGCATCGAACCGTCAGGACACCAACATCCGCACCGGTGCCTCCATCCTCGAGCGCGATTTCCCGGGAACCCGGGTCGACTGGTCCGCCGACGGCCGTCCGCGCATCATCATGCCGTCGATCCCCGCGGCGATCGACGATCATCGTTCCATCGACGCGGTGAGCCGTATCACCGGAGACACCACGACACTCTTCGGCTTCGACGCGGCCACCGGCGAATTCGTCCGCCGAACCACCAACGTCAAGAAGGCGGACGGCTCCCGCGCGGTCGGCACGGTGCTCGGCAAGAACGGCAAGGTGCATCCGGTCGTGACGCGCGGTGAGACATTCTCCGGCACCGTCGACATCCTCGGCATCCCCTACGTGACGACCTACACGCCGGTGTTCTCGCCGGAGGGCAAGGTGATCGGCGTTCTCTACTCGGGCGTGAAGGAGTCGGTCGTCGACGCCGTCATCGGTTCGTGGACGCGTTCGATCGTGGCCACCGGCGCGGTGGTCCTGCTCGTCGCGGGCCTCGGGCTCTTCTTCTTCGGGCGCCGTATCACCCGCCCGCTGGTCGATCTCACCGCCGCGCTCGACCGCGCTTCCGGCGGCGACCTCGCCGTCGACATGCCGCATCGCGATCGCGTCGACGAGGTCGGCGCGGTGGCGCGCGCCGCCGAGACCTTGCGCAGCGCCGCGAGCGAGCGGGAGAGCCTCGCCGCGGCACAGGCGCGCGAGCACGGGATCCGCGCCGCCGCTCAGGGTCGCGTCGACGACGCCATCGCCTCTTTCCGCGCCTCGATCGCCGGTACGCTCCGGATGCTCGACGCCGATGTCGCCAACATGTCCTCGACCGCCGGCGATCTCACCCGGCTCGCCGCCGAAGCGACCGGACGCGCCGACAGCGCGGCGCTCGCCACCGGCGAGGCCTCCACCGGCGCGGCCACGGTCGCCGCCGCCGCCGCCGAACTCTCCGATTCGGTCGCCGAGATCGACCGCCGCGCCACGGCGGCGACCGGCGCCGTCGAAGTGGCGCGTCGTGCGGCGGAAGAGTCGAATGCTCGAATCGCCAGCCTGGCCGATGCGTCCGGCCGGATCGGCGCGGTCCTCGATCTCATCCGCGACATCGCCGAGCAGACCAACCTCCTCGCGCTCAACGCCACCATCGAGGCGGCACGTGCCGGCGAAGCGGGCCGCGGCTTCGCCGTCGTCGCCTCCGAGGTGAAGACCCTCGCCGGCCAGACCGCCAAGGCGACCGACGAGATCTCCGAACAGATCGGGTCGATCCGCGCCGAGGTCGATGGGGCCGTCGCCGCGATCACCGCCATCGTCGGCCGCATCGGCGAGGCTTCGTCCTATACCGAGGCGATCGCCACCGCGGTGGCGCGCCAGACGTCGGCGACCTCCGACATCTCGATCAGCGCCCGTTCCGCCGCCAACGGCGCTTCTCGCGCCGCCGAGGACGTCTCCGGCGTCAGTTCCGTCGCGGTGGAGACCGACCGGGCCGCCGAACGGGTCGCGGCGCTCAGCAAGGAGTTGTCGTCGCGCTCCGAAGGGCTCGGTGCCGAAGTCGAGCGCTTCCTCGCCTCCGTCGCGGCCTGACCGGCGTCGGAACCGGCCGACGATGGTCCCGGTACCGATGTCTCGTGCCACCGCGGCGGACGGGGAGTTCGGGATTCATCCCGCGTTCCACCCGATCGCGGCGAGGTGTTCCGGCACCTCGCCGAAACGGGAGAGCCGCCGGTAGCGCGGCGCGTCGGCCGGCACTTCCGCGACCTCCGCTTCCCAAGTGAGGTGATAGGGCACGTGGAAGCCCCATTGCCCGGCGGCGAGCGCCGGCAGGATGTCGGACTTCGCCGAGTTGCCGATCATCACCGCCTCGCCCTCGCCGGCGCCGAAACGGCCGAAGATCCGAGCATAGACCTCCGGCGTCTTCTCCGAGACGATCTCGACCGCGTCGAAGAGATCGCCGAGCCCGGAGCGGGCGAGCTTCTGCTCCTGGTCGAGCAGGTCGCCCTTGGTGATGACGACCAGCCGGTGGCCGGCGCGCTTGAGTTCGCCGAGCGTCTCGGCGACGCCGGGCAACGGCTCGACCGGGTGCTCCAGCATCTCGCGGCCGAGCCCGAGGATCCGCTGCACCACCGTCGGCGGCAGCCCCTCGTCGGCGACCGCCACCGCCGTCTCGATCATCGACAGGGTGAAGCCCTTGATGCCGTAGCCGTAGAGGCGGAGGTTCTTGCGCTCGGTGGCGATCAGCCGCTCGGTCAGATGGTCGGACGGCGCGTGATTGCCGAGCAGTTCGATGAAGCGCTCGATGGTGAGCTGGAAGATCGACTCGTTGTGCCACAGCGTGTCGTCGGCATCGATGCCGAGGATCGATCGGGTCATGAGACGGCTCCTCCCGACCACCATCATTCCCCGGCGAGGCGACGTTGGAAAGACCGTCTCCGCATCTCGATCGCTCTCTCGATCACCGGCCCGACGCGTCGCGCCGCTGCCTCGTAGTCGGTCGAGTGAAAGCCCGAGAAGCCGATGACGAACCCCTGCCGCGGCGGTGCCGCGACATATGTGGAGGACAGTGCCCGCACGCCGAGCCCGGCGGCGAGGACGGCGGGAACGAGGTCGGTGTCACGGAGCCCGTCCGGCAGTTCGGCGATGAGATGCAGCCCCTGATCGGGCACGGCGACCGTCAACGGCGTTCCGGCGAGCCCGGTGACGAGCGCGTCGCGCCCCTCGCGGGCTCGCCGCCGCGACCGACGGATGTGGGCGGCGAAATGGCCCTCGCGCATCAGGTCCGCCAACACGTCCTCGACGAGGCGCGGGGCGAAGCGATCGCTGCGGGCCCGCACCTCGACGATCGCCTCGACCAACTCCGGCGGCGCAACCACCCATCCGACCCGGAGCGCCGGGCTCAGCGCCTTGGAGAAGGTGCCGAGGTGGATCACCCGCCCGCCGTCGTCGATCCCCTGCAGCGAGGCGAGCGGTGCGCCGGCATGGCGGAACTCGCTGTCGTAGTCGTCCTCGACGATCCACGCTCCGACCCGCTTCGCCCAGTCGATCAGCTCGAGCCGGCGCGCCATGGTCATCGCCACGCCGAGCGGGAACTGGTGCGACGGCGTCACGTAGACCGCCCGGGCGCGCGGCGCCAGCCGTTCGCCGGCCGCCACCGACAGGCCCTCGCCGTCGACCGGAACGCCGGTGACCGCGAGCCCGGCGCCACGCAGCGCGGCGAGCGCCATCGGATAGCACGGGTCCTCGATCCACACCGGCTCTCCCGGCCGGAGCGCGGCGCGGACCACCAGATCCAGCCCGTGTTGCGAACCGGAGGTGACGATCACATGATCGGCCGAGCACTTGACCCCGCGTGCCGCACGAAGATGGGCGGCTATCTCCGCGCGCAGAGCCGGCGTGCCGCGCGGATCGCCGTAGGCCCGGTCGTGCAGGGTGGGGCGCGCCAACCGTCGATCGAAGAGCCGCCGCAGGATGCGGGCGGTGCGCTCGTCCTCCATGCCGACGCCGAGCGTGCCCGGCAGGATCGCCGGTTCCCTCGCGGGTGGCGGCGGCGGGGATCGCGGCGTTTCGGCGAACTGCGGCACCCGCGCCGCGACGAAGGTGCCGGCGCCGACCCGCGCCTCGGCGAACCCGTCGGCCACCAGCATCTCGTAGGCCGCCACCGCCGCGCCGCGCGAGATGCCGAAACGCGCCGCCAGTTCCCGTGTCGTCGGCAGCTTCGCCCCCGGAGCGAGGCCGCCGGTCTCGATCGTCCGCCGGACCGCCGCATAGAGCGCCGCCCGCCGTCCGCCGCCCTCCGGCGACACCGGGATCGAAGCCGACCAATCGGGTGGATTGGTTCTCGAATTTCGCATTGAATTGGATCTTTTCCGGACCAATGCCTCGGCCTATCGATACACCGACACCACCGGAAAGACGAGCCATGACCGACATCGACCCCACCGCCGCCTATCCCGTCACTCCGCGCAACCGGGTGAAGCGCCTGCACGAGCGCGGCCGTTACGATCGCGCCTCGGTCTGGGCCGTGCTGGACTCGGCGATGCTCTGCCACGTCGCCTACGTCATCGACGGCCAGCCCTATTGCACGCCGACCATCCATTGGCGCGACGGCGACACGCTCTATTGGCACGGCTCCTCGGCGAGCCGCATGTTGCGCCATCTGGAGCAGGGCATGGCGGCCTGCCTGACGGTGTCGCATCTCGACGGGCTGGTTTTGGCGCGCTGCGGCTTCAACCATTCGGTCGACTACCACTCGGCGATGTGCTTCGGCACCGCCCGGTCGATCGACGACCCGCAGGAGAAGCGGGTGGCGCTCGACCGCATGATCGATCGCTACTATCCCGGCCGCGCCGCGACCCTGCGCACGTCCACGGCGCAGGAGATCAAGGCGACGACGGTGGTCGCCATGGTGATCGAGGACGCCTCGGCCAAAGTCCGCACCAAGGGCGTCGGCGACGACCCCGAGGACATGGATCTGCCGATCTGGGCCGGCATCATCCCGGTGCGAACGGTGATCGGCGAAGCCGCGATCTCGCCGCACGTCCCTGCCGGCGTCGAACGCCCCGCCGATCTCGCGGTCTATCGCCCGGGCCGCGACTTCGCCGAAGCGCTGGCCGAGGCGCAGGCGATCTACGAAGGAAAGTGAGGGGAGGGCGCGTCGCTCCGGCCGGGGGTGGTCCCCCATCCGTGACGCCCGAGATCGTCCCGACCCTTTCCTCCGTCGCTGCCGGGCTCGACCCGGCACCCCATCCGAGTTGGTCCGGGTGGCGACGCTCCATGGATCGCCGGGTCGAGCCCGGCGAAGACGGGTGGGGGTGGGTTCGAGCGAAACGTCGAACGCCGCGGGCGTGGGTGCCTCCTCCCAACGCTCCGACCGGATCTCGGGTCGCCCGTCCCCTCTTCCCCCGCCCCCCTCGCCGTTGCATGCTCGGCCGGAGGACCGTTCGAGGAGGCCGGGCGACGATGCGATCCCGCAGGTTCAAGACGATCCATGCCGGCGAGACCCACGTCTTCGTCGGGCTCGCCGAACTCCTCGCCTGTGCCTCCCCCCGACGCTCCGGCGATGAACTCGCCGGGATCGCCGCCGAGAGCGACACCCGCCGCGTCGCCGCCCGCATGGCTCTCGCCGACCTGCCGCTGAAGTGCTTCCTCGAGGACGTGGTGATCCCCTACGACACCGACGAGGTCACCCGCCTGATCGTCGACTGCCACGACGAGGCCGCCTTCGCCCCCGTCGCCGCGATGACCGTCGGCGAGTTCCGCGAGTGGCTCCTCTCCGACGCCGCCGACGGCCCGGCGCTCGCCCGCCTCGCCGCCGGCCTCACCCCCGAGATGGTCGCCGCCGTCTCCAAGCTCTGCCGCAACGGCGACCTCGTCGCCATCGCCGCCAAGGCGCGGGTGGTGACCGCCTTCCGCTCGACCATCGGGCTTCCCGGCCGGCTGGCGGCGCGCCTGCAGCCCAACCACCCGACCGACGACCCCGCCGCGATCGCCGCCGCCACCCTCGACGGCCTTCTCTTCGGCATGGGCGACGCCGTGATCGGCGTGAACCCGGCGACCGACAACGTCGAGAGCTGCGTCGCGCTTCTGCGGATGCTCGACGACATCCGCACCCGCTTCGACATTCCGACCCAGTCCTGCGTGCTGGCCCACGTCACCACCTCGATCGCCGCGATCGAGAAGGGCGCGCCGCTCGACCTCGTCTTCCAGTCGATCGCCGGCACGGAGGCCGCCAACGCCGGCTTCGGCGTCACCCTGTCGATCCTGAAGGAGGCCGAGGACGCGGCGCTCACGCTGAAGCGCGGCACGGTCGGCTCGAACGTCATGTATTTCGAGACCGGCCAGGGCGCGGCGCTCTCGGCCGACGCCCATCACGGCGTCGACCAGCAGACGGTCGAGGCCCGCGCCCATGCCGTCGCCCGCGCCTTCCAGCCGCTCCTCGTCAACACCGTCGTCGGCTTCATCGGCCCCGAATATCTCTACGACGCCAAGGAGATCACCCGCGCCGGCCTAGAAGATCACTTCTGCGGCAAGTTGCTCGGCGTGCCGATGGGGGTCGACGTCTGCTACACCAACCACGCCGAGGCCGATCAGGACGACATGGACGTGCTGGCGCTGCTGCTCGCCAATGCCGGCGTCAATTTCCTCATCGCGGTGCCCGGCGCCGACGACATCATGCTCAACTATCAGAGCCTGTCGCATCACGACGTCGTCCGCCTGCGCCACCTGCTCGGCCTGAAACCCGCCCCCGAATTCGAGGCCTGGCTCGCGCGGCAGGGCCTCCTCGACGCGAGCGGCCGCCTGCCGGCGCTGCCGCCCGATCCGGCGACCGCGCGACGTCTGTTGGCGATCGGAGGCGCGGCATGAACGACACGGCCGACATCTGGGAGAAGCTCCGCCGCCTCACCCGCGCCCGCATCGGTCTCGGCCGCGCCGGCGACGGCCTGCCGACCAGGGCTCTGCTCGAATTCCAGATGGCGCATGCCGCCGCTCGCGACGCGGTCCATGGCACGGCCGACTTCGACCGGATCGCCGCGGATCTCGCTCCCCGTGAGGTGATCCGCCTCGCCTCGGCAGCGCCCGATCGCGCCACCTACCTGCGCAGGCCCGATCTCGGCCGTCGTCTCGCCGATGGCGAGACCGAGAAGCTCCCGGCCGGTCCCTTCGATGTCGTCTTCGTCGTCGCCGACGGCCTCTCGGCGGCGGCGGTCGACGCCAACGCCGCGGCGACGCTGGAGGCGACCGCCCGCCGCCTCGCCGGCCTCACCATCGGCCCGGTGGTGCTGGCGCGACAGGCCCGCGTCGCCCTCGGCGACGTCGTCGGTGCCGCGATGAACGCGTCCGTCGTCGCGGTGCTGATCGGCGAGCGCCCCGGCCTGACCGCCGCCGACGGCCTCGGCGTCTATCTGACCTTCCGCCCCGTCCCCGGTCGCAAGGACTCCGAGCGCAACTGCCTCTCCAACATCCACGCCCACGGGATGTCTCCCGAGGAGGCCGGTCACAAGGCGGCCTGGCTGATCCGCGAGGCGCTCCGGCTGAAGCTGACCGGCGTCGACCTCAAGGAGGCCGCGCCCCGCTTCGCCGTCGAGGCCGACGAGGCGGCCCGCATCGGCTGACGCCCTTTCGTCGGCGCGCCGGACGACGGCGCGGGCACCGCGCACCGCGGCGGCACGATCGTCGTCCCTCGTCGAGCTCTGCGTCGGGCGCGTGCCTGCGGAGTCGGCCCGGGCCCACGAGGCCCTCGATCGGAAAATCTCTCCCCGAGCCGGTCGAAATCGTCGCCCACGGGGAAGATTTCCTTCGCTGCGTCCCTCCGTACGATTCCGGACGCCGCCCGCCCGGTGCCCGAGGACGTCGCCGATCTTTCAGAGATTTCAGTGACATGATGAGGGCGCGGCATCGTGCCGAGGAGGTCTGCGCTCTCCGCATGGCGAAAGTCTTGTTCGACTGCTCGAGAAGTGGCCATTTGGCGCCGCTTCGGGCGGCCGAACCGGTCGCGACGACCACGCCGCCCGTACGACATCAGCCGTCCCGCTTTCGCGCCGACCCCTCGGCGGGCGGGCGCGACGGATCCGAGGAGTAGTACGATGCACGCCTTCAGACCGCTGGTTCTCGCCGGCGCCGCCCTCGCCGCCACGGCTTTCGCCGGTCCTCTCACCTCGGCTCGCGCCGCCGACGAGATCAAGATCGCCGTGGTCGGCCCGATGACCGGTTCGCTCGCCACCATCGGCGAACAGCAGAAGCGCGGCGCCGAAGCCGCCGCCGCGGTGATCAACGCCGCCGGCGGCATCAAGGGCAAGAAGGTCCGCATCGTCATCGAGGACGACCAGTGCGACCCGAAGCAGGCGGTCACCGTCGCCAACCGCATCGTCGGCAACCAGATCGGCTTCGTCGCCGGCCACGCCTGCTCGGGCGCCTCGATCGCCGCTTCCGACGTCTACGCCGAGAACGGCGTGCTGATGGCGACCCCGGCCTCGTCCAATCCGGCTCTGACCGAGAAAGGCCACCCGACCATTCTGCGCCTCTACGTCCGCGACGACGCGCAAGGCGCCTACATCGGCCACTGGATCGCCAAGACCTGGGCCGGCAAGAAGTTCGCGGTGATCCACGACAAGTCGGCCTACGGCAAGGGCCTCGCCACCATCGCCGAGCAGACCGCCGCCGCCGATGGCCTCAAGTCGGTGATGACCGAGGGCCTGAACCCGGGCGAGAAGGACTACACCGCCGTGGTCGGCAAGCTGAAGGCGGCCGGCGCCGACGTCGTCTATTTCGGCGGCTATCACACCGAGGCCGGCCTCATCCGCCGTCAGGCCTCCGACGCCGGCTACAAGTTCGACCTCGTCATGGGCGACAGTCTGGCGACGCCGGAGTTCTGGACCATCGCCGGCCCGGCGGGTGAGAACACCTGGTTCACCTTCCCCGCCGATCCGCGCCGTTCGCCGACCGCCGCCGCCGCGATCGAGGAGTTCAAGAAGCAGAAGTTCGAGCCGGAGGGCTTCACCCTCTTCTCCTACGCCATCGTCCAGGCGGTGGCCGCCGGCATCGAGCGCGCCGGCACCGAGAGCCCGGCCAAGGTCGCCGCGGCGCTGAAGGACGGCAAGCCCTTCGACACCGTCGTCGGCCCGATCGCCCTCGACAAGAAGGGCGACATCCTCGATCCGCGCTTCGACATCAACAAGTGGACCGCCGGCAACTACGCGCCGATTCCCGTCGCCGCGAAGTGAGGGCGGGCACGCCGCTCGCCGATCCCACGACGTCACGGCCCGGGGCTCCCCCGGGCCGTTTTCCGTCTCGGGGCGCGCGGCATTTCCCTTTTCGCTTCCGAGCCGCTAGGAAGGGCCGGCCCCGGGGGGCGGGGAGACGTCTTCCCGGTCCCGGCGTCACCAGCCGCGGACCGCCCGTCGCGCCGCCGATCACGGCGGTCCAGCGCGGGCCGAACAGGGAAAGACCGATGACCGATCTCGTCGTCAAGGATTCGAACGGCAACCGCCTCGCCGACGGCGACAGCGTCACCGTGATCAAGGACCTCAAGGTCAAGGGCACCTCGGTGACGCTGAAGCGCGGCACCATGGTCAAGAACATCCGCCTCACCGACGACCCCGACCTGATCGAGGCGAACGCCGAGAAGGTGAAGGGTCTGGTGCTGCGCACCGAGTTCCTGAAGAAGGCCTGACCCGCGATGAGCGGGACGGGTGGCAGGTCGAACGAGACCGCGGTCGGCAAGCGCCCCGCCGCCGCGGCCCTGCGCTTCTCCGTCGCCCCGATGATGGATTGGACGGACCGGCACTGCCGGGTGTTCCATCGGCTGCTGACCGGCCGGGCCGCGCTCTTCACCGAGATGGTCACCGCGCCTGCGATCATCCACGGGCCGCGCGATCGGCTCCTCGGCTTCTCCGCTGTCGAGCACCCGGTCGTCTGCCAGATCGGCGGCTCCGACCCCGACCAGCTCGCCGAGGCCGCACGCATCGTCGAGGGCTTCGGCTACGACCGCATCGACCTCAATTGCGGCTGCCCCTCCGATCGCGTCCAGTCGGGCCGCTTCGGCGCCTGCCTGATGGCCGAACCGGATCTGGTGGCCGAGTGCGTCGCGGCGATGCGCGGCGCGGTGACGATCCCCGTCTCGGTCAAATGCCGCATCGGCATCGACGACGCCGATTCGCGCGTCATGCTGCCGGCCTTCGTCGCGAAGATCGTCGCCGCCGGCGTCGACAGCCTCACCGTCCATGCCCGCAAGGCGTGGCTCGAAGGCCTGTCGCCGAAGGAGAACCGCTCCGTCCCGCCGCTCGACCACGCCATCGTCTTCGACGTGAAACGCGCTCACCCGGCGCTGCACGTCGCCATCAACGGCGGCATCCGCAACCTCGACGAGGCCGAGGCGCTGCTCGCCCCGCGCGAGGACGGCACCACTCTCGACGGGGTCATGCTCGGCCGTGCGGCTTATGAGACGCCGGAGATCCTCGCCGCCGTCGATCGTCGCATCTTCGGCGCGGCGACGCCGGACACCGATCCCTTCGCGGTGGTGGAGGCGATGGAGCCCTACGTCGCCGAGGTCTTGGCCGGCGGCGGCAAGCTCTCGCACCTCACCCGCCACATGCTCGGCCTCTTCGCCGGCCGCCCCGGCGCGCGGACCTGGCGGCGCATCCTGACGGTCGGCGCGATCGCCCCCGGCGCCGGCCTCGAGGTGCTGCGCGAGGCGCTCGCCGCCGTCCGCCGTCCGCCGCGCGAGGCGGGAGCGGCGCCCGCGGCCTGAGCGTCAGAACCGCCGGCGGCGACCGCGGTGGGCTTCCCAGTCGGTCTTGCGACCCGGGAGTTCGGCCATGATCCGCGCCCGCGTCGCGTGGTCGAAGCGAGCCCAGTCGGCGATCTCCTCGATCTTGCGGAAACAGCCGAGACAGACCCGGTCGATCGGATGCAACTGGCATTTGCGCAGGCAGGGCGACCGGATCGGCGTGTCGTCGCTGTCGTCGGTGTCGTCGGTCATCGAGGTCCGGGCGTGGTGCGGGTGCGGCGGGCGCGAGGGAAAGTGGCGCGCTCGGGCTCGCCTGTCCAGTGACGAGGGCGTCTCAGGCGAGGAGGCCGATCAGCGCCGCGATCTCGGCGACGACGGTGCCGGCCCCGATCACGTCGCCGGTGAAGCCGCCGATCTTCGTCCGCGCCAGCGCGCCGAGGCCGGCGACCGACACCGCCGCGAGGCCGAGAGCGAGGCCGAAGCCGACCGCCCCGGCGAGCGGCACGAGGCCGACGGCGGCGACGGCGAGCGCCCCGGCCGCGGCGAAGCCCAGCGCCGTGGCCTCAGGCCGCCCGGCGGAGCGCCCGAGCCCGTCGGGGCGGGCCGGCGGCAGCGCCACCATCAGGAAGAGCGGCGCCACCCGCGCGATCGCCGCCACGGCGAGGACGACGACGGCCGCGCCCATGCCGTCGGCACGTTCCAGCACTTCGGCCAGCATCCCGGCGCGCAGCACGAACTGGGCGACGAGCGCCACCCCGGCGAAGGCGCCGATGCAGCTGTCCTTCATGATCGCCAGTCGGCGTTCGATCGTCGCGCCGCCGCCGAAGCCGTCGGCGACGTCGGC
>JAOTSD010000086.1 GCA_030247555.1 Siculibacillus sp. | reverse complement strand
GGCGGCACCGCCGCCGCTGCCCGGGCCCGCGCCGCCACCAGAGCCGCCTCCGGGATGCGCAAGGTCGCCGGCGGCACCTGCTTGGCCACCGCGTCGCCGCCCGCCCTGGTCATGGTGCCGGAGTGGCAGGCGTCGACCACCACCCAGACCCGCGCCCCCTTGGCCCGGATCGCCGTGACGGCGCGGCCGAGTTCGTGATCGACGAGGGCGTTCTTCACGGCACCGATCGAATCCTCCCAAGCACCGATGTCGATCGGCAGGAAGATCTCCTCGAGCCCGTCCGCCTTCGCACCCTCCGAGCGCGCCGGATCGGTCATCGGCTGTTGCGAACCGTGGCCGGAGAGATGGAGGAGAACGAAATCGCCCGGGCCCGATTCGGCCGCCAACCGGTCGAGCGCCGCGAGGATCGCCGCCCGCGTCGGCATGCCGTCGGCCGGCCGGTTCGCCGTGGTGGTCTCGAGCCCGTCGGCCAGCACCGTCACGTTCTTCGCCGGCACGCCGATCCGCGCCAGCGTCTCGATCATCAGCGCCACGTCGTTCTTCGGTCCCGCCAGTTGCAGGTCGCCGACCGTCTCCTTCGGATAGTTCGAGACGCCGATCAGCAGGGCGCGGGTCTGCGGCTCGGCCGAGGCCATCGCCGTCGAGGCGAGGAACATCGCCGCCGCCGCGCCGAGGCGGGCGCGGGTGCGGGTGCGCGGGATCGGAAGCGTCGTCGCGGCCATGTCCGGTGTCCATCGGTGAAGTTGGGCGAGTTGGTCCGCCGAGAATGCCCAAGACCGCGCTTCCGGTAAACGCCGCCGCCCACCGGTGACGACATTCGTAATCGGAGCAGTGCCCATGCGGCCGATCGGAAGCCTCTCCCCTCTCGACAAGCCTCCTCACCTTCCGTCACAGTCGAGCGAACCCGCGCCGCCAAGTCGAACGAGGCATCGATGCCGCCGACCTCCGCCTCGCCCTCCGCGCCGACGTTCCGCCGGATCGCACTTCTGACGACGGCGCTCGCGGCGCTCCTCACCGCCTGCGCCTCGCTCGACGACGCCCCGATCAACGCCGCCAGCGACGGCACCGGAACGCCGGCGGCGATGACGGCGCTCTTTCCCGAGGAGGGCGACGGCGAGACGCTGGTCGGCCTCACCTTCTCCGGAGGCGGCACCCGCGCCGCCGCCTTCTCCTTCGGTGTCTTGCAGGCCTTCGCCGAGACCGACATGCCCGGCCCCGGCGGCCGGCCGGGCAAGCTCATCGATCGTGTCGACTTCGTCTCCGGCGTCTCCGGCGGTTCGGTGACGGCGGCCTATTTCGGCCTGAAGGGGCGCGACGCGCTCGCCGATTTCCGCGAGAAGTTCCTGCTGCGCGACGCCGAGGAGGATCTCAACACCAGCCCGCTCAATCCCGGCACGCTGATGCGGGTCTACGCCGGCGGCGCCAACGACCGCTCCAACCTGCCGCGCTGGCTCGATCGCAACCTCTTCCACGGCGCCACCTTCGCCAGACTGCTCGAGAAGAAGCGGCCGACGGTGTGGCTCAACGCCTCCGACATCGCCAACCATTCACCCTTCGTCTTCGAACCCGACACCTTCCGCTCCTTCTGTTCCGACCTCTCCAACCTGCCGATCTCCGAGGCCGTGGCGGCTTCCGCCGCGGTGCCGGTGATCTTCGCCCCGACCTCGCTCGAGACCTTCCCGGAGCGCTGCGCCTGGGAGATGCCGCGCTGGGCGCGCTGGGCCTCCGAACACGCCTCCGCCCCGGCCCTGCTCAAGGCCAATGCCCGCGCGCTCGCCGCCTACCGCGACCCGCAGCGGATGAAGTACATCCGCCTGCTCGACGGCGGCCTCACCGACAATTTCGGCCTCGCCGGCCTCACCATCGCCCGCGCCGCCGCCGAGGCCCCCCATGCGCCGCTGTCGCCGCGCCAAGCCGCCCGGCTGAAGCGCGCCATGTTCCTGGTGGTCAATTCCGGCCGCGCCTCCGAGACCGAATGGGCCCGCACCCGACAGGGTCCGACGGTGACGCCGCTCCTGATGGCGGTGATCGACACCGGCATCGACGCCTCGGTGCGCCAGGGCTTCGACGCCTTCCAGCTGACCATCTCGCGCTGGCAGCAGGACCTCGTCGAATGGCGCTGCAAACTCACCCCGGCCGAGGTCGTTCGCTACGTCGGCACCACCAAAGGGTGGAACTGTCGCGACGTGAAGTTCCTCTCCGGCGAGGTCGCCTTCGACCAGTTGCCCGACCGCCGCGAGAAATTGCAGTCGATCGCCACCCGCTTCGTCCTGCCGAAGGAGGAGGTCGACCTGCTGATCGGCGCCGGGCGCGACGCGACGCTCGCCAATCCCGTCTTCAACGGCTTCCTCAGAACCGCCCGCCCGACGGCGGGACCGGTGGCGCGACACCTCCTCGGCCCCGAGCGCGGGACGACCCGCACCCTCACCCCCGAACGCTGACGCCCGCTCGAAACCGAACCGCACGGCCGATCCCGGACCCCCACCGCGGTCCGACTTCGTCGCCACCCGCGCCGTTGCGCGGCCGAAAGCCGGGCGGCACCCCCGCAGGAAGAACCGCATTCCGCGAAGCTCACACCGGAACGACGATTTTCCTCCTCTCACGGCTCCGTCGCCGGGCGGATGAAATCCGATGCGCCCAGCGGCCGCTTCGATGGAAAGAGATTTCCCTCCCGGTCGCGACTATGGATCGCCGGACCTCGGGTTCTCCACGCCGACATGAGACCATTCTCACCATCGAATGAACCGATGCGGCGACCGTCCGACGGCCCGCCGCGTCCGCGCTACGGACCCGAGCGATGTCGATCGACTGGCAGAACTTCACCCCCTGGGCCTCGCTTCTCGGCGGCATCGCCATCGGCATCGCCGCCGGGCTACTGGCGGCGCGCTCCGGCCGCATCCTCGGCGTCAGCGGCTTCGTCTCCGGCTTCTTCGAACGCGATCGCGAGTGGACGGCCCGTCTGGCGCTGATCGCCGGCCTCGTCCTCGCACCGCTCGTCGTCGGCGCCTTCACCGCCCAGCCCTCCGCCGTCCCCGACGTCGGGTGGACCGCGGTGATCGCCGGAGGCCTGCTCGTCGGCTTCGGCACCCGCCTCGCCTCGGGCTGCACCTCCGGCCACGGCGTCTGCGGGTTGTCGCGGCTGTCGCTGCGCTCCGCCGTCGCCACCGGCGCCTTCATGGCCTCGGCCATGGCCACCGTCTTCGTCGTCCGGCATATCGCCTGAAGGAACCGACCATGCGTCCGATCTTCTCTCTCGCCATCGGCCTCCTCTTCGGCGTCGGGCTCTGCGTCGCCGGCATGACCGCGCCCGCCAAGGTGCAGGGCTTCCTCGACGTCGCAGGGACCTGGGATCCGTCGCTGGCCTTCGTCATGGCCGGCGCCATCGGTGTCGGCCTCGTGCTCTTCCGCATCGCCCGCCGCCGCCTCCCGGCACCCTCGCATCGGGTCGACGCCGCCCTCGTGGTCGGCAGCCTGCTGTTCGGCGTCGGCTGGGGACTCGTCGGCTACTGCCCCGGCCCGGCGCTGGCCGCACTCTCTTCCCTCGACCCGAAGGCGTTGACCTTCGTCGCCGCCATGCTCGCCGGCACCGGGCTCCACCGCCTCGTCGGCTCGCTGCGCGACACCGCTGCCGAACTCGGCGGCGAACGAGCCGGCGAAGCCGGCGCCTGCGGCGCCTGCGGCGCCTGACCGGGGGTCGGACCCCGCAAGAGGGTTCCCCCCACGCGTGGCGGCACCGAACCGGCCGCCGCCGACCTCCGTGGCCGCCCGGCATCCTCATCGCGCGAGACGGCGATCGGCCGACCAGGGACGATCGACGGACCACCCCGGGGCGCTCCGTCGGAGCGCCCCTTTTCTCTTCGCGCCCGCCGGCCGCCACCGTGAGGCGAGCCGGCGCACGACACTCGCGGGCGCCGCGCCGGCCTCTGAGGAACGAACGGCAGGCCGCTTCGGGGCGGTTCGGCGCATCCGCAGCGTTCCTTATTGCGCAATGCAGCAACGAATTCGAGTTGCGCACCTCAGGAAATTGAGCAATCTGTCGACGCAGGCGACGCGCCGACGCTTCCCCTCGCCCACGACGGAGGCCGCGACCGCGGCGACGCCACGCCCCGCGCCCCCTCGCCAAGTCGATCGCGCCGCGGGAGACGAGAAATTGCCGATCAACGGCAGACCCGCCCTCCCACGAGAGGGTGATCAGGAGGATCGAAGATGAAACTGCTTCACGTGCTGGCCGGCTCTCTCTCGGCTCTGACCGTATGCCTTCCGCTCACGTTGGCGAACGCCAGCGAAGCCGCTCCGGTGATCGGTTTC
Organism: Siculibacillus sp.; assembly: GCA_030247555.1. GTDB lineage: Bacteria > Pseudomonadota > Alphaproteobacteria > Rhizobiales > Ancalomicrobiaceae > CALBKH01. The sequence continues at coordinate 12,902 of JAOTSD010000086.1, read as the reverse complement.
TCCATCGACGACCTGCGCGTCGAACGCTGGGCCCGTGACCGCGACTACTTCATCGCCGCGGCCAAGGAACTCGGCGCCACCGTCTCCGTGCAGTCCGCCGACGCCAACGAAGAGAAACAGATCAAGCAGGTCGAGAACCTCATCGCGCAGAAGGTCGACGCCATCGTCATCGTGCCGATGAACTCCAAGGTGTTCACCGCCGTGGTCGACGAGGCGCGCAAGGCCGGAATCAAGGTGGTCTCCTACGACCGCCTGATCCTCAACGCCGACGTCGACGCCTACATCTCCTTCGACAACGAGCGCGTCGGCTATCTCCAGGCCGAGGCGGTGCTCAAGGCCAAGCCCGAGGGCCGCTACTACATGCTCGGCGGCTCGCCCACCGACAACAACGCCAAGCTGCTGCGCGCCGGCCAGGAGAAGGCGCTGAAGGCCGCCGTCGACGCCGGCAAGGTCAAGATCATCGGCTCGCAGTGGGTTCCGGAATGGAGCCCGACAAATGCGCTGTCGATCATGGAGAACGCGCTGACCGCCAACCAGAACAAGATCGACGCGGTCGTCGCCTCGAACGACGGCACCGCCGGCGGCGCCATCCAGGCGCTGGCCGCCCAGGGCCTCGCCGGCAAGGTTCCGATCTCCGGTCAGGACGCCGACCTCGCCGCCATCAAGCGGGTCAAGGCCGGCACCCAGACGGTCACCGTCTACAAGCCGCTGAAGCTGATCGCCACCGAGGCCGCCAAGCTCACCGTCCAACTGGTCAAGAAGCAGGCCCCGGCCTTCAACGCCAAGCTCGACAACGGCAAGAAGCAGGTCGACAGCGTGCTGCTGACCCCGATCGCGCTGACCAAGGCCAACGTCGACATGGTCGTCACCGACGGCTTCTACACCAAGGAGCAGGTCGACGGTAAGTGACGTCCCTCCACGCCCGCGTCGGCATTCCGGCGCGGGCTTCCGGGTCTCGGCGAGGCGCGCACTCGAGGCGCGGCCCTCGCCGAGCCTCGCCCGCACCATCGGTGCCGGCGATCGCGTGTGGACGAAGCGCTCGAAGACCGCGAAGACGCTTGTCACCGTGATCGACATCGTGATCCGATGAGGCGTGGTCCCCTGGGCGCGACCGCGGGCCGACGCAGAGGACAGCGATCATGGCCGAAGCACTGCTGGAGATGCACGGCATCACCAAGGAATTCAACGGCGTCAAGGCGATCGACGGCATCGATCTGATCGTACACCCCGGCGAGTGCGTCGGACTGTGCGGCGAGAACGGAGCCGGCAAGTCGACGTTGATGAAGGTCCTCTCCGCCGTCTATCCGCCCGGCACTTGGTCCGGGACCATCCTCTGGGACGGCGAGGAACTCCGCGCCCGCAACATCCGCGAGACCGAGGAGGCCGGCATCGTCATCATCCATCAGGAACTGATGATGGTGCCGCATCTGTCGGTGGCGGAGAACATCTTCCTCGGCTCCGAGCCGACCACCCGCGCCGGCTTCGTCGACTACGACACGATGAACGCCCGCGCGGCCGAGCTGATGAAGCAGCTCAAGATGCCGGACATCAACGTCGCCCTGCCGGTGATGGCCTATTCCGGCGGCAAACAGCAGCTCATCGAGATCGCCAAGGCGCTCAACAAGAACGCCCGGCTGCTCATCCTCGACGAACCGACGTCGGCGCTCACCGCCTCCGAGACCCGCACCCTTCTGGACCTCGTCAAGGAGTTCAAGGCGCGCGGCATGGCCTGCGTCTACATCTCCCACAAGCTCGACGAGGTCGCCGAGATCGCCGACACGGTGACGGTGATCCGCGACGGCACCCACGTCGCCACGCGTCCCATGGCGGAGTTGGACACCAACGAGATCATCACCATGATGGTGGGCCGCGAGATGAAGAACCTCTTCCCGCGCGAGGACCACGAGATCGGCGAGGTGGTCTTCGCGGCGAAGAACGTCACCGTCTGGGACACCACCAACACCGAACGCAAGCTCGTCGACGACGTCTCCTTCGAGTTGAGACGCGGCGAGATCCTCGGCGTCGCCGGCCTCGTCGGGGCCGGGCGCACCGAGCTCGCCTCCCATCTCTTCGGCTGCTGGAAGGGTGACAGCCGTGGCGCCGTCGTCCTCGACGGCCGCGAGATCCGGGTGAAGTCGCCGGCCGACGCGGTCGCCCAGGGCATCTCGATGGTGCCCGAAGACCGCAAGCGCCACGGCATCGTGCCCCTGATGGGGGTCGGCCACAACATCACCCTGTCGGTGCTGAAGCGCTTCACCCGCCGCGGCCTGATCGACGCCGAGGACGAGATGGCGGCGATCCAGGGCGAGATCCGCCGCATGCGGATCAAGACGGCGCAGCCACTCCTGCCGATCGCCTCGCTCTCCGGCGGCAATCAGCAGAAGGCGGTGGTCGCCAAGATGCTGATGCCGAACCCCAGGGTGCTGATCCTCGACGAACCCACCCGCGGCGTCGACGTCGGCGCCAAGTACGAGATCTACAAGCTGATCTTCGAACTCGCCAAGCAGGGCGTGGCGGTGCTGATGATCTCCTCGGAACTGCCCGAGGTGCTCGGCATCTCCGATCGCGTCCTGGTGATGGGCGAGGGCCGGCTCCGGGGCGACTTCCCCAACACCGGCCTGACCCAGGAGAAGATTCTCGCCGCCGCTCTCGGCAAACAGGAACAGGTCGCCGCCTGAGAGCGCGCGAACCGCACCGGAAGACGTGCCATGACCCTGACGAGCAGAGACCTCCGAACCTTCCTCTCCTCCTACAAGATCGTCGCGCTGCTGATCGTCATCGCGGTGATCTGGGCCTTCTTCGGCTTCATGACCTACGATGCCGACCTCGGCGGCTCGCAGTTCCTCACCGCCCGCAACTTCTCCAACCTGCTGCGGCAGATGGCGATCACCGGCATGCTCGCCTCCGCCATGGTCTTCGTCATCGTCGCCGGTGAGATCGACCTATCGGTGGGTTCGTTGCTGGGTCTCCTCGGCGGCATCGCCGCGGTGCTCGACGTGCTCTACCACTGGCCGCTCGCCGGAACGATCGCGGTGGTGATCCTGCTCGGCATCGCCTTCGGCCTCGCCGTCGGCTGGTTGACCGCCTATCAGGGCATCCCCTCCTTCATCGTCACCCTCGGCGGCATGCTGGTGTTCCGCGGCGCCGTCCTCGGCCTGACCGGCGGCATCACCGTCGCCCCGGCCTCGGAAGGACTGAAGTACATCGGCCAGGGCTACCTGCCCGGCGTCATGGGCAACGCCCTCGCCGCCGCCCTCTTCGTCCTGCTCGTGGTGCTGGCCTTCAAGACCCGCGCCGGCCGCCAGAAACACGCCCTGCCGGTCTCCTCGATGACCGTCGAAGTGGCGCGGCTCGTCGCCGTCGGCGCGGTCATCCTCGGCTTCGTGCTGACGCTCAACAGCTATCAGGGCGTCCCCGTTCCGGTGCTGATCCTGCTCGTCATCCTCGGCGTCTTCACCGTGATCGCCGACAAGACGGTGTTCGGCCGCCGGATCTACGCCGTCGGCTCCAATCTGGAGGCGACCCGGCTCTCCGGCGTCAACGTCAATCTGGTGAAGATGATGGTCTTCGGCCTGATGGGCCTGATGTGCGCGCTCGCCGGTCTGACCACCACCGCCCGCCTCGCCGCCGGGACGCCGTCGGCCGGCACCGGCGCCGAACTCGACGCCATCGCCTCCTGCTTCATCGGCGGCACCTCGATGCGCGGCGGCATCGGCACGGTGATCGGCGCCCTGGTCGGCGCGCTGATCATGGCGAGTCTCGACAACGGCATGTCGATGCTCGGGGTCGAGACCTTCTGGCAGCAGATCGTCAAGGGCGTCATTCTGGTTCTCGCCGTGTGGATGGACATCGTCTCCTCCGGCAACACCCGCTGACCTCCCGAGCGCCACCTCCGCGCTCGACTGGCCCCGACCGGGAGACCGGCCGGGGCTTTTTCTCGTCGAGCCGAACCGAGCGGATGCGAAGAACCCGGCCGACGCGTGGTCGGCCGGGTCCGCGTACTCGGGATCGGAGGAAGGCTCAGCGCCGGCGTCAGTCGATCGCCATCTCGGGCTCGTAGCCGGCGGCGATCACCGCCACGGTCGGCTCCGGCGTCAGCACCGTCACCTCCTCGTCGTGGCCGATCGCCTCGGGCGCCCCGTAACCGTCGTGCGACCACGGACGCCCGCCGCCCCGATGGGCGAGGAACGCCCGATCCGGCGCGCCGTCTCGGGTGAAGAACACCCCGTCCGGCAGATCGCGGAAACGCCGACGATGCACCCGCCGGTCGTCGCCGTCGCGACGGGCCGCCGCGAGCGCGCCGTCGATCTCGCCGACCCGCGGCGTCACCGCTTCGTCGTGGCCGCGGGCGCGCTGCCAGGCGGCGGCGAAACGCAGGAAGGCCGGCCGGCGACAGGCCGCGCACGGCCGGTGCCCGGCGGCCAGCGCCACCGCCTCGTCGGCGAAGAACAGGGGCGTATAGCGGCCGGGCGTGTCGAAGACCACCGGCTCCATGATGCCGTGCGCCAGCCTGCAGACGATCCACCGCGTCTCGCCGTTGGGGAAATCGTGGCGAATGGACCCGTCGCGGGCGTGCAGATCGCCGCGATTGCCGAGGAATCGGCCCTTCTCGGGCACGGCTTCGAGGGTACCGAAGGGGGTCACGCGGTTGCGTCGCGGCATCGGGGGCTCCGGGTCGAAATCATCGGATCTGAGGAACGAAGCGGCCGCGGAGGGAGCCTCCGCGGCCGCCGTGGATATCGGGTGAGCGTCACACCGAACGCATCACCAGGCCTTCCAGCCATTCCTGCCGGCCGGAGCGCGGCTTCGGGTCGAGCTTATCGGCGATCGCCCGGTCGGCGACCTGATCGAGCGTCCGCCGCCCCGCGAGGATCGCCTCCGCCTCCGGCGCATCCCAACCGGCGTAGCGCTCGGCGAGCGGCTTCGTCAACGTGCCCTTCTCGAGCATCGCCGCGGCATTGAGCAGCGCCCGGGCGCAGGCGTCGATCGAACCGGCGTGCCCGTGGACGAGATCGACCGGATCGAGCGACTGTCGCCGGATCTTGGCGTCGAAGTTCATGCCGCCGGTGGTGAAGCCGCCGACCTTCAGGATCTCGTGGAGAACCAGGGTCAGTTCACCGACGTCCATGGCGAACTGGTCGGTGTCCCAGCCGAGCAGCGGGTCGCCGCGGTTGATGTCGATCGAACCGAAGATGCCGAGGGCGTTGGCGAGCTTCACCTCGTGCTCGAACGAATGGCCGGCGAGCATGGCGTGGTTCTGCTCGATGTTGACCCTGACGTCGGCGAGGAGATCGTAGCGCTCGAGGAAGCCGTAGACCGTGGCGACGTCGAAATCGTACTGGTGCTTGGTCGGCTCGCGCGGCTTCGGCTCGATCAACAGCGGACCGTCGAAACCGATCTTGTGCTTGTGCTCGGCGACCATGGCGAGGAAGCGGCCGAACTGGTCGAGCTCGCGCTTCATGTCGGTGTTGAGCAGGGTCTCGTAGCCCTCGCGGCCGCCCCACAGCACGTAGTTGGCGCCGCCGAGCCGCTTGGTCGCCTCGAGCGCGATGCGCACCTGGCCGGCGGCGTAGGCGAAGACGTCGGGATCGGGGTTGGTCGCCGCACCCGCCATGTAGCGGCGATGCGAGAAGAGATTGGCGGTGCCCCACAGGAGCTTCACGCCGGTCGCCGCCATCTTCTCCTCGAAGACGTCGCAGATCGCCGCGACGTTGTCGCGCAACTCGCCGAGGGTCTCGCCCTCCGGCGCCGCGTCGACGTCGTGGAAGGTGAAGAAGGGTACGTCGAGCAGCCGGAAGAGATCGAAGGCGACGTCGGCCTTGGCCTTGGCCATCTCCATCGCGTCGACGCCGTGCATCCACGGCCTGAGGAAGGTCTCGCCGCCGAAGGGATCGCCACCCGGCCAGCAGAACGAATGCCAGTAGCAGACGGCGAAGCGAAGGTGCTCGGCCATGGTGCGGCCGGCCACCACCCGGTCCTTGTCGTACCAGCGATAGCCGAAGGCGGCGTCGGAATCCGGTCCGACGTGGCGGAGCGGTTCGAGGGCGCCGAAGAAGCGCGAAGCGGGGGCGGTCATGGACGGATCTCCTTGGCGAAGGGGGCGAGCCGGCTCCAGCGGTCGTGGACCGCACGGTGCGTCGCCGAACGGGCGGGGTCGGGGTGGAAGGTCTCGAGCCGTCGCGGACGAGCGCAGACGGCGGCGGGGTCCTCGCCGGTGGCGGCGAGGCGGCCGAGCCGGGCGGCACCGTGGGCGGCGCCGACCGCCCCCTCCTCCACCCGATGGACCGGAATTCCGAGTTGATCGGCGAGGATCTGCGCCCACAGCCGCGAGCGCGAACCGCCGCCGACGAGGTCGATCTCGCCGATCTCGGTGCCGGCCGCCGCCAGCGCGTCGCGATTGTCGACGACGGCATGGCCGACGCCTTCGAGCACCGCCCGCGTCATCGCCGCCCGTCCGTCGCCGGCGCCGAGGCCGGCGAAGACGGCGCGCAGTTCCGGATCGTTGGCCGGAGTCCGCTCGCCGGTGAGATAGGGCAGGAACAGCGGCCCCGCCCCCGGTGTCGCGTCGTCGCCGAGTTCGGCGAGGAGGTCGCCGGCCGCCCGCCCGGTGACATCGGCCCACCAGGCGAGGCAGGAGGCGGCCGACAGCATAACCCCCATCTGGTGCCAGGTGCCCGGTAGCGCATGGGCGAAGGCGTGGACGGCGGAGGCCGGATTGGGGGCGAAGCGATCGGTGGTCACCCACAGTACGCCGGAGGTGCCGAGCGACAGGAAGGCGTCGCCGGGCGCGATGGCGCCGAGGCCGACGGCGGTCGCGGCGTTGTCGCCCGCCCCGCCGGCGAAGACCGGCGGTCGCGCCATGCCCCAGCGCGCCGCCAGCTCCGGCAGGAGCCGCCCGGCCAGCGCCGAGCCCTCGACGAGCCTCGGCATGTGAGCGCGCGTCAGCCCGGTGGCGGCGAGCGCCGCGTCCGACCAGTCGCGCTTCGCCGGATCGAGCCAAAGCGTGCCCGAGGCGTCGGACATGTCCTCGAAGGCCTCGCCGGTGAGGCGCAGCCGCACGAAGGCCTTGGGCAGCAGCACCCGCGCCGTCTTGGCGAAGATCTCCGGCTCGTGGGCGGCGACCCACATCAGCTTCGGCGCGGTGAAGCCGGGCATGGCGAGGTTGCCGGTGACGGCGTGGAGCGCCGGAAAGGCCGCCTCCAGCGCCCGGCATTCGGCGGCCGAACGGCCGTCGTTCCACAGGATGCAGGGCCTCAGCACCCGATCGGCGGCGTCGAGCAACACCGCCCCGTGCATCTGCCCCGAGAGACCTATGCCGGCGACCGCCGCGACCTCGGCCGGCCACGCGGCGGCGAGCTCGTCGACTGCGGCGAGCGTCGCCGCGATCCAGCTCTCCGGATCCTGTTCCGACCACAGCGGTCGCGGCCGCGCGACCTCGAGCGGCCTCTCGGCGACGGCGACGAGGCGATCGGCGCCATCGATGAGCACCGCCTTGACGCTCGACGTGCCGATGTCGAGACCGAGATACATCGATCCTCTCCTCGAACCGATCCGCGACCCGCCGTCAGGGCAGGTTCTCACGGATGATGATGTCGATGCCGATCACTTCCTGGGCGGGCGAGATCGGCTCCTTGCGGGCGAGCGCCTGGAGGATCCGCAGCGCCGAATGGGCCTCGCGCCCCGGGTTCTGCGAGATCACCGCGTCCATCAGTCCGATCAGCAGGAAGCGGCGGGTGTGGACGGTGAGATCGTGGCCGACGAAGACGACGTCGCCGGAACGGCCGGCGTCGGCGAGCGCCGCGCCGATGCCGGCTGTGCCGGCGCCGATGTTGTAGATGCCGACGAGGTCCGGGTTCTCGGCGATCAGCCGCGCCGCGATCGTCTGGTTGGCGGCGTCGTCGTCGCGGCCTTCGATCGGCATCATCAACTCGAGATCCGGGAAATCCGAGCCCATCACCCGCGAAATGCCGATGAACCGATCCGTGTGGTCGGAGAGCGCCATCGAACCGGCGATCACCGCCACCTTGCCCTTGCGCCCGCCGACGAACCGGCCGATCAGCGACCCGGCGGTGCGCCCGGCGGCGATGTTGTCGATCCCGACGTAATGCGCCCGCCGCGACGACGGCACGTCGGAGACGAGCGTCACCACCTGAACTCCGGCTTCGACCAGATCGTCGATCGCCGCCCGCACCCGCGGATGGTCGAGCGCCACCACGGCGAGCCCGTCGTAGCGCCGGCCGATGTCCTCGAGCGTCTCGGTGAGCGCCGCCGCGTCGAAGACGTCGGTCTCCACCACGTCGACGAGGGTGCGCCGCGCCGCGAGCCAGGCCCGCTCGAGGATCACGTGCTCCTGGATCTCCGCCATGAAGACGTTGAGGCTCTTCGGCATGACGAAGCAGAAGCGATAGGAACGGCCGCGCGCCAGTTCCGCCGCCGCCGCCTGCGGGCGGAACCCGAGGCGGGCGATGGTCTCCTCGACCCGTTGCACCGTCGCCTTGCGCACGCCGGGCCGGTTGTGCAGCACCCGGTCGACCGTGGCGATCGACACCCCGGCCTCGCGGGCGACGTCCTTCAAGGTGGTGAGGGAGAGATCGGAGGTTTCGTTCATGTGATGATGGTTCTCTCAATTTCTCGAGGTGCGCAACTCATTTCGTTGCTGCGCTGCGCAAATCAGCACTCCGCCCGGCGCGGCCCATCGCGGCGGCCACCCGCGCGGACACGCCTCCGCTTCGCGCCGCGAGTTCGGCGGCGACGCTGGTTCCGGCGCTCTCAGAGCGCGACGAAGCGATAGGTGGTGGCGTGCCGGTAGACGGCACCGGGGCGCAGCGTCACCGACGGGAAATGCCGCTCGTTGGGCGCGTCGACGAAGCCCTGCGCCTCGAGGCAGAAACCGGCGTTGCGGCCGTGGGCGAGGCCGGAGGCGGCGGCCGGGTGGGGGCCGAGATGCTGGGCGGTGTAGAATTGCAGCGACGGTTGGTCGGTGGCGACCTCGAGCCGCATCCGCCCGTCCGGCGCCGTCACCTCGGCCGCGAAGGCCATCTCGCCCGGCGCGCCGGCGACGACGAAGGCGATGTCGTGATCGACACCGATCGGCCGGGCGACGCGGAAGTCGTAGGCGCTTCCTGCGACCGGCGCGATCTCGCCGGTCGGGATCAGCACCGCGTCGACCGGGGTGTAGAAGTCCGACGGGATCCGCAGGACGTGGGCGCGGCAGTCGCCCGCTCCGTTCATGGTGAAATAGGCGTGGTTGGTCAGATTGACCGGCGTCGGCGCGTCGGTGGTCGCCGTCGCGGTGATCGCCAGCGTCGCCACGTCGCTCAACGCGTAGCGGCAACGCACCTCGAGCCGACCGGGGAAGCCCTGGTCGCCGTCCTCGGAGATGAGCGAAAGCTCGACCGCCGTCTCGCTCGCCGCGACGATCGACCAGTTGCGACGGGTGAAGCCGCCGGGTCCGCCGTGCAGGGTGTTGCCGGCCTCGTTGATCGGCAGGTCGTGGGTCCGCCCGTCGAGGCGGAAGCGGCCGCCGGCGATGCGATTGGCCACCCGCCCGATCATCGCCCCGAGGTGACCGGGGTTGTCGGCATAGGCCTCGGCGGTGTCGAAGCCGAGCACCACCTGCCGCATCCCACCGCCGCCGAGCGGCACCGCCAGCGCCCGGAGCGCCGCGCCGAGGGTGACGATCGAGGCGGTGGCCCCGCCGGGCGAACGCAGAGTGATCTCGTGGACGGTCTCGCCGCCGACCCGACCGAATTCACCGACCGCCATCGCACTCTCCCCTGCCCGCCATCACCGAACCACCGCGCCGCGCCGATGCGGCCCGCCGGCGAATCACCCGGTCGCCGCCGCCATGGTGGCACCGGTCCGCCCGGCGTGGGGCCGTTCGACCGGGGTGACGCCGCCACGACCGGCGTCTCGCGCATCCTCGCCGCCGGAGCGGTGTGGTGTCGCGGCCGAGCGGCGACGCCGCCCCTCCCGAACCGCTTCCACGAAGGCGCGGGCGCGTCGGCCGCGCCCGCTTCAGCCCTTCGGCTTCACGATCCATTCGTGGGCGGGATCGTTGTGGAAGTGCCACTTCCGCTTCGGCCCGGCCATGACGTTGAGGTACCAGAGGTCGTAGCCGTGCGGCGCGCCGACCGGGTGATAGCCGCGCGGCACCATCACCACGCAGCCGTCCTCCACCGCCATGGTCTCGTCGATCGAGCGATCGTCGGTGTAGACGCGCTGGAAGGCGAAGCCCTGCGGCGGGTTCAGCCGGTGGTAATAGGTCTCCTCGAGCGCGGTCTCCGCCGGCGGTTCGTCGCGGTCGTGCTTGTGCGGCGGATAGCTCGACCAGTTTCCGCCGGGCGTGATCACCTCGACCACCAGCAGGCCGTCGGCTTCCGCCGTCTCCGGCAGGATGTCGCGGATGAAGCGTCGGTTGGTCCCCTCCCCCCGCACCGAGCGCCCGACCGCCTCCGGCGGGATCGCCCGCGGCGGGCGGCGGCCGGCGACGCCGGGCGCGGAACACACCGCCACCTCCGCCGCGCTCGCCGCCTCCAGCCGCCAGGCCGTCCCCGCCGGCACGTAGACCGACGACGGCGGTCCGTCGAACGGCGAGGCACGCCCGCCGACGACGCCGAAATCGGTCTCGCCGGCGACGATCCGCGCCGTGCCCGAGATCATCACCAGACAGACCTCGCGGCCCGCCTCGCCGCCGCCGAGCCGCCCGCCGGGCGTGAGGCGATGGACGGCGAAGCCGACGTGGCTCCACCCGGCGCTCGCCGGCGTGATCTCGAGCACCCGGCCGTCGGCGTCGGGAGCGTGGGGGCGGACGAGAAGATCGGGCATCGGCGAAGCTCCGGTGGATGACGGGTCGAGTGGCAGGGCCGCGATCGGTCAGGCGGCCGGCCTCAGGCCGGTCTTCGCCAACACCTCGGTCAAGTGCGCCCAGCCCTTTCGGGCATAGGCCAGCGGGTTGGCCTTGGCGGGGTCCTGTTCCGCCTCGATCACCACCCAGCCGTCGTAGCCCGAGAGCTCGCGGAACACCGCTTCGAAGTCGACCATGCCGTCGCCGGGAACGGTGTAGACCCCGTCGACCACCGCATCGAGGAAGGAGAGATCCTCCGCCGTCGCCCGCGCCATCACCGCGGCGCGGACGTCCTTGGTGTGGACGTGGGCGATGCGTGCGCGGTATTTCCGCGCCAACTTCGCCGGATCGGCGCCGCCCCAGGTGGCGTGGCCGGTGTCGAGCAGCAGCGCCACCGCCTCTCCGGTCGACGCCATGAAGGCGTCGATGTCGGCCTCGGACTGCACCACGGTGCCCATGTGGTGGTGGTAGGCGAGCCTCACCCCCTCGGCCTTCGTCGCTTCGGCGACCGCCGTGACCCGCCGTCCGAACTCGGCCCAGTCGCCCGGCTCGAGATGCGGCCGGCGCGACAGCGGCATGGTCCGGTCGCCATGGATGGCGTTCGACGTCTCGGCGAAGACCAGCACGTCGCAGCCCATCGCCCTCAGGAGATCGAGATGCGGCCGGAGTACCGCCATCTCCGCCGCCGGATCGCGCCGGAGCAACTCGCTCGAATACCAGCCCGAGACGCAGGCGAGGCCGAAGGGAGCGAGCGCCGCCCTCAGCGCGCCGGCCTCGCGCGGGAACTTGTGGCCGAGCTCCATACCCTGGATACCGACGCTCGCCGCTTCCGCGAGACAGGTCTCGAGCGGCGTGTCGCCGCCGAGTTCGCGCATGTCGTCGTTCGACCAGCCGATGGGGTTGGCGCCGATGCGTAGCATGATCAGTCTCCGATCCTCTGGTTGGCGAGCGCCGCCTCGTAGGCCGCCCGAGCGGCCCGAACCTCCGCCCGCTCCGAAACCTCCGGAACCGCCACCTCCCACCAGTTGCCGCCGGGCTCGGTGGTGGCGAGCGGGTCGGTCTCGATGACGATGACCGCGGTACGCGGCGCCTCCCGCGCCGCGTCGAGCGCCGCTTCCAGTTCGGCGATGGTCGAGACCTTGCAGGAGACCGCCCCGAGGGCGGCGGCGTGCGCCGCGAAGTCGACCTCCGGCAGCACCTCGTGGCGGGCGTCCTTCAGCAGGTTGTTGAAGTTGGCGCCACCGCAGGCCATCTGCAGCCGGTTGATGCAGCCGAAGCCGCGGTTGTCGAGGACGACGATGGTGAGCTTCACCCCCAGCATCACCGAGGTGGCGATCTCCGAATTCATCATCAGATAGGAGCCGTCGCCGACCATGACGGTGACGTCACGGTCGGGCTCGGCGAGCTTGACGCCGATGCCGCCGGCGATCTCGTAGCCCATGCAGGAATAGCCGTATTCGAGGTGGTAGCCCCCCGGCGCCCCCGGCCGCCACAGCTTGTGCAACTCGCCGGGCAGTCCGCCGGCGGCGCAGACCAGCACATCGGAGGCGCGCGCCCTGCGCTGCACCGCTCCGATCACCTGTGCGTCGCTCGGCGGGCCGTCATTGGCGGGCGCGGTGTGGTGTTCCGTGGTCGCGGTCCAGGCGGTGACGGCCGCCGCCGCCCGCGCCCCCCACCCGGCCGGCGCCCGCCACGCGCCGAGCGCTGCGGCGAGTTCGCCGAGCCCGGTGCGGGCGTCGGCGACGAGAGGCTCGGCCCGGTGCTTGCCGGCATCGAAGAGTTGGACGTTGAGCCCGATGATCCGCCGCGCCGGATCGGCGAAGAGCGACCACGATCCGGTGGTGAAGTCCTGCAGGCGGGTACCGACGGCGAGGATCACGTCGGCCTCGCGCGCCATCTCGTTGGCCGCCGCGGTGCCGGTGACGCCGATGGCGCCGAGGCCGAAGGGATGGTCGAGCGGCATGGCGCTCTTGCCCGCCTGGGTCTCGCCGACCGGCACGCCGAAACGATCGACGAACGCGACGAGTTCGCGCTCGGCCGCCGAATGGAGCACCCC
>JAOTSD010000085.1 GCA_030247555.1 Siculibacillus sp. | reverse complement strand
GAGGGAGGGTCGTGTCCCGCGGAGACAGGGTCTGCTCCCGCGGCGGGCGGGAGACCTCCGCGGCGCGCGGTTCGGCCGAGCGCGCCGGGGCGGTGGCGACCGGTGCGAGTTCGGCCGCGCGGGCGGCGGCGTCCGGTTCGCGGACGGGGGTGGCGTCGAGTGGAACGGGCCGGCCGAGGGGCTCGTCGAAGCTCGTCTCGGGCATCGGCGCCCGGGTCGGGCGGCGCGGCGCTTCGGCCGGGGCGGGCTCGGCGCGCGACAGGCGCGAGCGCAGGAAGGATCCGGCGCCGGCGAGCGCCGAGCCGATGGCGGCGGCGCTGGGCAGCGGGCGCGACGTCTCCGGTTCGGGCGGTGGCGGCGCGGCGGCGGGCGGCTGGGCCTGCGCGACGACCGGGCCCACGGGGCGGGCCCCGACGGTGGGCGGGCCCTTGAGAATGCGGCTTTCCACCAGGAGGTCGTTCGGGCCGCCGACCATCACCAGATGTTCGACGTCGTCGCGGCGCAGGAGTAGGAGACGGCGCCGCCCGTCGACCGGGGCGGCGTCGACCACCGACAGGCGTTGACCGCGCCCGCCGAAGTGCATGCGGCCGGAGAAGCGGCGGAACAGCCAGGCGAGCAGGACCAGCAGGAGGACGACGACGATGAGCGCCAGGATCATCTGGACCGCTCGTCCGCCGTCGGCCCCGAACTGGGTGTTCAGCCAATCCCGAAGAGAGCCCATCCGTCGATCTCCGCTTGCGGGCGACGCACTCGACCATGGTCTTCCCGGTCGCGCGAATCTGTCCCTGCGTCGAGATGTTAAACAAGATCGGCGGAAATTGCCGACCGACCGCTTCGCCGTTTACCGAAACTTCACCGAAAAGGCGAGCCTCGACGGCGATTTCGCCGCGTCCGTCCCGTTCGGAGATGGTCCTTAACCTCTCGTTAACCATGTGCCGGGAAGATCCTGCCGAGTGGCACGGAGGTGCGACCACGACGGGAGGAGATTCGATGGCGATCGGCGATCTCGGACTGATGGGGACGCTGCGGACCAAGATGCAGTGGCATCAGGCCCGCCAACGCGTGCTCGCGGAGAACGTCGCCAACGCCGACACGCCGCGCTACCGCGGCAAGGACCTGAAGGCGCCGGATCTGCCGGCCGCCGCGGGGGCCGGCGTCGACGGGCGATCGGGCGTGCGGGGCGCGCGCGTCGCTTCGGTGTCCCTGGCGGTGACCCAACCGGGTCATTCGGCCGGCACCGCCGGCGCCCGTGGTTTCAAGAGCGATGCCACGCCGCGTTTCGAGGTGACGCCGAACGGCAATGCCGTCGACATCGAAGAGGAGATGGCCAAGTCGGCCGAGAACCAACTCGAGTATCAGACCGCCGCTTCGCTCTACCAGCAGTCGATGTCGCTGATCCGCACCGCGCTCGGGCGGCGGTGAGGCATCGCCACCGGCGAAGGAGAACCGCCATGCCGATGGAATTCGACCAGTCGCTCAAGATCGCCGCCTCCGGCCTCAAGGCGCAGTCGGGACGGATGCGGATCATCGCCGAGAACATCGCCAACGCCGATTCCACCGCGCGCACCGCCGACGGCGATCCCTATCGGCGCAAGGTGCCGACCTTCGCTTCGAAATTCGACAAGGAGTTGGGCGCGAGCACCGTCGAACTCGGGCGGGTCGAGCGCGACCGCACCGATTTCAAGAGCCGCTACGAGCCCGGCCACCCGGCCGCCGACGCCACCGGTTACGTCAAGTACCCGAACGTCGAGCCGCTGATCGAGTCGGTCGACATGCGCGAGGCGCAGCGTTCCTACGAGGCCAATCTCAACATCGTCACCGCCACGCGGCGGATGATCCTCAAGACCCTCGACATCCTCAAGGTCTGAGCCCCGTCCGGTTCCGCCCGACCACGTCCCGGAGAAGCCCGATGTCCACCGCCGCCGTCGCCGCCAACGCCTACCGCATCGCCCAAGGGCTCGCGAATCGACCCGAAGCGCGTCAGATTGCCGAAACGGCCAAACCGGACTTCGGGCAGATGGTGCGCGCCGCGCTCGGCGACGTCGTCGATCAGGGGCGGGCATCGGAGAACAAGGCGCTCGCCTACGCCGCCGGCAAGGCCGACGTGGTCGACGTGGTGACCGCGGTCGCCGAGACGCAGACCGCCTTCGAGACGATGGTGACGCTGCGCGACAAGGTGATCGCGGCCTACGAGGACATCATGAAGATGCCGATCTGAGCCGCGCTCGGGTCCGGCGCGAGGGAAGGCGAGACCCGGTGACCGGCGCCGACGTGATCGACATCGCCCGTGACGGGATCTTCACCCTGGTGCTCGTAGCCGGGCCGGTGATGCTCGTCGGGCTTCTGGTCGGTGTCGTCGTCGGCCTCCTCCAGGCGGTCACGCAGGTGCAGGAGGCGACCCTCGTCTACGTGCCGAAGATCCTCGCCATCTTCGCCACGATGCTCCTCGCCTTCCCCTTCATGGGGGCGGCGATGGCCTCCTACATGGCACGGATCATGGCGCGGATCGCGTCGGGCGGGTGAGGAGGCGGGACGCATGACGATCCGGCTCCTGCCCGATGTGGCCGTTCTCTACATGCTGGTGTTCGCCCGCGTCGGCGCCATCGTCATGCTGCTGCCGGGGATCGGCGAGACGGCGGTCCCGGCCCGCATCCGCCTGACGATCGCCTTCTTCCTCGCCCTCGTCCTGCACTCGTTCGCCGCGCCGCTCTATCCGGCGGGACTGGCGCGCGACACGGCGCGGCTCGCGGTCCTCCTCGGCGGGGAGATCGCGATCGGGCTCTTCATCGGCATGGCGAGCCGGCTGGTGCTGGCGGCGGCGCAGGTGGCGGGTACCACAATCGCCAACCAACTCGGTCTCGGCTTCGCCATGACCGTCGACCCGACCCAGGGCCAACAGGGCGTGATCTTCGGCAACTTCCTGTCGCTGATGGCGGTGACGCTGATCTTCGTCACAGACCTGCACGTCCCGGCGATCTCGGCTGTGTCGTCGAGCTTCACGCTGTTCCCGCCGGGACAGTGGCTGCCGGTGGGCGACTTCGCCGAGGCGACGGTGACGATGGTCGGCGAGAGTTTCCGCGTGGGGTTGCAGATCTCGGCACCGTTCCTCTCCTTCGGGCTGATCTTCAACCTCGGGCTCGGCATGCTGCAGAAGATGATGCCGCAGTTCCAGATCTTCTTCGTCGCCATGCCGTTGTCGATCGGCGTCGGGCTCCTGCTCTTCGGGCTGGTGCTGGCGTCGATGATGGCCTGGTACCTCGAACACGTGCGCGACGGCTTCGCCCGTCTGGTCGTGGGGTGAGGTCATGGCCGAGGAACGGGACGACGACGACAAGACGGAAGATCCGTCGCCCAAGAAGCTCGACGAGGCGATCAAGCGCGGCGACGTGGTGAAGAGCCAGGAACTCTCCACCTTCTTCGTGCTCTCCGCCGCCACCGTCTTCGTCGCCTTCCTGACGCCCGGCCTGTCGCGCGACCTGTCGAAATCGCTGGCGGTCTTCTTCGATCATGCCGGCGACGTCGTCCTCGACGCCCGCTCGCTCGGCGACATCTACATCCGCGTCGGACTGATCCTCGGCGGAGTGCTGGTCCTGCCGGCGCTGCTCTTCCTCGCCGCCGGCATCGCCGGCTCGGCGATCCAGCACCGGCTGCTCTTCACCTTCGAACCGCTCGTCCCCAAGCTCTCCAAGATCTCGCCGCTCGCCGGCTTCAAGCGGATCTTCTCGGCCGAGGGCGCCATGCAGGGGCTGAAGGGGGTGGTGAAGATCGCCGTCGTCGGCCTCGCCATGTGGGCGGCGCTGCAGCCGGAACTGACCCGCCTCGACACCATCGTCACCGCCGACATGGTCGGGCTGATGGCGGTGGTCCGCGACATGGCGGTGAAGATGATGGCGGCGGTGCTGATCGTCATGGCCTTCGTCGCCGGCCTCGACTACTTCTTCCAATACCGTCGCTGGTTCAAGCGGTTGCGCATGACGCGCGAGGAACTGAAGGAAGAATACAAGCAGACCGAGGGCTCGCCCGAGATCAAGGGCAAGATCCGCCAGATGCGTCAGGCTCGGGCGCGGCGGCGGATGATGGCGGCGGTGCCGACGGCGACGGTGGTGGTCACCAACCCGACCCACTACTCGGTGGCGCTGCGCTACGAGGACGGCATGGGCGCGCCGCTGGTGGTGGCCAAGGGCGTCGACGAGGTGGCGCTGCGGATCCGCGAGGTGGCGAAGGCCAACGACGTGCCGATCGTCGAGAACCCGCCGCTCGCCCGCGCCCTCCACGCCCGGGTGGAGATCGACCGGGAGATCCCGGAGGAACACTACAAGGCCGCCGCCGAAGTCATCGGCTTCGTCATGCGGCTGAGGAAGCGTGGGCTGTGATGCGCAGAAAATCGAACTCGCACGATGTTCAATTTCTGATAGTAAAGCGACACTGAGTCGAACCATGGCCTCTGCCGGTAGGTATCAAATGGATAGAACCTATAATTTGAACGGTGGATTCAAGCCGACGACAAGGCGGTTTGCCGATCTCGATGGACCGGACTTTTTCCCAACTCCTGCGTGGGCTACATTTGCGCTAGTCGAGAATGAGACATTCAACGGTGAAATATGGGAATGCGCTTGCGGTAACGGCGCAATGTCCGCTGTTCTTGAACGGGCAAATTCTCTGGTAGATAGTTCCGATTTATATAATCGTGGGTACGGTGAGGTCGGAGTTGATTTTACAAGAACTACTCGGCGTACGGATAATATTGTGACCAATCCGCCATACAACTCCGCCGAGGCATTTGTAAGAACCGGATTGGTTTCCGCAAGAAAAAAATTCGCTTTACTATTGAGATTGGCCTTTTTAGAGGGGGCGAACCGTCAGAAATCAATTTTCTCCCAGTCGCCTCCTTCTAGAGTTTGGGTCTTTAGCGAAAGAATAACGTTCTACCCAGCAGGAGCCGTGCAGAAGGGGACAGGGACAACTGCCTATGCTTGGTTTATTTGGGATAAGGATGCGGTTGGCAGTACCGAACTGAAATGGCTTCAACCTGGGTACAAGGCGCAATACAGCTAGGGTAACATTGATAGTAGCCTTTTCCCGGAATCGGTGATCATATAACCAGTGTTCTTTATGTGTACCAAATGGCCTTCGGCAATATAGTTGCCCGCTGCGTGGTCGTGTGACTTAATGTTTCGCACAATCTGGTGCCACATTGGCTCCCTTGGGCGCGTTATCGAGGGTGCAGTCATAGCTGGCGACAAGGCAAGATGCAGAGGCACTTCTCTATAAGCACGTCTAAAGGTGCATATAGAGCTCGGTTGAGCGGCGGCGATGCGCATAACAGCGATTGCAATGCTCCTCTCTTCAGACATCTGGCACTCCCTGAAACGCAATATGGAGACGCATTGTTCTATCAAAAGTCGATTTTCGTCAATTCATTGATCTTCGCGTGTAGTCGAACCAGCTGAGTCGGTTGTAGAGCCCCTTGTTCGACCGGCCGGTTCGGGCAACCTTCGGCGATCGGGCGCGCGCGCAGATTCGCGGCGCCTCGGCGCGGCCGGTCGGCCGCGGGACGGGTGACATGGCAGACGACGACGACGACATCGACGGCGGTTCGGTTCCGGTCTTCGATCGGCAGGCCAGGACCGGCAGCATCGGGCTCCTGGTCGGATTGGCGCTGTCCTTCGTGGCGGCGGCGGCGGTGCTCGCCATGGTCGAACCCGAGAAGGCGGCGCCCTACGTCCAGATCCTGCTCGGCCTTCTGGCGGTGGTCGGCGTCTTCGCCCTCTTCGCCGGGGCGATCGGGCTCGTCCGCTTCGGGGTGAAACCGCAGGGGCGCTCGCTCGCCCGCGTCTTCGTCGACGGTTTCGACGAGGGGCTCTTGGTCACCGACGATCAGGGCCGCATCGCCTATGCCAACGCCGCCTACGGGCAGGTGACGCGCGCGGCGGCGGCCAACGATCTCCGCACGATCGAGCGCATCTTCGCCGGCAACCAGGAGGCGGCGGAATCGATGTTCCGCCTGTCGGAGGCGGCGCGCACCCGCACCCCGGCGGAAGCCGAGATCCGTACCGCCCTGCCGATCGGCACCACCGAGGGCGGGGCGCGTTGGTATCGGGTCAAGGTCAGGCCGCTCGCCTTCGTCGCCGATCGCGGCGCCGAGGGCCACCGGCTGACCACCTGGCGCATCTCCGACGTCACCCGCGAGCGGGACGCCCAGGAATCGAGCTTCCAGGAATTGCAGCAGGTCGTCACCTTCCTCGACCACGCGCCGGCCGGCTTCTTCTCGGCCGACGCCACCGGCCGCATCACCTATCTCAACGCGACGCTCGCCGATTGGCTCGGGCACGATCTCGCCAAGTTCGAGGCGGGCGGGATCCGCCTCAAGGACATCGTCCAGGGCCAGGGCATGGCGCTGATCGCCGACGCGCCGGCGGACGGGCGCACGGCGATCGTCGATCTCGACTTCGTCAAGCGCAACGGCCAGTCGCTGCCGGTGCGCCTCCTGCACAAGGTGCCGGTCGGCGCTTCGGGCAAGCCCGGCGACAGCCGCACGCTGGTGATCAACCGGTCGGCCGGCGAGGACGCCTCCGAGACGCTCCGGGCGGCGGAGGTGCGCTTCCAGCGCTTCTTCAACAACACGCCCTTCGCCATCGCCGAGGTCGGCCGCGACGGTGCGATCGGGCGCTCCAATGCGCCCTTCCTCAAGCTCTTCGGCGGGGCGGTGAGGGCGGACGCGGAAGGAGCGCGCGGCAACCTCGCCGACACGGTGATCGAGGCCGATCGGCCGAAGCTCGCCGAGGCCCTGGCGGCGGCGGTCGAGGGCAAGGGCGACATCGCTCCGTTCGATGCGCAACTCGTCGGCGACGATCCGGCCAAGCGGCGCTCGGCGCGCTTCTTCGTCTCCTCGGTCGCCGACGGCTCGGACGCCGGCGAGGCGGTGATCGTCTACGCGCTCGAGACGACGCAGCAGCAGGAACTCGAGCAACGCTTCGCCCAGTCGCAGAAGATGCAGGCGATCGGCCAGCTCGCCGGCGGCATCGCCCACGACTTCAACAACGTCCTGACCGCCATCATCGGCTTCTCCGACCTGTTGCTCGCCAGCCACCGGCCGACCGATCCGGCGTTCCAGGACATCATGAACATCAAGCAGAACGCCAATCGGGCGGCGGCGCTGGTGCGCCAGCTCCTGGCGTTCTCGCGGCGGCAGACGCTCAGGCCCGAGGTCATCCACTTCGGCGACACGCTCGCCGACCTGCACATGCTGCTCGGACGGCTGCTCGGCGAGAAGGTCGGGCTCGAGGTGGTGCACGGGCGCGACCTGTGGCCGATCAAGGCCGACACCAGCCAGCTCGAACAGGTGATCGTCAACCTCGCAGTCAACGCCCGCGACGCCATGCCTGGCGGCGGCAAGCTCACCATCGCCACCCGCAACGTCGCGGCGGACGAGAAGCTGCCCTATGCGACCATGGGCATGCCGGCGGCGGATTACGTGCTGATCGAAGTGACCGACACCGGTTCGGGCATTCCGAAGGACATCATCGAGAACATCTTCGAGCCATTCTTCACCACCAAGCCGGTGGGGCAGGGGACCGGCCTCGGCCTCTCGACCGTCTACGGCATCGTCAAGCAGACCGGCGGCTTCGTCTATTGCGACAGCGAGCTCGGACGGGGCACTACCTTCCGCATCTTCCTGCCGCGCCTCGTCGAGACGCCGGAGACCGAAGCGGCGAGGATCGCCGCCGAATCGCCGACCGCCGCCGGCCTGCCGGCTTCGGTCACCGACCTCACCGGCTCGGCGACCATCCTCCTGGTCGAGGACGAGGAGGCGGTGCGCGCCTTCGCCTCGCGGGCGCTGGCCTCGCGCGGCTACACCGTGCACGAGGCGGGAACCGGTCAGGAGGCGCTCGATGTGATGGAAGAGGTCGGCGGCGAGATCGACCTCGTCGTCTCCGACGTGGTCATGCCCGAGATGGACGGTCCGTCGCTGCTGCGCGAACTCAGGAAGAAGCGGCCGGATCTGAAGATCATCTTCGTCTCCGGCTATGCCGAGGACGCCTTCGCTCGCAACCTGCCCGAAGGCGAGAGCTTCTCCTTCCTGCCCAAGCCCTTCACCCTCAAGGCCCTGGCCACCGCGGTCAAGGAGACGCTGGGGCGGTGAGGTCGCGGGTTCGAGGGATCGTCGGCGTGGGAAGGGCGGTCGTGCGGTCGGCGGCGACCGTGGCGAGGTGGGCGGCGAAGTCGGCCGCGTTCGTCGGTCGGCCGAAGAGCCAGCCCTGCGCGTAGCGGCATCCGGCGGCGCGCACCAACGCGCGTTCGCTCTCCGTCTCGACCCCTTCGGCGACGACCTGCAGATTCAAGGAACGGGCGAGACCGCCGACCGCCTCGATGATGGCGCGGCACTGCGGCCGCGTATCGGCGCCGGAGACGAAGGACCGGTCGATCTTGATGCGGTCGAAGGGGAAGCGCATCAGGTAGGAGAGCGAGGCGTAGCCGGTACCGAAGTCGTCGAGGGCGAGGCGGATGCCGCACGCGCGCAGCGCCTCCATGGTGGCGACGGTTTCCGGCGCGCAGAGCACCGTCTCGGTGACCTCGAGTTCGAGCCGATGGGGCGCCACGCCGCTGCTCGAAAGGGCGCGGCCGACGATGGCGACGATCTCCTCGGAGCGGAACTGCGAGGCGGAGAGGTTGACCGAGATCGAGATCTCGGCCGGCCAACGGGCGGCGGCGGCGAGCGCCGTCTCGAGGATCCACTCGCCGAGCGGGTGGATGAGGCCGCTCTCCTCGGCGATCGCGATGGCGTGTTCCGGCGAAATGCGGCCGAGGCTCGGATGGGTCCAGCGCAGCAGTGCTTCGGCGCCGTGGGTCACGCCGCTTTCGGCGTCGACGATCGGCTGGTAGGCGAGTTCCAGTTCGCCGCGTCCGAGGGCTCCGGCGAGATCGCGTACCAAGGCGCGCCGTTCGGCCTCACGGGTGTCGAGGGCGTGGGAATAGACCTCGATGCGGTCGCCGCCGGCCGATTTGGCGGCGCGCAACGCGCGATCGGCCCGGGCGAGAAGATCGCTCGGCGAACAGCCGTGTTCGGGGGCACAGGCGATGCCGATACTCGCCCCGACCTCGGCCGCGACGTGGCCGAAGCGATGGGGGCGAGTGAGGCCGGCCTTCAATTCCGCGGCGAATTCGACGATCCGCGCCATGTCGGCGGCGGGGAGAAGGATGGCGAATTCGTCGCCGCCGAGACGGGCGACGCGGCCGTCGCGACCGGCGGCGGCGCGGGCGCGACCGGCGACCGAGGTCAGAAGGGCATCGCCGATGGCGTGCCCGAAGAGGTCGTTGACCTTCTTGAAGCGATCGAGATCGACGAGGATCACCGCCTGTCGCGGCGCATCGGGGCCCGAGCGGCCGGCGGCGAGCGGCGCCAGACGCATCGCCAGCTCTTCCTCGAAGGTCAGTCGATTGAGCAGGCCGGTCAGCGTGTCGCGACGGGCGAGGCGGTGGGCCTTCTCCTCGGCGCGGCGGCGCTCGGTGATGTCCTCGTGGGTGGCGATCCAGCCGCCTTCCGGGAAAGAGCGCTCGTTGAGCTCGATGATGCGACCGTCGGCGAGCGACAACTCGATCCGGCAGGGGCCGTCGGCGACCGAGGCGGCGACCCGGCGGCGGCGGTTGTCGGCGCCATCGAGCAGGCCGATCGCCGTCCAATGGTCGAGCAGGGTCGAGAAGGGCGTGCCGGCGCGGGCGAGCTCGGGCGGCAGGCGGTAGATCTCGGCATAGCGGCGATTGCACATCACCAGCCGTTCCTCGGCGTCGTAGAGGACGAGACCCTCGCTCATGTTGTCGAGGGCGGCGCGGACGGCGGCGGAGGGCAGGACGGTCCGGTCATCGGAGGCGATGTCGTCGCCGCCGATCCGAAGCTCCTCGATGCGGTCCGGCCGTCCACGGCGGCGCAGCAGCGACGTACCGAAAGCAGCGAGGGCGAGGGCGCCGGCGGCGAGCGGGGCGAGGGCGGGGTCGAACCACGAGGCGGCGAGCGCGGGGGGAACCGCGACACCGGCGGAGGCCGGCACGACGCCGGTCACACAGGCGCCGACGAGGAGGGCGCGGCGCAGCGAACGGCACCCGCGACGTTCTGCGATCTTCGTCGTCGTGCGTTCCACCATCTCCGCGCAGCGTCCCTTCTTCGCTCCGACGACGCACGCGTCTCGGCCTCGGGAGAAAATCTGCCGAAGAAATCTCAACAAATCATTGGCGAAAATACGTTGACCTCGGGTTGCATACACCAAAATGAGCGTTTCGCACTTGCGAAAGACTTACCCAAGGGAAGATATTTCAGTCGAAGTTCATGAGGAACTCAAAGCATATGTGAAGATGTGGCGCGAGCGACTTCTGCCGCCAGATGTGCATTCGAGATCACCAGCGCTCGATTGGTTGTGAGGCTGCGGCCGTCGGTCAGTTCGACGATGCGGGCGAGGAGGCGGGGCGTCACGTCCTTGGCGCGCACGCCGGCGGCTTCCACCTCGGCGACGGCGCGGGCGATCACCGCCTCCATCTCGGCGCGCGGGATCTCCGCCTCGACCGGCACCGGGTTGGCCAGGAGGAGGCCGCCGTCGAGGCCGAGGGCGCGGCGGGTCGCCCAGAAGCGGGCGAGGTCTTCCGCTTCGTCGAGCCGCAGCGGCGCCGGCAGGCCGGAGGTGCGCGACCAGAAGGCGGGGAAATCGTCGGTGCGCCAGCCGACGACGGGGACGCCGCGGGTCTCCAGCACCTCGAGC
This sequence comes from Siculibacillus sp., assembly GCA_030247555.1. Taxonomy (GTDB): domain Bacteria; phylum Pseudomonadota; class Alphaproteobacteria; order Rhizobiales; family Ancalomicrobiaceae; genus CALBKH01. The sequence continues at coordinate 6,556 of JAOTSD010000085.1, read as the reverse complement.
GTCTTGGCGAGATCGAGGATCGCCTTGGCGCCGGCGGAGACGACGATCACCGCGGTGCGGGCGAGTTCGTCGAGGTCGGCGGAGACGTCGAAGGAGGTCTCGGCGCCGCGGTGGACGCCGCCGATGCCGCCGGTGGCGAAGACCTCGATGCCGGCGAGCCGCGCCGCGATCATGGTGGCGGCGACGGTGGTCGAACCCGTGCGACCGCCGGCCACGGCGAAGGCGAGATCGGCGCGGGAGAGCTTCATGACATCGCGAGCGCGGGCGAGGCGCTCGAGCGTCGCCTCGTCGAGGCCGATACGTACGGCGCCGTCGAGGACCGCGATGGTCGCCGGCACCGCCCCGCCGTCCCTGACCGCCGCCTCGACGGCGCGGGCGGTCTCGAGGTTCTGGGGGAAGGGCAGGCCGTGGGTGACGATGGTCGATTCCAGCGCCACCACCGGCCGGCGCGCGGCGAGAGCGGCGGCGACTTCGGGGGAGAGGGTGAGGGGTGCGGGCGCCATCGAATCCTCCGGTTCGGCCTCGCGCCAGCATAGACGCGGGGCGCGGCCGAGGGGAGGAGATCAGCCGGCGAGGCGGAGGTTGTCGCGGATCTGGCGGGCGATCTCGTCGTAGGCGGCCTTCAGCGCGGCGCCGTCGGCGGCGTCGAAATAGGCCGTGGCGCCGCCGGAGAGCGGCGAGGCGCAGGCCGAGAGCGTCGCCTTGACCTGCGGGTCGGTGACGTCGAAGCCGATGGCGTAGACGGCGATGCCGGCCTTGCGCATGCCCTGGCAGAGGGCGACGGCGCGGGCGTTGGCCTGCGATCGGGCGAGAGCGTCCTGCGCCGGATGGCCGGAGCGATAGACGGTGTTGTAGAGGCCGTCGGTCATCAACACGGCGATCTTGCGTACGCCGTCGCCGGCGGGGGCGGCGGCGCTTCCCGGCCAGATCGAGTTCCACTTCGGTGACAGGGTGTACCAGGCCCAGGCGGTGCCGATGTGGCCGGCGGTGGCGCCGGTCGCCGAGAGGCCGGTGACGGCGGCGAGGACGCTCGTCCGATCGGCGGAGAGCGGGGCGATCCGGTTCTTGGGGCAGGCCATGTCGGTCGGGCGGACGAGCGGCGCGGCGGTCGGCGCCAGATCGTCGGTGGCGCCCATGCCCTCGCGCTCGACGACACAGGAGGCGCTCTTGCCGCCGCTGACGTTCCCGGCGAAGGCGCCGGCGTTCACTCCTTGCGAAAAGGGAACCGTGGCGATGCGCACCTTGCCGGAGCCGAAGCGGCCGCCCTTCGGCATCAGCGTGTCGACGAAGTCGCCGGCGGCGGTCTTGAGGCTGGAGATCTTCGCCGGACCGCCGGCTTTCGGCGCATCCGCCATCGAGCCGGTGACGTCGAACATCATCGAGATCTCGAAGTCCTTCTTGTCGATCACCGCATGGGCGGTGGCGGCGACGTCGAAGCGGTCGACGCCGGCGACACGGGTGAGAGTGGTCTCCACCATGGTCGACGCGGTGAGGCCGATGCCGCGGCCGCCGGCCTCGGTGGCGACGGTCAGGTCGGAGGTGGAGACCTCGGCGACCTTCGCCGAGCGATAGTTGGCGTCGAAACTCGACCGGGCGATCGCGGCGAGGCGGGTGCGGTCGGCGACGCCGTCGGCCTGGGCGCGGGCGGTGGCGAGCGCGGCGGCATCGACCGCCTGCTGCAGATCGGCGCGCACCAGCACGGCCCGCGACCAGTCGACCGCCGCTCCGGTCGCCATCACCATCGGCACCAGCGCCAACGCGAAGGTCGTGCCGATCGAGGCGCGGCGATCACCGGCGATCGTGCGGGTGAGGGCGAGAAGGGAACGGGCGGAGGCGTTGAACATGGCCGATCTCCGGGGGAGGGAGATGGGGAGAGCGCAAACGCGGTGCCGCGCCGCCGCCGTCGCCCGCTCGCCGGGGCCAAGTCATTGGAAAATCTAGATACCACCCCGAAGATTGGTTGACGGAAGATTACCGCGATTCCAGACTCGGCGGGGGTATCGGCGCCGGCCGTCGCGGCGATGTCTCGAGGAGATACGAACGAGCCGTGCCGAAATGGGACGGCGGCGCCGGCGTCCCGGCGAGGAACGATCCGCGAGACGGGTGCGGGCGGCATGGAAAAATCTCCGGCGCGGCCCCATCTCGACGAAGACTGCGGGACGCGGGGCCGGCGCGAGGGTCGCCGCGAGGGAAGAGGCGAGGTCATGAACGGACGTTCCAACCGGTTTCTGCTGACGGCGGTGCTGATCGTGCTCGTCGCGCTCCTGGCGCGGCCGTGGATCGAGAGGTGGTTCTTCTCGGCCGGAACGCCGCGGCCGATCGAGGCGCGCGGCGATCTCTCCGACTTCGAGAAGACCTCGATCCGCGTCTTCGAAGGGGTCGCGCCCTCGGTGGTGCAGGTGGTGGCGTTGCCGGCGGGCGAGCGGGTGCGCTCCGAGGGCGGGGCCTCCTCCGGTACCGGCTTCGTCTGGGATCGCGCCGGGCACGTGGTCACCAACGACCACGTCGTCGGCAACACCCGCACGGTGGCGGTGCGGCTCGCCTCGGGCGAGGTGGTGCGGGCGGAGACGGTGGGGCGGGCGCCGCACTCCGATCTCGTGGTGCTGCGCCTCCACGACACGACGCGCCTGCCGGCGCCGGTGCCGCTCGGCGAGGCGCGGTCGCTGCGCGTCGGCCAGGTCGCCTATGCCATCGGCAACCCCTTCGGCCTCGATCAATCGCTGACGCAAGGATTGATCTCGGCCCTCAAGCGGCGGCTGCCGACGTCCGACGGGCGCGAGATTCCCGACGTCATCCAGACCGACGCGGCGATCAATCCGGGCAATTCCGGCGGGCCGCTGCTCGACAGCGCCGGCCGCCTGATCGGCGTCAACACGGCGATCTGGTCGCCCTCTGGGGCCAATGCCGGCATCGGCTTCGCCATCCCGGTCGACGTGGTCGGCCGGGTCGTGCCCGAGCTGATCCGGCGGGGCCGGGTGCCGACGCCGGGGATCGGCATCCTCGTCGCCGACGAGGCGGTGGCGACGCGGCTCGGCATCGACGGGGTGGTGGTGGCGGCGGTGGTGCCGGGGTCACCGGCCGAACGCGCCGGCCTCGTCGGGATCGAGGACGCCGCCGGCACGCTCGCCGACGTGGTGATCGCGGTCGAGGGGCGGCCGGTGAAACGGCTGGCCGACCTGACCGAGGCGTTGGAGGAGATCGGGATCGGCAAGGCCGTGCGACTGACCGTCCAGCGCGCCGGCAGCGTCCGCCGCGAGGTCGGCGTCGACGTGATGGACATCGGCGCCGACGCACGTTGACCGCGCCGACGCGGGTCGGGGGGGGAAGGGGGACGGTGGCGGCGGTCCGCTCGATCGCGAGGGGTCGTGAGGGCGAGTGCGGGGCGGGCGGAAGCGGGCGTTCCGGTGGTTCGGAGGGGGGCGGTGGGAACCTGTTCCGATCCGCCGGCAGAGAAGCGCCGCCCCGGAGGGCGGCGCGACGTTCGTCGGTTTCCAGGGCCGCTCTCAGTTCGGCAACGGTTCGGCCGGTTTGAAGTACAGTCCCGTCAGCCCGTTCTCTTCGTAGGTCTGCTTGAAGCGGTCGGAGACGATGATGTTCTTTCGCACGCCGTTGCGCCCTTTCAGCCGGAAGATGTCGGGGGTGTCCGGCGGTGGATGTTTGATCATCACTCGCGTCACCGTGTTTACCTCGTCCTCGATCCGCTCGTACATGCCCCAGCGTGAATACGTGCTCGCTTCGTAGTCGAAGAGATTGAATTCCACGTCGATCTTTATGAAATAGTAAATATGTCCTTCGCATGAAAAAGGAGAATGCTTCGCGAACGTTGCAATATACTTATTGAGTATGCAAAAAGCTTTTTCGCGAACAAAGAATGTTGGGTGTAGGTAAGTGGCAAAATCCATAATCACTTCATCCACGCATTCGTCGCGCTCGAACACGAAGCGGCATTTCGAGAAATCTGGTACGAAGGCGGGATCGGACAACTGTTCGAGTTGGTAGCTGATGGTCGGCACCGTCTTCGGCTCCGGATGCCCCGTTTCGTCGATGCGCATCCACCAGTACATGGTTCACCTCATCTGTCGTCGCGGCTCGGGTTCGGCTCCGGCTTTTCGGAGCGAGTCTGTGCCGCCCCCCAATCGTTGGGGGAAAACCCGAAGAGATCGGCTGCTTTCAGTTCCATCGCAATCCCGCGGAGTGCAACTACTACTTCAGGGAGTGTTCTAGCATTCTGTAGCCTATCGTGTACCGCTTGATCATACTTATGAGTGTGTGGCCCACGATGGTTGGTCAGGCCGACTCCGTTCACGGGGTTATTGAGGTGGATTCCAACATCTTTCAGTTTGTCGCGTGACGCATCCGCCCACCTATTGTCAGCTGCAACCGCAACGATGTGATGGGCTTGCTGATTCTGCGTCAGCGCTCCCGCAACGGTCAGAGCGTCACGGAAGGCGCCTTGACCGGAGCGGGCGTTCGACATCGCGAACGAATCCGCCAAACCACGGGAGCGATCCGGGATAGAGCCATTTGCCAGCGCGGCGTCGAGTGCCGCTATGGGATCGGCCGGAGCAACGGCAGGAGGAGCGGGCGGATTGATCGCGTCCTTGATGGCCACGGCCAGCCCGGCTGCGACGATAAGGCCGCCCACGGCAACGGCTACTGCCTTAGCCCCTCCGGGTATTGGAGCCGCGACGGCTGCGGAGAGCGGCGCGGTGTATGCGGGATCTATGAACGAATGCCCATTCCGATCCGCCTTGTTGACCGGGTCGTTGCCGGCATAGCCGTACCGGTTGGTGCCGACGCCTTCCTTCAACGGGTCCCAAGTGTCCGGGGAGACGAAGAGGCCGAGCTTGGGGTCGTAGTACCTCGCGAGCAGGTACAAGAGCCCGACTTCGGGGTCGTCGCGTTCGCCGGTGAAGCCCTTGCTCTCCGCCCGATCGGGGGTCGTCCCGCCGGCGCCGGGGGTCAGCGTCGAGGTGCGGGTGCCGTAGGGGGCGTAGGCGTCGGTCTCGACGGTGGCGGCGCCGACGTCGGTGATGCGGGCGACCGAGGCGAGGTGGTCGCGGTGGAGATAGAAGGTCTCCGCCGCCGGACCGGTGCCGACCCTTTTCACGTCGGCATGGGGGTATTTCGTCCATTCGGTCTTCGAGACCCAGGCGCCGGAGACGCAGGACCAGCTCACTCGCCGCTCGCTGTCGGCGGAGGGGGTGACGACGACGTCGGTCTTGGTGCCCGTGCAGCCCTCGGCCGGACGGGTGATCGATTTCACCAGCCGTTCGCCGCCGGGGGCGTAGGCGAGGGCAAGGGAGGTCGTTCCCTTGACGATGGTCGCCGGGCGGTTCTCGGCGTCCCAAGGTGAGGAGCGGTCGGCGCAGCCGACGGGAAGGTCCGGTGGACCTTCCCGAGCGACGAACGCCCGGAGCGCCAGCGCAGGGCCGGTAGCTGCGGCCGAGGCCGGCGATCATGTTGCCGGCGGCGTCATAGGGTGAGGGGCGGTCGGCACAGCCGACGAAGAGGTCCGGTGGACCTCTTCGAGCGACGAACGCCCGGAGCGCTTGCGCAGGGCCGGGTGGCTGCGTCCCGATGAGGCTCGGCGCATGCGGCCGGGCGTCGTCGTCGGCGTAGGTGGCGATGCTGCGGGCGTAGGTGAAGCGCGAGCCCAGATCGTAGCGGAAGTACTGGGTGCGGGCGGTGTCGTCGAGGTTGGTGGCCGAGGTCAACCGGTCGAGGGCGTCGTACTGGTGGCTCCAGCTCTCACCGGAGGTGGCGGAGGTGATCGAGGTGATGCGACGCCGGGGTCGTGGTCGTAGGTCTAAGTCCGAAAGGCGAGCGCCGCCAGCGCGGCGTCGTCGCGGCCGACGCGGATCGTCCCGTCGAGGACGGCGATGGTGGCGGGCACCGCCCAGCCGGCGCACACCGCCGCCTCGACGGCGCGGGCGGTGTCGAGGTTGTCGGAGAAGGGCAGCCCATGGGTGACGATGGTCGACTCGAGCGCCACGACCGGGCGCCCGGCGGCGAGGGCGGCGGCGACTTCGGGGGAGAGGGTGAGGTGGGGGATGGGCATGGGGGCTCGGCGGTGTGGGGGAGAGGCGATGGGGGAGGGGGAGAGGGGGAGAGGGGGGCAAAGAGGGTGTCGAGCGGCCATGAGCCGGTGGTGATCCGACCGGCGACGCCGTAGGTGGTCGAAAGGGTGTAGCTTTCCGAACCGGCGCGGTCGATGCTGTCGGCTGTCGTGATGCCGACCGGCAGGGTTCGGGGTTCGGTCAGCACGCGGCTGGCGAGGTCGTGGTCGCGGCAGAGGCGGGCGAGAAGCGAGCCTCGCGCGCGAGGCGGTCGAGATTGGCGAAGCCGGGGCGGACCTCGTCCCAGGCTTAGCGAGTGACCTCCGCCGTGCCGCCCAAGGGGGTGATGGTGAGAATGATGACACAGCTGAGGGAGGAGAATAGAGGTGGCTTCGGGAATCTGAACAGGTCCGTTGAGTGGTCTTTCCGCCTGTGAGCAGCCAAGATTGCTTGGCGAACAGGAGAGAAGATGTCGAGACGACCGCGCCGGACCACAC
>JAOTSD010000084.1 GCA_030247555.1 Siculibacillus sp. | reverse complement strand
CGACGAGGCGGCGTCCGTTGACCGTCGCATCGCGGCACACGGGCTCGGCGACCGCATCGTCCTGACCGGGGCGATCTGCGAAACCGCGCTGGAGCGGGAATTAGACGCGGCCGACCTCTACGTCTCGGCTTCGTTGTTCGAGGGCTACGGCATGGCCCTTGCCGAGGCGATGGCCCGAGGCCTGCCGATCGTGGCGACCCGCGCCGGCGCCGTCCCGGACACCGTGCCGGCAGCGGCCTCCGTGCTGGTGCCGCCGGGCGACGCCGACGGCCTCGCCGAGGCGATCCGGTCGCTGCTGGACCAGCCGGACCGGCGACGGCGGCTGGCCGAGCATGCCCGGCTGCACGCGCGGTCGCTGCCGAGCTGGGCGCAGACGGCGGCCACGATCCTCCGGATTCTGCGGGAGGCGGGCCGATGAGCGGATTCGATGATGCGTGGCTCGCTCTGCGCGAGCCGGTCGACCATGCGTCCCGCGACGCGGCCGTCGCGGAACGGGTCCGCCGGCACTTCGCCTCCCGCGCCTCGCTCACCGTCGTCGATCTCGGCTGCGGTACCGGCTCGAACCTGCGGGCGCTCGCCTTGTCGCTGCCGCCGCGGCAGCATTGGCACCTGATCGATGGCGACGCCGATCTGCTGCTCGCGGCGCGGCGTCGGCTCTGCGACTGGGCCGACGGTTCGCGCCCGAGCGTGACCGGTGTCGTTCTGGAGAAGGGCGACCGCCGGATCGACGTGCGGTTCGAATGCGCCGACCTGACGGCGCGCGATCTGACCTTCGCCGATGTCGGCGCCGAACTCGTCACGGCCGCCGCCCTGTTCGATCTCGTCTCCCGAGACTGGCTGGAACGCCTCGTCGACGGCCTGAGCGACCGGAAGGTGCCCATCTATTCGGTTCTGAACTATGACGGTGTGGCGCATTGGCACCCCGCCGATCCGCTCGACGCGCGGGTGGTCGAGGCGTTCAATCGGCATCAGCGCGGCGACAAGGGTTTCGGGCCGGCGCTCGGGCCGGCCGCCGCCGGGACCTTGGCGCGTCTGTGCCAAGACCGCGGCCATGCCACCTGGTCCGGCGACAGTCCTTGGCGACTGCTGCCGGCGCACGCCGAGCTGGTCGCCGCCCTGACAGGCGGTTTCGCGCGGGCGGCCGGGGAGATCGATCCGGCGCTACGCGATGCGCTCGCCGGCTGGGTCGAGGTCCACGCCGCGGTAGACGCCGTCACCATCGGGCATCGGGACGTCTTCGCGCACCCGTGACCGTCGGTCAGTTCGGCGGCCACATCCGCTGCATCACGCCGTCGCGCTTGATGAATCGGTGTTGCAGGGCCGCGCCGACGTGCGCCAGCGCGAAGAAGCCGAGACCGAGTGCCAGCAGCTTGTGGGCGCCGAGGATCACCTTCGCCATCGCCTCGTTCGCCGGCAGAATGGCCGGCAGATCGAACAGCCCGAACACGTTCAGGGCGGGAAAGGCCGAGACTCCGGCCCAACCGAGCAACGGCACGACGAGCAGGAGAACGTAGAGCACGACGTGGACCGCATGGGAGACCACGCGCTCCACCGGCGTGAGCGTGGCGACCGGCGGCGGAGCGCCGCGGCGGACCCTCACCAACACACGCAGGACCATCAACCACAGCACCACGAAACCGAGCAGCTTGTGGGTGCTGTAGAGCGTATCGGTCAGCGCGTCGAAGTTCGTCGCCGCGCCGCGCGCCACCATGGCGACGCCGAGCGGGATCAGGCAGGCCACGAAGGCGGCGATCACCCAGTGCAGCCGCCGCGCGGCGCGTCCGTAACGTTCGGGCGCGGCGTGTGAATCTCGCGTCGAGTCAGAGAACGCCATCCGATCCTCCCCGATGTCCACGTCGCAGATCGCAGTCGTAGAGAACTTCACCGTCGTCGAGAAGATAGGTCCGGGTTCGCGGGCGGAGCGCGTCATCGAGCTCGTCGATGGGCTCGAGGGTCAAACCCGAAGGTCCCGAACCGAGAATGAGCGGCGCGACGCAGATGTGCAAGCGATCGACCAATCCGGCGTCGAGAAAGCGGGAAATCGTCGAGGCCCCGCCCTCCACCAGTATGGTCCTGTGTCCCCGCGCCACCAGAGCCGCGAGGATGCTCGCGGGTTCGAAGCCGTCGATGCCGCGGTCCGAGCCGATGCGCTCGACGTCCGCCGGCCATCCCCCCGCGTTGTCCGAGAAGACGATTCGGGGGCAGCCGTCGTCCTGCAGCCATTTGGCGTTGCGCGAAGACCGGCCCGTGCGGTCGATGACCGCCCGCGCCGGGCTGCGGCCCTCGACCCGGCGCGTCGTGAGACGAGGGTCGTCGGCGACGACGGTACCGACACCGACGACGATCACATCCACCAGCGCGCGCAGCCGATGCAGGTGATCGAGGCCCGAAGCGCCATTGATGTATCGGGACTTTCCGGTAGGCGTGGCGATTCGCCCGTCGAGCGATTGGCCGAGTTGTGCGATCACGAAGGGTGATCGCCCATTGGCTCGGATGGGTGCATAGAGCGTGGGAAGCTCGTCGATCGGCCCCTCGATACGGTCCAAGGCAAGCTCCACGGTTGGACTTCGGTTGATCGCGCGCCGACGAATCGATTCATATGTGCCGGCTTCCGCCGCGAACCGACCCGGGTTCTGCACCGATGACCGATCCGTCGGGATGATGGTGGGTCGCCCCGGCGGCGGTCAAGTTTCTCGTCCTCTCGTTGCGCGGTTCGACCGTCTTCCCCGCGCCGTCCGGGCCGCGCCGCCCCGACCGGCGTCATACCACCGACATCGTGGCACCCGACGTTGACCGCCCTCCCACGGCGTCGCGGCACTCCCGCCGGCTGCCGTCATCGACGGACACCCGATGACCCGCATACGCATCGAAGGCGTCGGCAAGCGGTTCGCCACCACGACGGCGCTCGACGACGTCACGCTCGATCTTCCGAGCGGCTCCTTCACCGCGCTCCTCGGCGCCTCCGGGTGCGGCAAGACCACGCTGCTGCGTCTCGTCGCCGGCTTCGAACAGCCGAGCGCCGGCCGCATCCTCTTCGACGACGAGGTGGTCTGCGACGCCCGCCGCCAGACGCCCCCCGAGACCCGCAACGTCGGCGTGGTGTTCCAGTCCTACGCCCTGTGGCCGCATCTGTCCGTCGCCGAGAACGTCGCCTATCCATTGCGGACGCGCAGGGTTCCGCGCGCCGAGCGGGCGCGCCGGGTCGCCGAGGCGCTCGCCGCCGTCGGTCTCGACGAAGCGGCCGAGCGTTCGCCCGACGCACTTTCCGGCGGGCAGCGCCAGCGCGTCGCGCTCGCCCGCTGCATGGTGGCCGAGGCACGGATCATCGTCTTCGACGAACCGCTCGCCAATCTCGACGTGCACCTGCGCGCCGCCTTGGTCGAGAGCTTCCGCGACCTCCACCGCCGCACCGGAACGACCATCGTCTACGTCACCCACGACCAGGGCGAGGCCCTGGCGCTGGCCGATCGGATCGCCGTGCTCCACGCCGGCCGCGTGATGCAGTTCGCCACCCCGCGCGACCTCTACGCCGCGCCTCGCTGCCGCCTCGTCGCCGAATTCGTCGGTCGCGGACGCCTCGTCTCGGCGCTCGCGGGACCGGCCGGCCCCGGCCACGTCCGGGTGACGATCGCCGGATCCACCGTCGCCGCCCGCACCGATGGAACGGCGGCGGGCGCGGTCACCGTCCTGATCCGACCGGAGGCTCTGTCCCTCGCCGACGACGGTCTTCCCGCCACCGTCCTGAGGACCACCTACCGCGGGCCGGTCCACGAAGTCGAAGTCCGGGTCGGCGCGAGCGACGAAACGCTCGTTCTCGACGTCGCGGGCGAGCCGCCGCCGGTCGGTGGCGCGGTGAGGATCGCCGTCGCCGACGCCTGGATCGTCCCGCGCGACTGAGCCGCGCGCCTCATCGCCAGGGCAGGACTCCGGGCGGCAAGCGGCGGCCCAACCGGTCGACGCCGGCGAGAACGCCGATCACCACCACCAGCGAGGTCACCGCGACCGCCGCGGCCTCGGTGCCGAGGCCGGCCTCCTCGAGCCCGAAGAGGACGACCCCGATCGTCTCCCGGCCACTCGACCAGAGCAGAGCCGATACCGTCAACTCGTTGAAGGCACTCATGAAGACCAGCAACGCTCCGGCCGCCGCCGAGGCCGCCGCGAGCGGCGCGACGATGGTCGCGAGGCGTCGGATCGGTCCGGCGCCGCTCGCCGCCGCGGCCTCCTCGAGATCTCCCGGGATGGCGGCGATCGCGGTTCCGACCGGCTTCGCCGCCAACGCCAGGAAGCGCATCAGATAGGCGAGGAGCAGGATCCACATGGTGCCGTAGAGACTGCCGATCAGCGGCAGCGGCCGGAGGAAGAGCAGGATGCAGGCGATCGCCACGACGATGCCCGGGACCGCATAGGGCAGGTCGACGACCTCTCGGATCGCCGCCGCCGCACGCGGTGGCGCCCGCTCGACGACCCAACCGAGCGGTACCGCGAAGACCGCCAGGATCACCGCCGCGCCACCGGAGAGCATCAACGAATTGAGGAAGGCGCGCCCGGTCGATGCCTGCCGGACCAGGACCTCGATGAAGTTGCCGAGCGTCACGGTGTCGACGCCGAGCGGCACTCCGAAGGCCGGCACCAGCGACGTCGCCACCAGCGCCGCCGCCGGAACCACCAGCATCACGGTGATGGCCCCCCAGGCGATCACCGCGGCGATCGACCGTCCGTGACCGAGCGCGAAGCGCACCGGCGGCCCGCTCCGAAGCCGAGGCCCGCGGTCGGGCAGTGCCGTCGCCCGCACCGCGGCGCCGACGAGCGCGGTCGCCGCGATGATCATCGACAGCGCCGCGACCTCCGGCAGCACGCTCGGGCCGAACGAGGAGATCTTCTGGTAGATCAGCGTCGTCAGGGTCAGGTAGCCGACCGGCAGGCCGAGGAAGGCGGGGATGCCGAAATTGCCGACACCGGAGACGAAGGCGAGCGCGAAAGCGGCGACGAGGTGGGGTCGAACGACCGGCAACACGATGGTGGCGAGCACCCGCCACGGCCGCGCCCCGCAGGCCCGCGCCGCCTCGGCGAGATCGCGCGGCACGCCGACGAGCCCCGCCCGCAGCGTCACGAAGACGATCGGCGCATGCTGAACGCCGTAGAGCAGGATGATGCCGTCCCGTCCGAGCATCGGATTGGGCGTTCCGGCCGGTGGCGCCAGCCCGAAGAGGTGGAGGAGCGTGCTCGACGGGCCGAAGAGATGGAGCCAGGCCAGCGCCGTGACCTGGGGCGCGATCATCAACGGCAGGATGGCGAGAAAACTCAGGACCCGCCGCCCCGGCAGATCGGTCACGGCGGTGGCCACCGCGAAAGGCACGCCGATCGCCATCGCCGCGACGGCGCCGAAGAGCGCCGTGTCGAGCGTCGCGACGGCCGCCCTGACGGTGGCCGGCCGCATCAGCCGATCGACGAAGGCGGCGAGGTCGGGCGTTCCACCCGGCACCAGCGCGACCACCGCGAGCCGCGCCATCGGCACGACACAGACGAGCGCCACCACGGCCAAGACGGCCACGGCGACGATCCGCCGCGACGACGGCGCGCTCCACCGCGAGGCGCGGCCGACCCCGCCGCAACCACCGAGCACGCTCGCCCGGTCGCTCACCGAAGCCTCACTGCGCCATCGCTTCGGCGAACTTCTCCTTGTTGGCCGCCTCCTCGACGAGCGCCCGGCGGGCGTCGTAGGAGAGCACCTTGATCGCGGTGCGCGCCGGATAGCCGGACGGCAGGGCGACGTCGTTGCGCGCCGGCACGTAGCCCTGCCGCACCTCGAGCTCCTGGCCGTCCTTCGAAAGCAGGAAGTCGACGAAGGCGCGGGCGGCCTCGGGGTTCTGCGCGGTCTTCAGGATGGCGACCGGCTCGGTCACCGCCGAGACGCCGTCGGCCGGGAAGACGAAGTCGATCGGCGCACCCTTGGCCTTCTCGCGGATCGCCATGAAGTCGACGATCATGCCGAAGAGCTTGTCGCCGCCGGCGACCGCCTTGAGCACGTCGCCGTTGCCGCCGGTCGCCCGGGCGCCGTTGGCGCCGAGCGCCTTGAAGTAGGACCAACCGCCCTCGAGGTTCTCGACCAGCGTCACCGCATGGATCAGAGCGGCGCCGGAGGTGAGCGGGCTCGGCATGGCGACCAGGCCCTTGGCCGCGGGCGCGGCGAGGTCGCGCCAGGTCTTCGGCACGAAGGGCGCCTTGGTGTTGTGGACGATGCCGGTGGTGATCAGCTTGGTCGCGAACCAGAAGCGGTCCTTGTCCATGATAGCCGGGTCGTACGCGGAGAGATCGGCCTTGGGATGGGCCATCAGACGCCCTTCCGCCTTCAGGCCTTCCATGGTGACGGCGTCGGCGATCAACAGCACGTCGGCCTGCGGCCGACCGGCCTCGATCTCGGCGCGGAGCTTGGCGATCACCTTCGGCGTTCCGTCGCGCACCCACTCGACCTTGATGCCGGGATTCTTGGCCGTGAAGGCGTCGACCGTCTGCTGCGCGTCGGTGTTGGGTTGGCTGGTGTAGAGGACGAGGCGCCCCTCGGCGGCGGAAGCCGCGGAGGGAAGAAGCAGAACGGCGGCGAGAACGGCGAACGAAACGCGCATCGGAGAAACTCCCGTCGGGGTGGACGCGCCATCGCGAGGCGGGGCGCGGTGCCGAAAGATCGATCGCAGTTCCTAAGGATCCGGCATGTCGCGACGATGACGCATCGAACCGGCTCGGCGTCACCGAGCGAAGCGGCTCGTCTGAGTCACTCGATTGATTTTGTTGAGTGAATGGCGGAGACGGAGGGATTCGAACCCTCGATACCCTTTTGGGGGTATGCTCATTTAGCAAACGAGTGCCTTCAGCCTCTCGGCCACGTCTCCGGCGCGATCTCTATGCCCGATGGGGTGGCGCTTTTCAAGCGTAGCTTCGGCGGGAGTGTGACATCGGAAGTTCCGGGTTCGGATCCGCGAGCAAACTCGGAACGCGGCCACCGCACCCGAGCGCGGCGCCGACCGTCCGGCGCGGCGCGCGCCCGGTGCCGGCGAGGGCGTCGTTCGCCCCGCCCTCGCTTCCCGCCCAGATCGTCCGCGCCGTCGCGGTGGGCGCCTCGTCTTCGCCATGTTGGGATGCGACCGAGCCGGCTCGTTCGCCGTAACTCCGCGAGGAACCGCATGTCCGCCGCCCCACGAACCTTCGCACCCGCGTCGCGCCGCGCCGTTCTCGCGGTGGGGCTCGCCGGCCTTCTCGCCGCCTGCGCCCGGGGACCGGCGTTGGTCGAGGAGATCGACGACATCGCCCATGTTCCGGTCGATCCGGCGAAGGCCGCGCGCCTCATCAACGCCTACCGCGCCGAGAACGGCATCGCATCGCTCGAACTCGACCGCGACCTGATCCGCATCGCCGGCGAATACGCCCGCCATCTCGCCGAGGCCGGGCGCATGACCCATGCGCTGGAGCCCTTCGGCGGGCTCGAACAGCGTCTGAAGGCCGCCGGCTACCCCTACGCCACCGCCGGCGAGAACCTCGGTCAGGGCTATCGCACCATCGAGCAGACCGTCACCGGCTGGAAACACTCCCCCGCCCACGACCGCGGCATGAAGGACCCGGACATGACCCGCATGGGCATCGCCTCGGCCGAGAACCCGAGGAAGCGCGGCGACGTCTACTGGTGCCTGATCGTCGCCCGACCGCGTCCGGCCGGCGCCACCATCCCGCCCTTCGAGGGACGCCACGCCCCCGGCCCGTCGCTGCGGCTGTGGAGCATGCCGGTCCCGTCGCTCTTCCGCTGACCGGGGCGAGGTCGTCGCCCGCCGACTTGCATGCGGCGGTCCGCCGTGGTCTTTCGGCCGAACGCATCGAACGGAGCCGCCCCTACCCATGACCGCCGCCGAGGAAGACCGCCACAAGGCGAAGATGGCCAAGCGCAAGGCCGTCCAGGACGCCGAGGTCGCCGCCAAGCCGATCGCCGAGAAGGGCCTCCTCATCGTCAACACCGGCCCCGGCAAGGGCAAGTCGACGGCGGCCTTCGGTCTCGTCCTGCGCGCCCTCGGCCACGGCTGGAAGGTCGGCGTCGTCCAGTTCATCAAGGGGGCCTGGTCGACCGGCGAGCGCACCGCGCTCGAGCGCTTCGCCGACCTCGTCTCTTGGCACACCATGGGCGAAGGCTTCACCTGGGAGACTCAGGACCGCGCCCGCGACGTCGCCGCCGCCACCCGCGCCTTCGAGAAGGCGAGGGAGTTGATGGCCGACCCGGAGATCCGCCTACTGATCCTCGACGAGATGAACATCGCGCTGCGCTACGACTATCTTCCCCTCGACGAGGTGGTGGCGACGCTCCGCGCCCGCCGGCCGGATCTCCACGTCGTGGTGACCGGTCGCAACGCCAAGCCGGGACTGCTCGAGGCGGCCGATCTCGTCACCGAGATGGGCGCGGTGAAGCACCATTTCGCCGCCGGGGTGAAGGCCCAGCCCGGCATCGAGTTCTGACCCCTCCGAAGTTCGCACGCGATGTCAGGAAAGCGCGCCAAGGTACTGATGATCCAAGGAACAGGTTCCGACGTCGGCAAGTCGCTGATCGTCGCCGGCCTGATCCGCGCCTGTGCGAACCGTGGCCTCGTGGTGCGCCCCTTCAAGCCGCAGAATATGTCGAACAACGCCGCGGTGACGGCGGACGGCGGCGAGATCGGCCGGGCTCAGGCGCTGCAAGCGCGTGCCGCCCGAGTGTCGCCGAGCGTCCACATGAACCCGGTGCTCTTGAAGCCGCAGTCGGACGTCGGCTCCCAGGTGGTGGTGCAAGGGCGGGTGATCGGCAACGCCAGGGCGCGCGAGTTCCAGGAGTGGAAGCCGCGGCTCGAGGCCGCCGTCCACGAGAGTTTCGAGCGGATGCGGGCCGAGGCCGATCTGGTGATCGTCGAAGGTGCGGGGAGCGCGGCGGAGGTCAACCTGCGCAAGGGCGACATCGCCAACATGGGCTTCGCGCGCAAAGCGGACGTGCCGGTGATCCTCCTCGGCGACATCGATCGCGGCGGCGTCATCGCTCAGGTGGTGGGGACGAAGGCGGTGATCGATCCCGACGATGCCCGCCTCGTCGTCGGCTTCCTCGTCAACAAGTTCCGCGGCGATCCGAGCCTGTTCGACGCCGGCATGGCGCTGATCGAGGCGAAGACCGGCTGGCCGGCGCTGGGGCTCGTCCCGTGGTTCCGCGCCGCCGGGCGGCTGCCGGCGGAGGATGCGGTGGTGCTGGAGGCGCGCCGGACGGCCGGGGAGGGCGGCTTCACCGTGGTCGTGCCGCGGCTGCCGCATATCTCCAATTTCGACGATCTCGACCCGCTCGCCGCCGAGCCGGGGGTGCGGCTCGTCATGCTGCGCGCCGGCGAACCGATCCCCGCGAGCGCCGATCTGGTGATCCTCCCCGGCTCCAAAGCGACCATCGCCGATCTCGCGGCGCTACGCGCCGAAGGCTGGAACATCGACATCGCCGCCCACGTGCGGCGCGGCGGCCGGGTGCTCGGCATCTGCGGTGGCTATCAGATGTTGGGGCGCAGCATCGCCGATCCCGACGGGATCGAGGGGCCGCCGGGAAGCGTTCCCGGCCTCGGGCTGCTCGACGTCGAGACGGTCCTCGGCGGCGACAAATGCTTGGAGGCGGTCACCGGCCGTCTCGCCCGGCTCGAGGCGCCGCTCACCGGCTACGAGATGCACGTCGGCCGGACGGCCGGTCCGGACTGCACCCGGCCCTTCGCGCTCCTCGACGGCGACCGCCCCGACGGGGCGATCCGCGCCGACGGTCGGGTCGCCGGCTGCTACCTCCACGGCCTCTTCGCCGACGACCGCGCACGCACCGCGCTGCTGGCCGACCTCGGCGCCGCGACGTCGGACCTCGCCTACGAGCAGGAGGTCGAAGCGACGCTGGACGCATTGGCGGCGCATGTCGGCCACCATGTGGATCTCGATCGACTGATCACGCTGGCACGCTGAGTGCCGCGAGCAGTGCCACCCCCGCCAGCGCCACGGCCTGTACGCCGAGGGCCACCCGCCACAGGGTCAGCGCCCGGCGGATGTCGGCGGCGCCGAGGACGCGGCGGCCGTGGCCCATGGTGGCGGCTTCGATGCGTGTGTCGCCGTAGATGCGCGGGCCGGCGAGCGAGAAGCCGAACGCGCCGGCCATCGCCGCTTCCGGCCAGCCGGCGTTGGGCGAGGTGTGGAGCCGTGCGTCGCGGCGCACGGCGGCGATCGCGCCCTTGGCCGAGGCTCCGGGCACGACGGCCGCCGCGAGGATCAGCCACAGAGCGGCGAGGCGCGAGGCCGGCAGGTTGATCAGGTCGTCGAAGCGGGCGGCGGCCCAGCCGAAGGCGAGGTGGCGCGGCGTCTTGTGGCCGATCATGCTGTCGGCTGTGTTGGCGGCCTTGTAGAGCGCCGCGCCGGGCAGCCCGCCGACCGCCATCCAGACGAGCGGCGCGACGACGCCGTCGGAGAAGTTCTCGGCGAGGCTCTCGATCGCGGCGCGGGCGACGCCGGCCTCGTCGAGGCTCTCGGGATTGCGCCCGACGATCATCGACACGGCGCGCCGTCCCTCGCCGAGACCCCGCTCCAGCGCCTCGGCGACCGCCGCGACGTGGGTGTCGAGGCTGCGCTGCGCCGGCAGGCCGGCGGCGAGGGCGGCGAGGACGAGGAGGCCGACGACACCCGGGGCGAAGCTCTCGATCGCCCACGTCAGCGTCCCCACGACGAAGCCGGTGACGCCGAGGACGATCGCCAGAGCCACCACGCCGAAGGCGCGACGGCGCGCGAAACCGTCGTTCTCGCGGTTGAGCATCGCGTCGAGACGGGCGATGAGAGCGCCGATCCAGGTGACGGGATGGCCGATGGCGGCGTAGAGAGGGGCGGGCCAGCCGACCGCCGCTTCGATCGCCGCCGCGAGGAGCGCCAGTTCGGTCGTATGGGCGAAGGACGAGGCGAGCGACATGGCCGAAGGCGATCACGACTGGACGGGAACGGGCTCGAGCCCCGTCTATCACGGCGGCGACCTCGCGCAAGTTCGCGCCCGCTTTCCGAACGCACCCGAGCCGTGGATCGACCTGTCGACCGGCATCGCTCCCGTTCCCCATCCTCTCCCCGTCATCCCGGCCGAAGCCTGGACCAGACTGCCCGAGGCGAGCGACGTCGTCGACCTCGAAGCCGTCGCGGCGATCGCCTTCGATGTCCACGACCCGGCGATGGTCGCGGCGACGCCGGGCACCCAAGCGCTGATCCAGACGCTGCCGCGCCTCCTCGCCGGAACGCGCGTCGGCATCCTCGGCTTCACCTATCAGGAACATGCCCGCGTCTGGCGCGAGGCGGGGCGCGATGTCGAGATCGTCGACCGGCCCGCGGATCTCGCCCGTTTCGACATCGGCCTGATCGTCAACCCGAACAATCCCGACGGTCGCCTCGTGCCTCCGGCGACCCTCGCGGCCCTCGCCTTCGACATGGGAGCGGCGGGGCGGAAGCTCATCGTCGACGAGGCTTTCGTCGACGTGATGGGGCAGGGGGCTAGTCTCGCGCCGCGCCTGCCGCTCGGGGGGGCCATCGTGTTGCGTTCCTTCGGCAAGACCTGGGGGTTGGCGGGAATCAGGCTCGGCTTCGCGCTCGCCGATCCCACCGTCGCCGCGGCGGTGCGCACGGCCTTCGGGCCCTGGGCGGTCTCGGGACCGGCGATCGCCGTCGGTCGCGCCGCGCTCTCCGACCGCGCCTGGCTCGAGGAGTGCGTGACGCGCCTCTCTCTGGAAGCGGCGCGCCTCGACGGTCTCCTCGCTGCGGCCGGCTGTCGCATCCTCGGCGGCACGCCGCTCTTCCGGCTGGTCCATCATCCCGATGGCGAGCGATTCGGCGACGCCCTGGCGAACACCGGCATCCACATTCGGCGCTTCCCGCACGACTCACGGCTGTTCCGTTTCGGAATACCCGGTGAGGACGCGCAATGGCGCCGCCTCGAGGAAGCTCTCCACGGCGTGACGCCCCGTTGATCACGGGTCGACCGACGAGGAACGAGCGTCGTTCGGGGCCCATCCCGGCAGAGTCCGAGTAGCTTGTCGTACTACCGTACGAATTCGCGGCTGGTCGTCCCTTTGGCCGATCGCATCCATGTATATGTGGCGGACGTTCCCAACGGTAATTCGCGTATATAATCTATAATATCATCACATAATGAACCAGCAGCATCAATCGATGGTTCAAAAAACGGCAGTAGGAAAAGTATCAAATCGAGGCATAACTAAATTATACAAACTTTTCTCTGTCCGTGTGATTCGCTCGGAATTGCAATGAGGCTCACATCCCTCCGAAACGCTTTGAATCAACTTTCCGCTCGGGTGAACCGTTATCAAAAAATTCACCACTCCTCTACGACAGTCGGGCTGAGGAGATGAATGGGGGAAAAGAATGCTTCAGGGGTTGTGGCGGCGGGATCGCGGCGCCTCGAAAGGGCCGGTCCGACAGAAACTCGCCTCGATCGTGAAACCGACGGGCGTCGAGCGGACGTTCCATCGGGACGACGTCATCGTTTCGAAGACCGATACGAAGGGAATCATCACCTACGCCAACGACGTGTTCCTCGAACTCGCCGGGCTCACCGAGCGTCAGGCGATAGGAGCACCTCATTCCGTCATCCGTCATCCCGACATGCCGCGCGCGGTATTCAAGCTGCTGTGGGACACCCTGTTGAGGGGCGACGAGATTTTCGCCTACGTGCTCAACTTGTCGGTGACCGGCGACCACTACTGGGTCTTCGCCCACGTCACCCCGACCTTCGCGATCGATGGCGGCATCACCGGTTTCCATTCCAACCGACGGGTGCCGGAAGAGAGCGCGCTCGACGTGATCCGACCGCTCTACGCGACGCTCAAGGCCATCGAGGATCGCGCCGCCGACCGCGCCTCCGGCCTCGAAGCCTCTTTCTCCGCCGTCCTCAAGCTGTTGCGCGACAAGGGTGTGTCCTATGACGAATTCGTCTTCTCTCTCGCGCGCTGAGTGGGTCTTCGCTGGGATGACCCTGCTGATGATGATCGGCTCGGTACTGCACGTCACCGTCGACCTCAATTGGCGAAACGCCGGCGTGTTGATCTTCATGACGACTCTGTCGGTGCTCGGGCTGATCCTGTTGCGGCGGGCGCGCCGGTCGATCGCCGAAATCTCCCGTGTGCTCGACGGCGCCGCCAAGGGCGATCTGGAGAGCCGCGTCATCCTCCTCGATGACGAGGGTGACGTGAAGCGGCTCGCCAAGGACGCCAACCGTCTTCTCGACGTCACCGACGCCTTCGTCCGTGAAGCGCGAGCGACACTGGGCTGCGTGCGCGACGGACAGAACCATCGCCGCATCGTCGAGAGACGGGGATGGTCGGCACCTTCGGGCTTTCCTCGCGCACCATGAACCAGGCGGTCTCGGTGATCGAGGGACGACTGCGCGGCTTCGGGCGCGTCATGCGCGAATTCGAAGAGACGATCGGCGGCGTAACCGGCTCCCTCGGCGAGGCGGTACACGGCCTGTCGCGATCGGCCGACCAGATGCGCGCCTCCGCCGACGACACCGAACACCGCACCACCACCATCGGCGCCGCGGCGGAGGAGACCTCCGTCACCGTCGCCACGGTGGCGGCGGCGACCGAAGAGCTGACCGCCGCGGTCGAGGACATAGCTCAACAGGCCGAGCGGGCCCGTGTCGTCTCCGGGCATGCCAACCATCAGGCCGTCGATTCGCGTGAAGCGATCGTCGAACTGACCCGCTCGGTCGCCGACATCGTCGGCGTCGTCGATCTGATCCGACAGGTCGCCGAGCAGACGAAGCTCCTGGCGCTCAACGCCACCATAGAGGCGGCGCGCGCCGGCGAGGCCGGCAGGGGCTTCGGCGTCGTCGCGATCGAGGTCAAGGCGTTGGCCGACCAGACGGCGAAGGCGACGGAAGCGATCACCGACCGCATCCGCGCCGTCGAAGCCCGTGCCGATCGCTGCATGCAGTCGATCTCCGGCATAACCGAGGTCATAGACGAGATCGAATCGACCTCGTCGGCGATCGCCGCCGCCGTCCAGCAGCAGATCGCCGCGACCCAGGAGATCTCGCGCTCGATGCAGATGGCCTCCACCGCCACCGACGACGTGTCGTCCAACGTCACCACCGTGGTCGCCGCCGCCGGCGCCACCGGTCGGGCCGCGGTCGACGTCGCCGGAGCCTCCGGCGACCTCGCTCAACAGACGGTGCGGCTGCAGGACTCGGTCAAACGGTTTCTCCTGAGTGCGCGTGAAGTCGCGCAGGGCTCCCGCAACGCCGCGTGATCCGAAGGGAACACGCCCGATGGCCGCCGCCCCGTCCCCCGGGGGCGGCGGTCTTCGTTTTCCGCTCGGACGCTTGGTCGTTTACACCGCTCGGCGTCGTCGGTATGGTCCGCGCCCGTCGCCGGGCAGCGCGCCCGGTCGCGAAATCTCGAAGGTGAAGTCCGATGAAGGCAGAGATCCAGTCCGTGGTGGACGAGATCCAGCAGGCTCTCAGCCTGCTGAGGAGGCATCTTTGACTGGGATGTCGCGCTGAAACGACTGGACGAGCTCAACGCGCTCTCCGAATCTCCCGACCTCTGGAACGACCCGACCCGGGCGCAGAAGTTGATGCGTGAACGCGATCAGCTGTCCAAGTCCGTCGACATCGTCCAGAGCATCCGGCGCGATCTCGACGACAACGTCGGGCTGCTTGAACTCGGCGAGGCCGAGGGTGATGCGGACGTGGTGACCGAGGCGGAAGCGGCGCTGAAGCAGCTCGCCCTCGACGTCGCCAAGCGGCAGGTCGACGCCTTGCTCTCCGGCGAGGCCGATGGCAACGACACCTATCTCGAGATCCACGCCGGCGCCGGCGGCACCGAGTCCCAGGACTGGGCGCAGATGCTGGCCCGCATGTACGTGCGCTGGGCCGAACGCCGTGGCTACAAGGTCGAGGCGGTGGAAGCCTCCGAGGGCGAAGAGGCGGGCCTCAAGTCGGTCACCTACGTCATCAAGGGCCTGAATGCCTACGGCTGGCTCAAGACCGAGTCGGGCGTGCACCGTCTGGTGCGCATCTCGCCCTTCGATTCGGCGGCGCGGCGGCACACCTCCTTCGCCTCGGCCTGGGTCTACCCGGTGGTCGACGACTCGATCGACATCGTCATCCCGGAATCGGACGTGCGCGTCGACACCTATCGGTCGTCCGGCGCCGGAGGCCAGCACGTCAACACCACGGATTCGGCGGTGCGCCTCACCCACATCCCGACCGGCATCGCGGTCGCCTGCCAAGCGGAACGCTCGCAGCACAAGAACCGCGCCAAGGCCTGGGACATGCTCAAGTCGCGCCTCTACGAGGCCGAATTGCAGAAGCGCGAGGAGAAGGCCAACGTCGAGGCTGCCGCCAAGACCGACATCGGCTGGGGTCACCAGATCCGCTCCTACGTTCTGCAGCCCTACCAGATGGTCAAGGATCTGAGGACCGGGGTGCAGACGACCGATCCGCAGCGCGTCCTCGACGGCGATCTCGACGCCTTCATGGAGGCCTCGCTCGCCGCCCGGGTGAAGGGCGGCGCCGTCGACGCGGTCGAGGACATCGACTGAAGTCCGCGGGGGGCGGCGTGACCGGCCGTCGGCCGGTCGCGTTCTCTCTCGGAGGTTTCGGCGCGCCGTCGCCGTCGGGTTGAGAATTCGACAAACTTTTCGCGTTACTGGAGATGGAACGAGGTCGCCCGGGCGGGGGAGACCGCGGGAAGCCGTCGGCTTTCCGAAGCGGTGCGGGCGTGCGGCCGGGGGCTCACATGGATCTCATACATCTCGTCAAGGCGTTCGCCCTCGGCATCGTCGAAGGGTTGACCGAGTTCCTGCCGGTCTCCTCGACCGGCCACCTCATCCTCGCCGGCGATTGGCTCGCCTTCGACAGCGGCCACGGCAAGGTGTTCGAGGTGGTGATCCAACTCGGCGCCATCCTCGCGGTATGCTGGCTCTACCGGCAGAAGATCATCGACGTGGTCGCCGGGATATTCCGGGGCGAAGCGGCATCTCTGCGCTTCGCCGGGGTGGTGCTCGTCGCCTTCCTGCCCTCGGTGGTCTTCGGTATCCTCTTCATCAAGACCATCAAGGAAGTCCTGTTCAATCCGACGGTGGTGGCGATCTCGTTGGTCGTCGGCGGACTGATCATCCTGTGGGTGGAGCGGCGAGAGCGACCCGTCGCCTCCGAGACCATGGAGGAGATCGGCTGGCTCCAGGCTTTCGGCATCGGCCTCGCCCAGGTGGTGTCGATGATCCCCGGCGTGTCGCGCTCCGGCGCCACCATCGTCGGCGGCATGATCTTCGGCGCCAGCCGAACCGCGGCGACGGAATTCTCCTTCTTCCTCGCAATACCGACCATGCTCGGCGCTTCGGTCCTCGATCTCGCCAAGAACGGCGCGACGCTCGGCTTCGGCGACGTCGTCACCATCGCCGTCGGCTTCGTCACCGCCTTCGTCTCGGCGGTCGTCGTGGTGAAGTTCCTGATCCGCTACGTCGCCCATCACACGTTGAGCGTCTTCGCCTGGTACCGCATCGCCCTCGGGCTGGTGCTGATCGCCTGGTTCTGGGGCGCCGCCGCCTGAGTCTCGCGCGAGAGCCTTGCGGCCGAGGCGACCCAACGTCAGGATGGACACCCGTGCGAGGAGGTGTCCCCATGAAGCGTATCGTCGGTCTCGCCGCCGTCGGCTCGATCCTTTTCACTCTGCCGGCGGCCGCCGAGGTCACCGTCTGCGGCATCGCTGTCAAGTCCGAGAAACTCGTCCTCGAACGCGCCGCCAAATGGTTCGGCATCGATCGCAAGCAGAAGAAGGCGCTCGGCTCCTACATCGCCGACTGCGAGGTCGACGGCGTCAAATGGATCGTCTCGAGCCCGGACGGCACCGCCACACACCCCTACGTCGTCGCCAACCGCTATCGCTGAGCGAGCCCGCGCGCCGAACCGCGCGACATCGCCCAGGTGCGGGCCGGAGACGTCAGAACCCCAGTTCCCGACCGGCCTCGAGCCAGGGAGCGGGGTCGACCGGCTCGCCGGCTACGCGGGTCTCATAGTGGAGATGGGGTCCGGTGGAGCGTCCGGTCGAACCGGCGAGCCCGACCACGTCGCCCGGCTTCACCTGCCGTCCGCGTTCGACCGAGACGCGTGACATGTGGGCGTAGCGGGTGACGACGCCGTTGCCGTGATCGACGTCGACGCAGAGCCCGTAGCCGCCCTGCTGACCGGCGGAGACCACCGTCCCCGGTCCGGTGACGCGCACCGGATCGCCGACATCGGCGCGGAAGTCGATCCCCGTGTGGAGAGCCGGCGTGCCGAGGAAAGGATCGACCCGGGTGCCGAAACCCGAAGAGGTCGAGGCGTCCGACGGCATCGGGCGACCGAGAGGCAGTCGGCCGGCGGCGCGGCGGATGAGACCCAGCCGACCGAGCGCCGCATCGGCGCGGTCGATGGCGGCGGTCGCGGCGGTGGTAACACAGGGGC
>JAOTSD010000083.1 GCA_030247555.1 Siculibacillus sp. | reverse complement strand
GAGGCGATCCGCGCCTCCTGAGTGCCGAGACCGAAGACGCGAACGGCGACGTCGCGTTCGAGCCGCGCCACCTCGACCTCGACCGGGCGGTTCGTCAGGAACAGCCGCAGCCCGACGACGGCGGCGATGATCGCGAGGAGGAGGAGCCCGCGGAAGACGCGCTTCATGATGTTGAACCCGTTTCGCCGCGAAGAAGGCCGGCCATCTGGATGTCGAGGAGGCGCCGCGCCTCGGCGGTGAGGTCGAAGCGGCGGCCGGAGAGCGACCAGCGCAGGGCGAGTCCCTGGACGAGGGCGAGAGTGAGGAGCGCCGCGTCCTGCGGGGAGAGGGTCAATCGCGTGCCGAAGCCCGCCCAAGAGGCGGCGAGGCGGGCCGAAAAATCGGCCATCAGACCGCGGAAGACGGCGGCGAGCTCGGCGTTGGCGACCCTCAGCTCGTGCGAGAAGGCGATGGCGAGGATCGAAGGCTCCCTCGCCACCTCGCGGGTCTGCGCCGCCACCAGGTCCAACACCGCCCGATCGGGCGGTGGCGCCGCGGCGAGCACCGTCTCCCATGCGGTCCGCATGCGTCCGGCGACGTGCCGCGCCACCTCGACCCAGAGGATCTCGCGCGTGGCGAAATGGCGGAAGATCGCCGGCTGCGTCAGCCCGATCGCGTCGGCGACCGCGCGCATGGACAGCCGATCCGGCCCCACCTCCGTCGAGAGGCGCAGCACGGTTTCGATGATCTCGCGTCGACGCTGTTCGGCGGATCTGCGCATCGGTCCCTCAAATTAGTTATCACTAACTAACTTGAAGGCGGATCGCCGTCAATCCGGAGCGGGACCGAGAGGGGAGAGTTCGCCGGAATCGGCGGCGGAGATGCCGGAGAGCGGCGAGGACGGCAGAGGGCGGTCTCAACGCGGGGCGCTCCCGCCCCCGCGGCGGTCACGAGGTGGCGCGGCCCTTGCCCCCCCCGGCGCCGGGCTCCGGACGCGGGCCGGCCGCGCGAGACGGGGTGACGCGCGGTCACGCCGACGCCGCCGGAAGCGCCGGACCCCGGCGCCGGGGCGTCGGGGTCCCACGATCATTCGAGAGGACGGGTCCCACCGGCCGGCATCGGGACTCGAAACCGCGAACTCCACAATTCTAAAATTCTACATTTCATCCACGACATCATCCGGATGTTCACCGCGTCATCTCGCCGGGCCGTGCGAATTTTCATCAAATTTCATTTGAGAGTGAGCGGCAATTCGCGGCGCGGGGACACGAAGGAACGTTCAGCACACGGTGTCCGAGGACACCCCGCCTCCGCCACACCCGCCCGCCGCTCGTGCGATCGGCGGCGGTGCGAGCGGGCGACCGCCTTCGCTTCAGGAGTTCGTTCGAGTCAGGTGACCGAGCGTCTCGCGGATACGGCGATTGCCGTGGGTCAACTCGACGATGCGATCGTGGTTGGCGGTCTCGATGGCGACCAGCAGGCCCTCCACCGCGTTCGCCATCGATTCGAGGTCGTCCATGTCGGCGAGACGGGCGAGCAGCGCCCGAATGGTGACGAGCGAGGCCTCGTATTCGCGCAGGGTGACGATGAGCCGCAGCCGCACGAGATCGGCCCGGTCGTAGAGGCGGCGCGTGCCGTCACGCACCGGCGTGAGAAGGCCTGCCTGCTCGTAGAACCGAAGCGTCCGCAAGGAAACCTTGAGGTGCTTCGAAAGCTGCCCGATCGTATAGAGGCCCAAGTCGGCGACCGGCCCGAACTTCATGTCGGCGCAAACCCTTGACGCGAGTTCGACGAAAGCTCGCGCATTACGCGATGTATGGGTCCCAGCGGTCTGAACCTCGAGCTCCGTGGGCCGTGTATACGTGCTCTGGAAGACGGTCACCTCACCCTCCATGAGATCGGAAGCAGCGGCGGAGTGTTCGTTGAGCGGAGCCATACCTGGTTTCCTCGTTCGAACATGGAATGTCCTCATCGTTTGATTGGACACCCCTTCCGCAACGGTACTTTGCCTCGATTGTAACCGTTCGTGACAAGGTGAAGAATTCGCCAACGCCATCTTCGACGACTCGGACGGGTCGCTCTCGATTCGTCGAGTCGCCGGCGGCGGGCCGCGATACGTTGCGCCGCGAAGGTGCGGGAGAACGAGGGGAACCATGATCCGACGAGGGGCCGAGCCCTCCTACGGGAGCCTGCTCGAGGACGCCGGCTTCGTCGACGGTCTCGTCCGACTGCGGGCCCGTTTCACCTCGCCGGCGATGGCCGTCGGCTTCGCCCTACTCTTCGTTGCGATCGGCTTCTGGGTGCGTCTGCTGCTGCCCGACCCCGGTCCGCGCTTCGTCGTCCTCTATCCGGTGGTGGCGCTGTCGGCGCTGGTCGGCGGGCCGATCTCCGGCATCGTCGCCACGCTCACCGCGAGCCTCGTCGCCGCGTTCTTCCTGATGGAACCGATCGGCTCCGTCGAGGTCGCCGATCTCGCCGATCGGGTCTCGATCGCCAATTTCGTCATCGCCGGCCTGCTGATCAGCCTGATCTCGTCGCTCGATCGCGCCATCGCCGGTCGCGTCGTCCGCGCCGCCCGCGACAAGGAGAAGGCCGAGAAGCGCCACCGCGCGATGATCGAGGTGCTGCACGAGGGCGTCATCCTGTTCGCCCCGGACGGGCGCGTCGTCGCCCACAATCCCTCCGCCGACC
Organism: Siculibacillus sp.; assembly: GCA_030247555.1. Classification (GTDB taxonomy): domain Bacteria; phylum Pseudomonadota; class Alphaproteobacteria; order Rhizobiales; family Ancalomicrobiaceae; genus CALBKH01. The sequence continues at coordinate 14,986 of JAOTSD010000083.1, read as the reverse complement.
GTATCCTCGGCCTTCCCCCCGGTGGCCTTTCCAACGTTCCGCCCGGATTCGCCGAAAGCGGCCTCGTCCACGAGGACGGCCGATGGATGGATGTCGACGAATTGCCGGTGGTGCGCGTCATGAGATCGGGCACGCCGATCCACGATCAGATGGTCGGCATCCGACGCGGCGAGCGCACCGTCTGGCTGCTCAACAACGTCGACCCGCTGTTCGACCCGACGACCGGGGAGATCGAGGGCGTCGTCGTCTCCTTCATCGACATCTCCGAGCGGCGCCGTGTCGCCGAGGAGTTGGCTCTCAGCCGCGCTCGCCTGGCCACGGTCTTCGACACGTTGCAGGAGGGCGTCATGATGTTCGACGCCGGCGGCCGGACGATCAGTTGCAACCGGTCGGCCGAGCGGATCCTGCGACTCTCCGCTGCCGAAATCCTCGGCGGCGATGGTTTTCTGGCGGTCGGCCGCGAGGTGGTGCGCCAGGACGGTGGCGACTTTCCCGCCGAGGAACGGCCGATCCGCCGCGCTCTGGCGACCGGAGCCTCGGCGCGCGAGGTCGTGGCCGGCATCCGGACGGACTCCGAGCTCTTCTGGATCCAGCTCAACGTCGAGCCCGTGCGCGACCCCGACACCGGGCGGATGGAGGCCGTGGTCGCCTCCTTCACCGACGTCACCGAGCGGCGGCGGCGCGAAATCGAATTGGCGGAGAACCGCGCCCATCTCGCCTCGATCTTCGCCGCGGTCCACGAGGGCATCGTCGTCTTCTCCCCCGAAGGGCGGCTGCTGAGCTGGAACCCGGCGGCGGAACGGGTGCTGCGGGTCGACGCGACGACCCTCGCGAGCGCGGAGAACGCTTTCGACGAGCGCGAGCTGTTGCGCGAGGACGGCAGCGCCATGCCGCGCGCCGAGTACCCGGCGGTGCGCACGCTCACTCGCGGCGAGTCGGTCCATGGTGTGATCCTCGGCGCCCGGGTACCCGGCGGTGACGTGTGGCTGATGGTCAATTCCGAACCGATCCGCGACCCGACGACCGGCGCGGTGAAGGCCGCGGTCATCTCCCTCAGCGACGTCACCGAACGCAATAAGCAGGAGCGCCACCTCGCCGAACGCGATCGGGAGTTGCGCCAGACGCTCGACGCGGCCGGCCTCGGGGTATGGTGGATCGAGATCGACACCGGCTTCGTCCACTGCGATCCGCGCAGTCGTGCCTTGTTCGGGGCGTCCGAGTGCGAAGCGATCGAGAGGCTCGCCGAACGCCTCCATGCCGACGACCGCCCACTGCTCATCGGCCTGCGTGATCGCGTCGCGGCCGAGCCGCCGAGCGCGGCGACGGTCGTCCGGCGCAGCGACGACGGCGAACCGATGTGGCTCGCCCTCACCGCGCGTCTCAGGCGCAAGGAGGGCGACGGTGAGGAAATCTGGGGAACCGTCCAGGACATCACCGAGGCGCGCCGCGCCGAGGAGACGATGCGCCGCGCGGAGGCTTCGCGCCGGCTCGAGGCGCTCGGCCGCATGACCGGCGGCATCGCCCACGATCTCAACAACCTCCTCACCGTCATCTCCGGCAACCTGCAACTGCTCGAGATGTCGCCCGGCGCCGCCGACGCCGGGCGCCGGATCGCCGAGGCGCTAAAGGCGAGCGAAAGCGGCGCGGCGCTGAACCGCCGGCTCCTCACCTTCGCCCGGCAGCGCCGACTCGACGCGACCCTCGCCGACCTCGACGATCTCGTCGGCGGCATGGCCGACATGCTGCGGCGCGCCGTCGGACCCAAGGTGACGATCGCCACACTGCTCGGATCGACTCCCGCGGCGGTCGTGATCGACCGGGCCGAGATCGAGAACGCGGTGCTCAACCTCGTCCTCAACGCCCGCGACGCGATGCCGGGTGGCGGCCGCATCGTGGTGGAGACGACGGTCACCGACGTCGACGAAGCCGACCTGCCTCCCGAAGCGAGCGCCGGGGCGGGAGCCTACGTCCGGCTCGCCGTCTCCGACGAGGGGCACGGCATGACGGCGGAGGTGAAGGCCCAGGCCTTCGACCCCTTCTTCACCACCAAGAAGGGGGACCGCGGCTCCGGGCTCGGCTTGGCGACGCTGCACGGCTTCGTCCACCAGAGCGGCGGCTTCGTCACGCTCTACAGCGAGGTCGGGCGGGGTACCACGGTCAACCTGTATCTTCCCGTCGCTCGTGGCGGCGACGGTGCCGCCGCCTGCGAACGGCGGACGCAGCGCGGCAGCGGCGAGACGATCCTGTTGGTGGAGGACGACGAAGGAGTGCGCCGCGTCACCCGCGAAAGGCTGGAGGCCCTGGGCTATCGGGTGGTGTGCGCGGCCGACGCGGAAGCGGCCGAGGCGGCGATCGGCGATGGCGGCGTCTTCGACCTCGTCCTCACCGACATCGTCATGCCGGGCGAGCGATCCGGCCTCGACTTGGCGCGTACGCTGCGAACCGCCGATCCCGCCCGACCCGTCCTCGTCACCTCGGGCCTCGCCGGCCACCTCGTCGACGCCGCGCAGAACGCGGACTTCGAGTTCCCCTTCCTGCGCAAACCCTACTCGCTCACCGAACTCGCCACCACAGTCGACGCGGCGCTGCGGTCGCGGCGGAAGCCCTGCGGTTGATCCGCCGGGGCCTCCGCCCGATGCCGGACACCAAGTGCGAACGAACGTCCGAACTCCGGATCAGACCAGCTTCACCTCGAGGGTGAAGACATAGCCGACGCCGCGCACGGTCTTGATCAGTTGCGGATGGTCGGGGGTGGGCTCGATCTTCTTGCGCAATCGACTGACCAGCGTGTCGACCGACCGATCGAGCGGTGACCATTCGAGACCGCGCAGGTTGTCGAGGATGGTCTCGCGGGTGAGCACGCGGCGGGGGCGCTCGACGAAGAGCACCAGAAGATTGAACTCCGCCGTGGTCAGTTCGAGCGCTTCGCCGACGTCGTTCTCGACGTGGCGCGCGGATATGTCGAGGACCCAGCCCTCGAAGCGCAGGCGCGACCGTTCCGCCGCCGGCGGCCGAGGTGCGTAGCGCCGCAGCACCGCACGCACCCGGGCGAGCACCTCGCGCAGATTGAACGGCTTGGTGACGTAGTCGTCGGCCCCGAGTTCGAGCCCGACGATGCGGTCGACTTCGTCGGCCTTGCCGGAGATCATGACGATCGGCACGTCGCGGGAGGCGCGCACCTCGCGAGCGAGAGCGAACCCGTCCTCACCTTCGAGATTGACGTCGAGCGTGATCAGGAGGTTCGGGTTGCCTTCGATGAAGCGGCGCATCTCGTCGCCGTCGGCGGCCTCTCCGACCTCGAAGCCCTCGTTGCGGAACAGCGTGACGAGGATGTCTCGGATCGCCGGATCGTCGTCGACGACCAGAATCGTTCGCGGCTGCATGGATGAGCCCTCTCCCGCGGACAATCTAATGGATCAAAATGTGAAATACCACCCTTCACCGAGCCGAGTATGACGCGGCGACGCCATACCGAAGGTATCGTGTGACGCCTCGAATGGGTATTGATACTCATATCAACTGGCGGGTTCGCGGTTCACCGGAGTTCTCACCTGCCGCCGAACCACCCCTCGAACGACGATCCGCCCCGACCGGGGGGGGGCGGGGCGGATCGGGCGACGTCGAGAGTGTCAGTGGAACAACCGTGGCAGCCAGAGCGACACGGCCGGGACGTAGGTGACCAGCATCAGCACCACGAAGGCGGCCAGGTAGAAGGGCCAGATGGTGCGGACGGCCTGCATGATCGGGATCTTCGCCACCGCGCAGGAGACGAAGAGCACCGAGCCGACCGGCGGGGTGCACAGGCCGATGCCGAGATTGAGGATCAGAATGGCGCCGAACTGCACCGGGTCCATGCCGAAAGCGTCGACCACCGGCTTGAAGATCGGCGTGGTGATGATGATCAGCGGCGCCATGTCCATGAAGCAGCCGAGAACCAGCAGGATGACGTTGAGCAGCAGGAAGATCACCAACGGATCGTCGGAGATCGCCCGCATGCCCGCCACCATCGCCGCCGGCACCTGGAGGACGGCGAGGAGCCAAGCGAAGGACGCCGCCGAGCCGATGACCATCAATACCATCGCGGTGGTGCGCACCGCGCCGAGGGTCGCTTCGACGAAGTCCTCCCAACTCATCTGCCGGTAGACGACGAGGGTGACGAGCAGCGCGTAGATGAGCGCGATGCACGAACTCTCGGTGGCGGTGAAGACGCCGGAGCGGACGCCGCCGAAGATGATGGCGATGAGCAGGATGCCGGGGATGGCGTTGAGCACGATCGGACCGACGGCGCGCCAGCCGGGGAAGACCTCGGCCGGATAGCCGCGCTTCACCGCCACCCACCAGGCGGCGACCATCAGCGCGCCGGCCAGCATCAGGCCGGGGACGATGCCGGCGGTGAAGAGGTCGGCGATCGACACCGTGCCGCCGGCGGAGATCGAATAGATGATCATGTTGTGCGACGGCGGGATCAAGAGCGCGATGATGGCCCCGACCGCGGTGATGTTCACCGCGTAGTCGACGTCGTAGCCGCGCTTCTTCATCTGCGGGATCATCAGTCCGCCGACGGCCGAGGCATCGGCCACCGCCGACCCCGAGACGCCGCCGAACATGGTCGAGGCGACGATGTTGACCTGGCCGAGACCGCCGCGCAGGTGGCCGACCATGGTGGCGGCGAGGCGTACCAGCTTCTCGGCGATGCCGCCGCGCACCATGATGTCGCCGGCATAGATGAAGAACGGGATGGCGAGCAGCGCGAAGGCGCTGATGCCGGAATTCATCCGCTGCACCACGATCACCGGTGGCATCCCCATCCAGAGGATGGTGACGAGGGAGGAGACCGCCAGACAGAAAGCGATCGGGGTGCCGAGCACCAAGAGACCCACGAAGGAGCCGAAGAGGACCCAGAGTTCCATCACGCCACCTCGCTTTCCGGGGTCGCTTCCGTCTCGACGGCGACCGAACGCGCCATCGCCTCACCCTGCACACCGTCCCGCCACAGGCGTTCGAGCGCGAAGACCGTGATCAGAACGCCGGAACTCATCAGGGGTACGAAATCCCAGGCCCCGGAGATGCCGAGACCGGAGATCGTGGTGTCCCAGGTGCGGATCGCCAGTTGCAGCCCGTACCAGGAGATGAAGAGGCCGAAGATCGCGATCACCACCATGGAGATCGCGTCCATCACGCGATTGACCCGCGGCGGTGCGAGGTAGCGCAGCAGGTCGAGCCCGAGGTGGAAGTTCTCGCGCACGCCGACCGCCGCGCCGAGGAAGATGAACCAACCCATCAACTGGATCGCCAGCGGCTCGACCCAAGTGAGCGAGAAGTTCAGAACGTAGCGTGAAAAGACCTGCGCCCCGACGATGATCGTCATCAGCACCAGCGCGGCTCCCGCCGCCCACAGGGCGGCGCGAGCCAGCAGGTCGAGACCGGTGCTCGAGGACGGACGAATCTGGACCATGTTCCGGGCTCCCTCCCCGAGGAACCGTCCGATCCCCCCGACGGAGGTCCCGTCGGGGGAAACCGGGTGATCGATGTTTCACTTCGCGGCCTGGATCCGAGCCACCAGGTCCTTGAGCTTGGCATCGGTGATGAACCGATCATAGACCGGCTTCATCGCGGCGATGAACGGCGCCTTGTCGACCGTCGACACTTCGACGCCGCCGGCGCGCACCTTGGCCTCCGAGGCCTTCTCACGAGCCGACCACAGTTCGCGCATCTTGACGACGCTCTCCTTGGCGGCCTGGCGGATGATCTTCTGATCTTCCGGCGCGAGCTTGTCGTAGCTCTTCTTCGACATGACGAGCACTTCCGGCTGCAGGGAATGCTCGGTCAGGGTGTAGTGCTTGGCGACTTCGAAATGCCGGGTCGACTCGTAGGACGGCCAGTTGTTCTCGGCACCGTCGACGACGCCGGTCTGGATCGCCGAGTAGACTTCGCCGAAGGCCATCGGCGTCGGGTTGGCGCCCATCGCCTGCATCAGGGCGACCCACATGTCGGACTGCTGGACGCGGATCTTGAGGCCCTTGACGTCGGCCATGCCCTTGATCGGCTTCTTGGTGTAGAGCGAGCGGGCGCCGGAATCGTAGTAGGCGAGAGCGATCAGGCCCTTCGGCTCGAAGGCGGCGAGGATCTCGTCACCGATCGGACCGTCGACGACGTTGTGCATGTGCTCGACCGAGCGGAACAGGAACGGCAGGCCGTAGACCTGGGTCTCCGGAACGACGTTGTTGAACTGAGCGGTCGAGACGCGGTTGAAGTCGATGACGCCGAACTGAGTCTGTTCGACGGTGTCCTTCTCACCGCCGAGGACGGCGTTGTTGAAGACCTGGATCTTGATGCGGCCCTTGGTGCGCTCCTCGACGAGCTTGCCCATGTGGATGACCGCTTCGACGGTGGGATAGCCGTTGGGATGGATGTCGGCCGACTTGAGCACCGTCTGGGCCTTGGCGGCCGACGTGGCGGCCACGGCGAAGGCGAGCGCGAAGGCGAGGGCGATACTGCGTTTCATCTCTGCGTTCCTCCATTGAGGTGACCGGGCTCTCTCCGGATTTCGGTCACCGTCCCGCACCGGACGCCGGCGGGCTCGGCGATTGCGGTGTTCCTCAGATCGCCTCCTGCGACCGTTGCGGCCTCGAGGCGACGACGGTGAGGTCGAAGCCGCCGGCGAAGGCGAAGTCGACCCGGGCCGACTGGCCGGGGCGAACGACGTGGACGCCGGTGGTCATGCCGGTGGAGACGATGTCGCCGGCCGCGAGACGACGCCCGCGCCCGGCGAGATGCCCGGCGAGCCAGGCGACGGCCCCGAGCGGTCCACCGGGGACCGAAGCGGCGGAGCCTTCCCCGACCGGGCGCCCGGCGACGCGGGTCCGCGTCGTCAGGATGGTCGGCGGCCGGTCGCGCCAGCCGGAGATCTCCGGACCGACGACGACACCGGCGTTGTTGCCGTGATCGCAGACCACGGCGAGGGGACCGAGATCGTTGAGGGACGGCAGCGGGCTCGAGGCGACCTCGACGCCCGCGTGGATCGAGGCGACGGCGTCGCGCACGCCGTCGGCGGTGAAGCCGTCCGGCCCCGGCTTCGGTTCGCGCCCGATGACGACCACGAATTCCGCTTCCACGGCGGCGAAGCCATCGGCGTGGACGGCGACCTCGACGGTCGCGTGGGCGAGGCAGGTCGTCAGGGTCGTCGCGTCGACCGGGCCGGCGAGCCGTTCGGCGGCGAGCGGCACCCGCAGAGCGGGCGGCACCATCGCCACCTTCCAGCCGGCGATGCGCTCGCCCGTCAGGCGCAGCGCCGCCTCTTGGACGGCGACCGAGTCGTCGAGCACCTCGGGCAGGCGGACGGGGAAATCGACGAGGGCTCGTGCCTCGCGACGCGCGGCGACGAAGGCGGCGGCGATCGCTTCGATCTCGTGTGACGTGAGCCTCATGACGCCTCTCGTGTCGACCACGAATTTTATCTCCGTACCATTCCCATACGCCATACCAGTATGGTATGCCAGTTGTCGAGAGGTCTCGTCGTCCATGCGTTGCTCTCCTGATCCCCGACCGGACGCAAGCGGCCACGGAGGCCGCGACAGTGGGGCAGAAATGATCGAATCGAAGACGGAGTCGGTGGCCCAGCGCGTCGAGCAGGAGATCCGCAAGTCGATCGTGACGCTCGAGTTCCTGCCGGGAACCCCGCTTTCGGAGAAGGAGCTCGCCGACCGCTACGGCGTCTCCCGCCAACCGGTTCGCGAGGCGTTGATCGCGCTGGCCCGGGCCGAGCTGGTCGAGATCCGGCCGCGCCGCGGCACCCGGGTGGTGCGCATCTCCGCCGACCGCATGCGTCAGGCGCGCTTCGTGCGCGAGTCGATCGAAATCGCGGTGGTGCGCGAAGCCTGCCGGAATTTCGATCCGGAGGTACGCCGCCGCATCGACGAGATCCTCGCCGCCCAGGAGGTCCACGCCGCGGCCCATGCCCACTATCTCTTCCAGCGCGAGGATCAGGCGTTCCATGCCGCGCTGGCGGAAGGCGCCGGCTTTCCGAACGCTTGGGAAGCGCTCGTCGACATCAAGGCCCACATCGACCGCGTCTGCCACCTGACGCTGCCACTGCCGCAGACGCTCCCGCTTCTCGTCGAGCAGCACCGCGCGGTGATGGCGGCGATCGACGCGGGGGACGTGGTGGCCGCCGAAACGGCGATGCGCGCCCATCTCTCCGAGATTCTGCAAGCCCTCCCCGAGGTCGAGAAGACCTTCGGCTACCTGTTCACCAACCCTGCCTACGACCTCTGATCGGCTGCGACGCCGTGAGAAAGGAAAAGATCGTGGACGTCCGTCACGCCATCCACCATTCCCAGGCGGAAGCCCTCGGCACCGAGGACCTGCGCCGGCACTTCCTCGTCACGGACCTCTTCCGGCCCGGCGAGGTCCGGGCGACGCTGACCCATTACGAACGCATGATGGTCATCGGCATCGCACCGGGCGAAGGACCGCTCGCCCTCTCCCCCGACCTCGGGGCCCCGGTCGGCACCGCCCATCTGCTCGAGCGGCGTGAGTTCGGCGCCGTCAACATCGGCGGACCCGTCCGGGTCGTCGCCGACGGCGTCACCCACGAACTCGCCTTCCAGGAGGCGATCTATCTCGGCATGGGCACGAAGGAGGTCACCTTCGAGAACCTCGACCCGGCCGCGCCGTCCCGGCTCTTCGCCGCCTCGTGCCCGGCGCACGTGCGTCATCCCTCGCGCAAGATCTCGATCGCCGACGCCTCGCCGGCGCCGATGGGCTCGCCCGCCACCGCCAACGAACGGGTGATCTACAAATACGTCCACCCCGGACTGATGCCGACCTGCCAGCTCGTCCTCGGCCTCACCCGGCTGTCGACCGGCAGCGTCTGGAACACCATGCCCTGCCACACCCACGACCGGCGCATGGAGGCCTATTTCTACTTCGAGCTGCCGCCCGAGGGCATGGTGGTCCATCTGATGGGCCGGCCCGAGGCGACCCGCCACGTCATCGTCCGCAACGAGGAGGCGGTGGTCTCGCCGCCCTGGTCGATCCATTCGGGCGCCGGCACCTCGGCCTATGCCTTCATCTGGGCGATGGCGGGCGAGAACCAGGTGTTCTCCGACATGGATCACGTCGCGATGGGAGATCTGAGATGAGCGCCGCCTCGCTCTTCGACCTCACCGGCCGCACGGCGCTGGTCACCGGCACTTCCGGCGGCCTCGGCCTCGGCATGGCGCGCGCGCTGGCGCAGGCCGGTGCCGACATCGTCGGTCTCGGCCCCGCGCCGATGCCGGCGGCGGCCGAGACGATCCGCGGCCTCGGCCGGCGCTGGCACGAGGTCGTCGCCGACCTGTCGAAACCACAGGACTACGGCGCCATGGTCGCGGCGATCGAGCGCGACTTCGCGCCCGTCGACATCCTGGTCAACAACGCCGGCATCATACGCCGCGCCGACGTCCTCGACTTCTCGGAAGAGGATTGGGACGCGGTGATGACGGTGAACCTCAAGGCGATGTTCCTCATCACCCAGGCGGTGGCGCGTGCCATGGCGGCGCGCGGCGCGCCGGGCCGGATCATCTCGGTCGCCTCGATGCTGTCGTTCCAGGGCGGCATCCGGGTGCCGTCCTACACCGCCTCCAAGCACGGCGTCGCCGGGCTCACCAAGCTCTTCGCCAACGAACTGGCGCCGAAGGGCATCACGGTCAACGCCATCGCGCCGGGCTACATGGCGACCGACAACACCACCGCGCTGCGCCAGGACGCCGACCGCTCGCGCCAGATCCTCGAGCGCATCCCGCTCGGGCGCTGGGGCGAGCCCGGCGACCTCGCCACCGCGGTGATCTTCCTCGCCTCGCCCGCCTCGGCCTACGTCACCGGCGTGATCCTGCCGGTGGACGGCGGCTGGCTGGTGCGCTGAGGCGCCGACCTCGCGTGGGGAGAGGCGGTCCTCCCCCCGCGCCGACATCCCCCCGGGACCCCTCGTCGATGTCCCCCGCGGGCCGACAGGGGCTCTCGTCGCCGCCCAGAGAGGCGAAAGAGGCGTCCGCAGACGCCAGAAAGAACGAGGGTAGGATGAAGACGCTCGCATTCTTCGCCGCGGTGTTGCTCGGCTCGACCGTCGCCGCGAACGCGCTCGAACTGAAGCTCGGGCATTTCGCCGCCGACGGCCACCCCTGCGACGTGGCGGCCAAACAGTTCAAACAGAACGTCGAGAAACGGACCGGCGGCGCGGTCACCATCGCGCTCTACGGCAACAACGCCCTCGGCTCGCCGCCGGAGGTGCTGGAGCAGGTGCTGCTCGGCGCCGTCGACATGAGCCTGTCGGGCCAGGACCAGATCGCCAAGCATCTGCCGTTCTACGACGTCATCTCGACGCCCTTCGCCTTCAAGGACTACGCCACCGCCGACAAGATCATCGACGGCCCGTTCAAGGCGTGGGCCGATCCGGAACTGGCCAAGAAGGGGCTCGTCCATCTCGCCGATTGGGAATGGGGCTTCCGCCAGCTGACCAATTCGCGCCAGCCGGTGATGACCCCGGCCGACGTGAAGGGCATGAAGATCCGCACGCCGCCCGCCTTCGCCTATCAGGCCTTCGTCGAGGCCGCCGGCGGCAACGCCGTCACCATCGCCTTCTCCGAACTGGTGATGGCGATGAAACAGGGCGTGGTCGACGGTCAGGAGAACCCGGTCGGCACGATCTACGCGCTGAAGCTCTACGAAACCCAGAAGTACATGACCATCGTGAACTACACCTATTCCTCGATGGTCCATCTGGTGAACAAGAAGAGCTGGGACAAGCTGACACCCGATCAGCAGAAGATCCTCGCCGAGGAATCGGCCACCTCCGCCGCTCTGGCGCGCAAGCTGCTGCGTGACGCCGAGGAGAGCCAGATCAAGGATCTCGTCGCGACCAAGGGCATGGTGGTGGCGCGTCCGGATCTGAAGCCCTGGAAGGACGCCATGGGACCGGCTTGGGAGAAGGTCAAGGCGCGCGTCGGCGCCGACAACTTCACCCGCTTCATGGCGATGGTCGAAGCGGCGAAGTGATCGCCGTTCGCAATCGAAGGGCGCGCCACTCGGCATCGCGGAGATCCCGCGGCCTCGGGGTGCGCCCTTCGGTCGACCGCCGCCGCGCGGCCGGCCCGTGACAGGCCTCCCAACCGTTCTCGGAGATGTCGCCCGTGCTCACCCTGGCGATCTTCGGCGTCCTCCTGGCGATGCTGATCCTCGACGTGCCGATCGCGGTGGCGATCGGGCTCACCGCGGTGATCTTCTTCGTCGGGCAGGGACAGGCCGATTTCCTCGCGCTCCTGCCGCAGCGCATGTATTTCGGCACCACCGGTTTCACGCTCCTCGCCATCCCCTTCTTCATTCTGGCGGGCAACCTGATGAACACCGGCGGCATCACCCGCCGCATCTTCCGCTTCGCCCGGGCGCTCGTCGGCCACGTCGCCGGAGGCCTCGGGCAGGTGGCGGTGGTCTCGTCGATGATCTTCTCGGGCATGTCGGGCTCGGCCGTGGCCGACGCGGCCGGTCTCGGGCAGATCCAGCACAAGGCGATGGTCGACGCCGGCTACAAGCCGAAGATCTCGGCGGCGATCGTCGCGTCGGCCTCGACCATAGGGCCGGTGATCCCGCCGTCGATTCCCTTCGTGCTCTACGGCGCGATCACCTCGGTCTCGGTCGCCCGCCTCTTCCTCGCCGGCGCGATCCCCGGCGTGGCGATGGGCCTCGCGATGATGATCGCCATCGGCCTGATGGCCGGCCCGCGCGGCCTGCCGAGGGACGAGAAGGCGAGCTGGAACGAGATCTTCGTCTCCTTCCGCGAGGCATTCTGGCCGCTGATGGCGCCGGTCGTCATCATCGGCGGCATCACCACCGGCTTCTTCACCCCGACCGAGGCCTCGGTGATCGCCGCGCTCTATGCCGGCCTGCTCGGCTTCGCCTATCGCGACCTCGCGCTGCGCGACCTGCCGCCGATCCTCTTCGCTTCGCTGAAGCAGACCTGCGGCCTGATGTTCATCATGGCGACCGCCAACTTCTTCGGCTGGTTCACCATCTTCGAACGCATCCCGGATGCCCTGATCATGCAGCTGACGGCGCTCGGTACCTCGCCGTCGGACTTTCTGTGGATCGTCATCGGCATCATCCTGGTGCTCGGCTGCTTCCTCGACGGCAACGCCATCTTCCTGATCACGTTGCCGATCTTCATGAAGATCTGCCCGCTGTTCGGCATCGACATGATCAACTTCGGCGTGGTGATGACGCTGTTGATCATGGTCGGCAACCTCACCCCGCCGGTCGGCATGTGCCTCTTCGCGGTGGAGAGCTTCGCCAAGGTGGGCATCTGGAGGTTGGCGCTCGAGTGCATGCCCTATCTCGTCGCCATCCTGATCGTGACGATCGTCTGCGCCTTCGTGCCCGGCATCGCGCTGTGGCTGCCGAACCTCGTGATGGGACCGATGCCATGACCGCCGTCCTCGGCCTTCTCGCGCGTCTCGATCGGGCGTTGCTCCTCGTCCTCGAGGTCGTCTGCATCGCCCTCTTCGCCGCCATGACCGTCATCCTGACGCTCAACATCGTCGTCCGCTTCGTCCCCTTCATGTCGATGCACTGGTTCGACGAGATCCTGGAGATGCTCTACGGCGCCCTGATCTTCTACGGGGCGGCGGCCGTCTGGGTGGCGCACGGCCACTTCAGCGTCGGCGACTGGCTGTCGAAGCGGCTGCCGGGAACCCGCTCGCGGCTGCTCTACCGCTTCCTGGTGGAGGCCTGTTCGCTGGTGTTCATCGCGGTGTTCTTCAAATACTCGCTCGACCTGACCCTGCAGACCAGCGAGCACACCACCGCCTTCGCCATCCCGAAGGCCTGGCTCTACGCCTGCATGCCGATCAGCGGGGCGATCATGCTGGTCTATTCGCTGAAGAACATGGTGCTCGAGTTGCGCACCGTGGTGGCCGGAGAGGACGTCGCCTGAAACGCTCGCGTGACGTCGCCGCCTCACCAGACGAGGAGGCGACGCCCGAGGAGCGCGCCGAGGAGCGCCATCGCGCCGATGGCGAGCGTATACCAGGTGGCGACGAAGAGCGGGCTGTCGTCGGTGCAGTTCGCCGCATAGAAGAAGGCCCCGATCGCGCCGGCGAGAACGCCGATCATCGCGCCGGTCCGCCCCGGTTCGGTGGCGGCGCCGTGGCGGGCGGCGGCGAGCAGGGTGACGAAGGCCGGCAGCGCGAGGAGCGGCACCAGCACCAGGCAATGGAGCCAGTTGGTCCCCAGAAGCCGGGCCGGCCAGTCGGCGCGCGGCACCACGACGACCTCGACCATCACGCCGAGCGTGACGCCGAAGGCGACGAGGAGCAGGCAGAGGCGGGCGAGCCGGCGATCCGCGGCGGGGCGCATCAGGGCGAGAGCGGCGGCGGCGGCGGCCGCCGCCAGCGCGGCGCACTCCACGAACTTCAGGACGAAACGCGGCGTCGCCAGAGCGGCGGCGACATCGGGGCGCGGGCCGAGAGCGGCGAAGAACAGCGTCCCCGACAGGGCCATCCCGACGACACCGGCGGCGAGGAGGCCGCGCCCGAGCGGTGGCGTTCGCATCTCGACGTCGGCGACCAGTCCACCGATCAGATCATCCGTCCTCATGCCATGCTCCCCGACAGGGCGGCCAGCGCCTTCAATCCTCGATGGAGGGCGACGCGCACGGCGCCCTCGCTCATGCCGAGCCGATCGGCGGTCGCGGCGATCGACCTGTCCTCGACCGTGATCGAGCGGACGATGTCGCGCTGGCGCGGTGCCAACCGCCCGAGCATGCGATCGACGTCCCGCGCCTCGGTCGGATCCGGCTCCGCCGGCGCGGCGAGGATCTCGTGGAAATCCTCGACCGGTACCTCGCTTCGCCGCCCGCGCCGCCGCAACCCGTCGACCAGCTTGTGGCGGGCGATGGTGGCGACCCACGGCATGAGCGGCCGGGTCGGATCCCAGGTGTGGCGCTTCAGGTGGAGAGCGAGCAGCGTCTCCTGCACCACGTCCTCGACGTCGGCCGACCCGAGCCCGGCACGCGCCAGACCGCGCGCCGCGGCGGCGCGCAGCACCGGCGTCAACGCTTCGAGCAGGCGGCGATAGGCGTTCGCGTCCCCGGCGAGGGCGGCACGCATCAATTCCGCCCGCCCGCCTTCGTCCGCGGCCTCCCGCCTCATCTCGCTCCCGTTCACTCCGAACGCCCCCTTCCTCGGTGACTACGCGCAGGCATGCGGGTTCGTTACATCGCGATCGTGACGATCGCGCCGACGTGATCGGCTCGGCCCGTCCGATCACCGATGCGTGTGCGCCGTAACGGCGGCGGTGTCACCGGCGAAGAACCGTTCGAGCCGGTCGAACCGGTTCGTATCCAACGAGGAGATCGTCCCATGAATCGCCGCACCGTCAATCTCGCCGTCCTCGGTTCCATCGCCGGCGCGCTCGGCGCCGCCACCCTCGCCGCCGCCCCGGCCGCCGCCGCCGAGCAGGAGAAGTGCTTCGGCGTCGCGCTGAAGGGCCAGAACGACTGCGCCGCCGGCAACCACGCCTGCAAGGGCCACTCGGCGGTCGACTACGACCCGGCCTCGTTCAAGCTGGTTCCGAAGGGCACCTGCACGACGATGAAGACGCCGAAGGGCATGGGCACGCTCGAACCCGGCAAGATGTGAACGGCGACACCGACGACGGGAGACCACGCATGAACCGTACCGCCATCGCCCTCGGCATCGCCGCTTCGCTCACCACCGCCCTCGCCGCCCCGGCCGCGAGGGCCCAGGACAAGCCGCAGGAGAAGTGCTTCGGCGTCGCGCTGAAGGGCCAGAACGACTGCGCCGCCGGCGCGGGCACGACCTGCGCCGGAACCTCGCGCGTCGACTACCAGGGCAACGCCTGGAAGTTGGTGCCCAAGGGTACCTGCGCCACCATGAAGCTCCCCGGGGATCGGAGCGGATCGCTCTCCGCCCTGACCCGCGACCTGCCCAAGGGC
>JAOTSD010000082.1 GCA_030247555.1 Siculibacillus sp. | reverse complement strand
CTTCAACAAGTTGAAGAACTGGCGCCGTCTGGCCACCCGCTACGACAAGACCGCCGACAGCTACCTCGGCTTCGTCCTCATCGCCGCCGTCCGTCTATGGACGCGTGCATTCGTCAACAGGACCTAGACTGATCGCGGGTCCGGTAGATCTTCCGGCGGACCCACACGGTTCCCAACGACGCGAAGATCCCGCTCGCGCTTCGCCATCTCGCCCCTCCACGAGACGCACCTGTAGATCAGCCGTTGGCTGATTTGCGCGGACGCCCGCCCTTCGCACCATTGATGCGCGAAGCGTTGGCTTTCGCAGGAGAAGTCACCTGCCCGGCACGGCGGGCCATATGGGCCTTGGTGCCGAAAATGCCGGCCATCAGTCCCGGCAGGGACAGGTCGACATCGAGGGCCTCCCAATGCAGGCCGTAGCCTTGGCCGAGGATCTCGATTGCCTCGAGTTCGGCATCGGTCGCGTGCTCCAACCCTTGCGCCAGGGTCGGGGGGAACGTGAACGTGCAGCCGTTCGTCAGTTCGACGACGACGCGCCGCGCTGGCGCGTCGTAGCGAGCGGCTGCGGCGCGAGGCTCGGTCTCTCGCGCCGATCGGCCGCGCTCGAGAGCGGCATCGATGATCCGGTCGGACAGTTCAGCCATGGATCTCCCTCCATCGAGCCAGTAAGTCGTCGCGTCGTTCTGCTACGAGGCGAACCGCCTGACGGACTTCCGCACGTTTCATTCCCTCGACCCAGACCAGCTTCGGCCCATCACCGGGGCCGATGAGATTGATCTTCGCGTGACCGTCGCCGAAGACATGCACATGGGCCGGTTCGTGGTCGTCGAGATAGATGACGACCCGCAGGCCGTGTGCTCGGAATATCGTGACCATGAGAATGAGTAACCCATCTAGTTGGGTTTTTCAAGCTCGGCGACCCGGATGTCGCAACCGAACCACGCACCGCGACGCGACGAGCCGGGTTCCAACAGCCTCGACGAATTATCATCACGTCTGTTGGAACCACCTCGCCAGCGGACGGCACGAAGTTCCACTGTCTCGAGGTGAGCGGGTCGGCTCGCGGAAAGCCCTGTCGTCGACGATTCAAGGTCGCCGAGTGCGCCCTGCGCCGGTCAGATCGATCCGCATTGCCGCTCGACGGGGATCCTCGTCGAGCGGGCGTGGCTCAGTCGGATGCGCGTCGCCCCGCGCTTCCGTCCGGGGCGGCGGCTCGCCCGATGGCGGGTGTTCCTCCTCGTCTCCGACCGACGGCTTCCGATCCCGGCTCGTCACATCCAGCGGTCCTGGATCCGGTTCCACGAACACCGCCTTCCCCTCGAAGGTGCCGGTCCGCCAGGCCAGGACGGCGTCGTCGAAGGCTTCGGGCACGGCCGCGCCGTACCAATTCACCACGATGCGCCAGACCTTGCCGAAGAGCGCCGAGCCCAAGCGCAGGTTGGCGCAGGGCTCGAAGAGATCCACGCCGATCTCCGGCGGGTCCTTCACTCCGACGCCTGCCGGATACCGGGTGATGCCGACGCGCACCTCGGCCTCGCCGACGAAGCGGCGAACGAGCGCAAGGGCTTCGTCGGGGGTCTTCGCCGGCGGCACGAGGATGACGCGGCTCCCCGCCCGGATCGACAGAGCGAGCGGATCGTTCGTCCCGACCTTCTCGAGAAACCTCTCGACGATCGCCGGCTTCAGCGCCGGATCGGCGCAGGCGTGAACGAGCGCGGCGTCGACCATGATACCCTCCTGTTTCAGAGGTTGAAGGAGACGACGAGCGGGAGCCTGAAGAGACGCGCCCAGGCGGCGCTGCTTGCCTTCTGAATCCCGGCGACATTCGTGCCGGCCGTCCACCAGCCGTTGCCGATCGCGACGACCAGATCCGCTCGGTGAGCCATTGACTGAAGGACAGGCCAGACGAGAAGCTGCTCGTAGCAGACGAGCGGCGCGACGCGCTGGCCACCGATCATCGCGACGGATGCCCCGAAGAGGTCTGCACGAGCACCGCCGGGCTCCCCGATCCAGTCTCGCCACGGCTGCCACATCGAGACAGGCACGGGCATTCGTTGCCGATGGACGACCCGGGCACCGTCGGGATCGATCGCCACCATGACGTTGTCGTAGCCGTCGGGCCGGATCACGGTCGCGCCCGCGACCACCGTGACATCGAGACCTCGCAGCCGGCTTCGCCAAAGTTTCGCGACCGTCGGCGTCCAGAGCCCGAGAGCATTCTCGGGGAGGACGACGACCCGGGCACCATCTGCGGTGGCTGCTCGTATCATTCCGATCAGGGCCTGATGCTGCTCGAGGTCACTCCCTCGCCCGAGCGAGTTGCCGAGCCGAAAATCGAGACCGGTCCACCCCTCTGGTCGCTGCGGCTCGGTCCAGGTGACGGCCGACCAGACTCCGAGGCATAGGAGAACCACCATGACCGCAGCCCACCCCCGCGTCGTCGCGGCGAGCATGATCACCGCCGTCGCAGCGAGACCCCACCATCCCCATTCCGGGAACAGAACACCAGCCGCGGTGATCGGATGGGCCCACCCGACGATCCCGAAGGGAGGCACCGCCATAAGGATCGCGGCGATGCCAAATCGCACCGCCCTCCCCCATCCCGGTCGCCTCGACCACAGCACGGCATGAACCCCGACGAAGGCCAGGGCTGCACCGAACCACAGAGAGATGCCCAACAGGACGCTCGATCCGTAGAAGGTGGCGACGCCCTGCGGCAGCCCCCGCGCAGCCGCGAGGAAATAGGCCGCAGCGATCGCCGCCGCCTGCCACCTCAACGGCGAGAGCCCCCATAGGGCCGGGAACACCAGCGCCACCGGTAGGGTGCGCGGCTCGCCGTTCCAGCCGACCACACCGACGACTGCCGCCGCGACGACGAGCAGAACGGATCGCAAGCCCTCACGGACCGAAGGTGAGAACCAGTTCAGCCCGTCCGAGGACACCCACGGCGGGCACCAGCCCGAAATATCTCGAGTCATAGGACCCCACGAAGCTGGAGTGGAGATAGAGGTGGCCGAGCGGGATGACCCCGCCGGACCAGGGCACGAGCGCCCTGCCCTCGCCGTCGACCGGGCGAACATCGGAGTGTTCGAGGGGCTGCCCATCGATGGTGACCGAGCGGCCAACCTCGATGTGCTGCCCCCCGCCGGCGGCGACGAGCTTGATCAAGGGGCCGACCCAACCGGGGCAGAGACCGCGGCGGAGATACCCGCGCGCCGCCGCCTGCTCGAACACCGCATTGCGCGGCGGGCAGACGAAGACGAGGTCGCCGACGGTCACCGCTCGACCGAGCGGCACGATCCGCCACAGACCGAGCGGATGGCTGGGCGTCAGATTGAGGCGGAGACCGGCCCATCCGCCGATCATCACGAGAGTGGCGACGAGTCCTCCCGAGGCCAGGACGAGGCACGCTGCTCGGCGACGGGTCATTGCAGGACCTGCCCCGGCTTCTGCGCCCGACGGAGGGTCTCTGCCTGCTTCACGGCCGCCGCCGTCCGTTCTTGAGCTGCGAGCTGCTGGGCTGTTCGCATCGTCGGCCAAGCCGACACCAGCTGTTCGCGCTGCACCGGGGTCAATCCCGTCGCCAGCCTCTCGAAGGTCGAACCGGTCGGCTCCTTCGCTCCGTTCGCCAGGAAAGCGCGCTCGCCGTAGCGCTCGGCGACCGCCTTGGCGAACCCGTCGATCTCGGCCTTGGCCATACGGTCGGCGAGGGCGAACTCGAGCGCCGCCGGCAGATCGTTGCGGTCGATGGCGTCGCGCACCCGTTCGAGCACTCGGGCGGCGTCCGCCGACAACGCCGGGATGTCGAGCGCGGCACGCTGCCGGATCGCACGTTCCTCGGCCTCGAACTTCGTCTCGGCTTCCGCGCGCAGCCGCAGCCAGCGTTCGAGGTCGCGCTTCAGGGCCGGCACATTGATTTCCGCGCGGCGGCGCTCCTCGCGGTCGTTCTTGCTCGCCAGCAAACCGGTCTTGCCGCGCAGAGGGCCGAAGCTCTCCGGGCAGACCGCCAGACGCTCCAGCACCGCCGCTGTTGCCGCCGCGTCCTTCGACATCCGATCCAGATCGACTGCGCGGAACGCCTCTTCCGGATCCGCGAAGACCATGCGGAAGCGGGCCGAGACCTCCTCCCACTGCTTCTTGATCGCGGGATCGGCGAGGACGCGATCTTCGACGGCACGGTCGAGCGATCGGGCGAACGTGGTGATGCCGGCGACCATCGGGCGCACCTCCTTCTTCACAATGTCTTCGAGGGAATTCGGGTGACCACCGAGACCGAGCTTGCGGCCGAGGACGCGGAGCCGCTGGGCGAGATCGCCGAGCCGCTGCTTCTGGCGGATCGTCCACTCGACGCGGTCGCGCACCAGGGTCCGCGCGACGCGGACGATGTGCAGACCACGGGCTTCGGCAAAGCTGAGCGCGGCCGCATAGAGACCGCCACGGGCGTAGTCGAGCGTCGTCTCCTTCGCCCGGCGCTGCGACAGGATCGCCGTCAGCCCACCCACCTTCTCGAAGGACCGCCGGCCGTAGTAGAGGGCCGCGTCCTCGCGATGGCGGGTCATCGCCACGTAGGCGAGATGCCGGTCGAGCGAGAGTGTCGCAAGCACCTTGACCCGGTCGACGGTCGCCCCTTGCGACTTGTGGATCGTCGTCGCGTAGCCGTGGTCGAGATCGGTGTAGAAGCGCTGGTCGATCTCGACACGGCGCCGGTTCTCACCCTCGCCGATCTCGGCGGTGAGGCGCCGAAGCTCCGCCGCGACGACTTTGCCGATCATGCCGTTCTTGACGCCGAGCGAGCCCTCGTTCCTCAGGAACACGATCTGATCGCCGACGTCGAAGCGGCGCTCGCCGCCCGTCGTGCGGAAGAGATGACCGTGACCGACGAACCCCCGCTCGACCAGTTTGGCGCGCGCCATGTCGTTGAGGGTGCGAACGTCGCGGCGCAGGTGGGCGAGGATCAGCGTCGACTTCGTCGGATCGTAGTTGCGGTTCCAATCGGCGATCAGTGTGGCGATCGCTTCGGCCTTGACCGCGGCGCCGATGACCTTGCCCTTGTCGCGATAGGTTCGGAGCGCCTCGGCAACGCGGCCGCGCGCCAGATCGAGCGACGCCTCGCGCATCCAGGCTTCGCGCTGGCGATGGATGGTCTCGAGCTCGGCGTAACCGATGCGCTCAGTCAGGGCTCGGAAGGCAGCGCCGGCGTCGATCGGCTGCAACTGGTCGGGATCGCCGATCAGCACCAGCTTCGCCCCGGCCTTCGCCACCGCTTCGACGAAGACCGCCATTTGGCGCGACGACACCATGCCGGCTTCGTCGAGCACCAAGACCGTCTTCGCGTCGAGAAGATCCCTTCCCTTCGACCAACGCAGCTCCCACGACGCCAGCGTGTGCGAGACGATGCCCGCTTCCGTCTCCAGCCCCTCGGCCGCCTTGCCGGCGAGCGCCGCACCGACGACGCGCCAGCCGGAGGCCTCCCAGACCTCGCGCGCCGCCGTCATCATGGTGGTCTTGCCGGCACCGGCCCGCCCGACGACCGCGGCGATGCGCTCGGCCGAGGTGACGTGTTCGATCGCCGCCTTCTGCTCCAAGGAGAGCCGCGTGTGGCGGTCGAAGACCGTAGTCCGGTCCGCCGCCTTCACCTCGAAGCCGGTGGCACTCGCGAGATGCTTCGCTCGACTCGCCATCTCCGCCTCGAGCCGGATCAACTCGCGCGTGGTGTAGCGGGACGGCGTCCGCGCCCCGCTCGCGAAATCGATCGTATCGGCTTCCAGACGCAGCACCTGCGGGCTCTGCAGGATGCGGGCGAGGAGCGTCTGGAAGGTCGCCGCATCGTCGATCCAACGATGCAGGATCTTGGCGACGTCGCGTTCGTCGAAGACGCTCTTCTCCCGCGAGATCAGATCGAGGACGATCTCGGGACGACGCTCGACGCGACGGGCGTTCTCGGCACGACTGGCCTCGAAGGCTCGCAGCCGTTCGAGTGAAGGCCCCCTGCCCTCTTCGCCTCCCTTGCGCCCGATCGCCTTGGCCGCCACGCCGATGTGCGGTGTCGGCGCGACGTCGAGGCCGCGCTCGGCGTAGGAGCGACCATCGACGCGGATGTCGAGACCGGCGAGCGCCAGATGCTGGTTCTGCAGATCGAGCCAAGCCTGCCGCTGCTCGAGGAAGTCGTCCTTGTCGCCGGACCACAGCCGGTAGACGATCTTGCCCGCGGCGTTGCGCAACGGCTCACCGTCCTCGCCGAGCACCGCCACTTTCTTCGCCCCGAAACCGTCCTCGCTCAGCGGTCGCAGGGTGGTCATCAGGTGGATGTGCGGATTGCCGGGATCGTCGTGATAGACCCAATCGGCGACCTGCCCGCGCGCCAGTACTTGGGTCGCGACGAAGGCATCGACCAGGGCAATGTTCTGCTCGCGGGAGAGTTCGACCGGCAAGGCGACGATGAACTCCTTGGCGAACTGCGCGTCAGCTCGCTTCTCGAAGGCCTCGACCCGGTTCCAGAAGGCCTCCGAACTCCCGGCGACCGAACGGTCGGCGACGAGCGCCCTCGCCCATGCCGGCGCATCGGCGGGCAGAAGGAAGGCCTCGTGGATCATGCCGCGCTTCACCGTGTAGTCGACGGTGCGGGCCTCGGCTTCGTGCTCCATCCGCGCGCAATGGCGATAGGCCGCCGCCAGCACGACGCTGCGGCCGCCACCACGACCGATCAGCTGGGGTGTGAAATGGGTGATGGCCACGGCGGTCGAGATCCCGAAAGTGAAGCGAGCATCGGCTTCGTCGGGAACGGCCAGAGCTTCGGTTCATCCAGCAGGACGTCGCATCAGCGACGTATTACTGCGCCCTTGGTAAGCCGTTCTCGTCGAACGGCGGGATGATCTCGAAAACGGACGGGTCTGCCGACCCGGCGTTTTTGACGGGGTGCGCTGCGCGCTCTCCCGGCGGACTCTCGCGCGATCGTTAGCCCATCGAGCGAGAAGGACCGCTGTCCCATGAAGAAGCCGTCGTCGAAGATCCGCGACGAGATCGCCCGACTGCAGGAGCAGTTGAGGGCGGCCGAGATCCGCGAGGCCGAACGGATCGGCCGATTGGCGTTGAAGGCCGGTCTCGGGGAGATCGCGATCGAGGATGGAGAACTCGTCGCCGCCTTCGAAGCGCTGGCGACGAGGTTTCGGACGGGAGGAGGGAAGCGCGAGCGACCAGCCACGCCGCCGACGCCGATCCCGGTTGGCGCGCCTCCGAGCCACGATGGCGAGGGCTGAGCGGATGAACCGTGCAAGCCAGTCCGAGGCGCGCAAGAAGGACACCCGCGAGAAGATTCAGCTCGGCGGCCTGATCGTCAAAGCCGGCCTGCGTTGGGAAAAGCGCGCGCTGCTGCTCGGCATTTTGATCGATGCCGCCGCCCGCCTGAAACACGACACCGTCGAGCGCGAGCGCCTGACGACGCTCGGGACGGAGGCCTTCGGCAATGACCCCGAATAAGATCGCCCTGTTCCTCACGCCGCTCATGCTGATGGTCGCCGTCTGCCTCGCGACTTCGGGGATCGCGACTTGGGTTGCGGCCTTCGGCAAGACGGAAGCGTCACGACAGATGCTCGGGCGGATCGGCCTTGCCCTCCCCTACGCGCTCGCTGGCGGCATCGGTGTCGTCGTCCTCTTCGCGGCGAACGGCGCACGCTCGATCCGAGTGGCTGGTTGGGGCGTCATCGCCGGGGCGTCGGCGACCGTCGCCATCGGCGGTGTTCGAGAGGTGGCTCGACTCCAGATCCTCGCCGACCACTTGCCGGTCGGCCGGCCGCTCCTCACCTCGGTCGATCCGGCGGCGGGAACAGGTGTCGCGGTCGCCGTGCTCTGTGGCCTCTTCGCGCTGCGCGTCGCGCTCCGAGGCAATGCCGCCTTCGCGGCATCGGCGCCGCGACGCATCCGCGGCACCCGCGCCGTCCATGGCGAGGCCGATTGGATGAACCTCACCGAAGCGGCACGGCTCTTTCCCGAGACCGGCGGCATCGTCGTCGGTGAGCGCTACCGGGTCGACCGGGACGGCGCGTCGAGCGAAGCGTTTCGCGCACGTGATCCCGGAACCTGGGGTGCCGGCGGCAAGGCCCCCCTCCTCTGCTTCGACGCTGCCTTCGGCTCGTCGCACGGCATCGTCTTCGCCGGCTCCGGCGGTTTCAAGACGACCTCGGTCACGGTGCCGACCGCCCTCAAGTGGGGCGGCGGCCTCGTCGTGCTCGATCCCTCCAACGAGGTGGCGCCGCAGGTCTCCGGTCATCGCCGCCGTGCCGGTCGCACCGTCTTCATCCTCGATCCCAAGACGCCGGAGATCGGCTTCAACGCCCTCGACTGGATCGGCCGCTTCGGCGGCACCCGCGAGGAGGACATCGCGGCCGTCGCCGGCTGGATCGTCACCGACAATCCGCGCCTCGGTTCGGTTCGCGACGACTTCTTCCGCGCCGCCGCTCTGCAACTCCTCACCGCGCTGATCGGCGACGTCTGCCTCTCCGGCCACACCGCCCCCCGGGATCAGACACTGCGCCGGGTGCGCGAGAACCTCGCCGAGCCCGAGCCGAAGCTGCGCGAACGACTTCAGGCGATCTGGGATCGCTCGACCTCCGCCTTCGTGCGCGAGAACGTCGCGCCTTTCATCGCCATGACCCCGGAGACCTTCTCCGGCGTCTACGCCTCGGCGGCCAAGGAGACCCACTGGCTCTCCTATCCGAATTATGCCGCCCTCGTCTCCGGTTCGAGCTTCGCCACCGATGAGCTGGCGGCGGGCGCGACCGACATCTTCATCGACATCGACCTGAAGACGCTCGAAACCCACCCAGGTCTCGCCCGCGTCGTGATCGGCGCACTGATGAACGCCATCTACAATCGCGACGGCGACGTCGGCGGGCGCACTCTGTTCCTGCTCGACGAGGTGGCGCGGCTCGGCTACCTGCGCATCCTCGAGACGGCGCGCGACGCCGGGCGGAAGTACGGCATCACCCTGGTGATGCTGTTCCAGTCGAACGGGCAGATGCGCGAGGCCTACGGCGGGCGTGACGCCTCCTCGAAATGGTTCGAGTCCGCCTCGTGGATCTCGTTCGCCGCCATCAACGATCCGGAGACCGCCGACTACATCTCCAAGCGCTGCGGCGACACCACCGTCGAGGTCGATCAGGTGAGCCGCAGCTCGCAGATGTCGGGGTCGTCGCGCACGCGCTCGAAGCAGCTCGTCCGCCGGCCGCTGATCCTGCCGCACGAGGTGCTGCGGATGCGAACCGACGAGCAGATCGTCTTCACCGCCGGCAATCCCCCGCTGCGCTGTGGTCGCGCCATCTGGTTCAGGCGCGACGACATGAGGGCATGCATCGCCGAAAGTCGGTTCGAGCGCTTGAGCCGAGACGCCCCCGCCGACCCCAGATCGACCAAGCCATCGACGACGTGAATCGATCGCGCTCGATCGATTCCGAACTCTCGTTGGACGCGGATGCGAGTGCGGGCGAGACTCGCGCCATGACGCCCGAGCCACTCCTCCTCCATCGCATCGACCCGACGCGCAACATGGCGCGTTTCTATCGGCTGTCGATCGAGCCGAACCTCTTCGGCGGCGTCTCGCTCGTCCGCACGTGGGGGCGGATCGGTGGAGCGTCTCGGGCTAAGATCGAGATCTTCGACGGAGCGGCCGAGGCACAGCGAAGGCTCGGAACGTGGAGAGAGCGGAAGCTCCGTCGAGGCTACCGATTCTCTTGATCCGAGCGCGTCGTCGATCGTTCTGTCTTCACCCGAGGCGGTCGAGCGTGCCGATCAGATCGGCACGCAGATCGTCAATGTCCTCGAGGCCGACCGAGAGGCGGACGAGACCGTCGGTGAAGCCGTGGCGGGCGCGTTCCTCGGGCGTGTAGGTCGAGTGGGTCATGGTCGCCGGGTGCTGGATCAGCGTCTCGGCGTCGCCGAGGCTGACGGCCCGGGTGGCGAGCCGCACGCCGTTCATGAAGGCACGCCCGGCCTCGAGCCCGCCCTTCAACTCGAGCGCGATCATGCCGCCGCCGAGGCGCATCTGGCGTTCGGCGAGCGTCTTCTGCGGGTGGCTGTCGAGCAACGGATGGTAGACCCGGGCGACGGCCGGATGAGCCTCGAGGTCGTGGGCGAGCGCCAGCGCCGTCGCCGAGTGGCGTTCCATCCTGAGCGCCAGGGTCTTGAGGCCGCGCAGCACCAGGAAGGCGTCGAAGGCGGAGATGCAGGCGCCGTTCAACTCCTTGATGCCGACGAAGCGGAAGCGCTCGACGAGATCCTTCGAGGCGATCACCGCGCCGGCGAGGAGATCGCCGTGGCCGCCGAGATACTTGGTCGCCGAATGAACGACGACGTCGGCGCCGAGGACGAGCGGGCGCTGCAGGTAGGGCGTGCAATAGGTGTTGTCGACGACCAGCAGGGCGCCGGCCGTGCGGCAGATGGCGGCGAGGCCGGCGATGTCGACGAGGCGCATGTTGGGGTTCGACGGCGTCTCGGTGACGACCAGGCGGGTCTTCGTGCCGATCGCGGCCGCCGCCGCGTCGAGGTCGGTCAGGTCGACGAAGCGGCAGGTGACGCCGAAGCGCGGCATATGATGTTCGAGCAGGCCGAAAGTGCAGCCGTAGAGGGTCAGGTCAGCGACGACCTCGTCACCGGCGGAGAGCAGGGTCCACAGAACCGCGGTGATGGCGCCCATGCCCGAGGAGGTGGCGAGGGCTGCTTCGCCGCCTTCGAGGTCGGCAAGCCGACTTTCCAAGACCGCAACGGTCGGATTGCCGACGCGGCCGTAGATGAAACCGGGCTCGGTGCCGGCGAAGCGGGCGGCGCCGGTCTCGACGCTGTCGAAGGCATAGGTCGAGGTCAGGTAGAGCGGCGGGTTGAGGGCGCCGTCGTGGGCGAGCGGGTCGTAGCCGTGGTGGATGGCGCGAGTGGCAAAGCCGAGGGAGGCGTTCGGAAGGGTCATGGCGGATCTCCTGATGAGGGGAGATTAGGCCGGAACGAAGTTTCGATGGTGCCAAAGACGCGCGCCGTCGGCTAAGATCGTGGCAGGATCGACCAATCGGATACGGAACGATGACGACTTCTGCCAAGATCACTCTCGACGACATCGATCTGAAGATCCTGCGCGAGTTGCAGGCCGATGCGCGGCTGCCCAATCTGGTGCTGGCCGAGCGGGTCGGGCTGTCGCCGTCGCCGTGTTCGCGGCGGGTGAAGCTCCTCGAACAGGCCGGGGTGATCACGGCACATCGGGCGATGGTCGATCGGGCGGCGGTGGGGCTCGGGCTCACGGTCTTCGCCGGGGTGCGGGTGGAAAAGCACACGCGGGGCAATGCCGACGCCTTCGTCGCGGCCGTCCTGGCGATGCCGGAGGTGGTGGCCTGCCATCTGACCTCGGGCGACGTCGACTATTTGCTGGAGGTGGTGGTGCCGGACATGGCCGCCTACGAGGCGACGGTGTTGGGGCGACTGCTGGAGCTGCCGGCGATCCGCGACATCCGCACAAGTTTCGCGATGCGCAGTCACAAGGTCGGTGGCCCGTTGCCATTGGAACGCTGAGACGGTCACTCGACGTTCGTGATCGCGGTCGTCGCGCCGCTCGACAACGCTGTGTGCCGAAATGAAGTGAAGCCTCGGGTGTCCTCGTCCCAGGAACAGGTGGTATCGAGGCCCCGGCCCGAAGGCCGGGACCCCGATCGGCGGCTCGATCGCCGCGGCGCCCGGTGGGGCGGGACCAGATCAGCGAGAAGGTGTCGCCGTCTTCGTCGTCGAAGAGGTTGGCGTGAGACCCGACGTGTTGAAGCTCGGATCGTCGAGCTCGAGCCCGCCCGTTGCGGCCCCGATGGCGATCGACCGGCCAGAGGCGACCGCCGCCGCGCCCGTGATGCACTCGAACAGATGAAGCGACGCCGCGGGTACGAGGAGACCAAGCCGGCTCGCTGAGCGCTGTCGGCGATGGCAAGGTTGTTTCTCATGAAACTTCATGCTATGCAAATTTCATGAGATGGAGGTGATGACATGCCTCTCGCACCCACAATCCCGATCGCTCGGCCAGCCCCCGGCCCCATCCTGACCAAGGCCGCCTTGCGCGCAGCCGAAAGGCTGGGCCTGACGGCGCGCATCCTCTCCGGCGTTCTCGGCCTCAGCGAGGCCACGCTCTCGCGGATGAAGCGCGGCGACGTCGCGCTCGAGCCGGAGAGCAAGCCCTTCGAGCTCGCCGTCCTCTTCGTGCGTCTCTTCCGGTCTCTCGATGCGGTGACCGGCGGCGACGAAGCCGTGGCGCGCGCCTGGATGGCGAATGCGAACACCGCCCTCGGATCCACGCCGATAGAGCGGATCGGAACCATCACGGGGCTCATCGATGTCATCGCCTACCTGGACGCCCGACGCGCTCGCGTCTGAAGCAAAACCGTGGCACGGTCGAGGCTGGCGTCTGGTCGAGGCGCAACACCGCGTCTCCACCCTGAAGCTCGTCGACGACCTCGGCGAGCAGGCGCTGCTCGAAGAATTGCTCGAGGCCACCAAACCGCCGCTGCCGGTCGAATGCCGCGGGCTCGACTACCTCCTCGCCACACCGTTCCGCTACGACCCGCCCTATACGACCGGCTCCCGGTTTCGTCGCGCCGGCCGCACGGCCGGGGTCTTCTATGCGGCCGAGCGGCCGGAAACCGCCGTAGCGGAAATGGCCTTATACCGGCTCCTGTTCTTCGCCGAGTCGCCCGCGACGCCCTGGCCGGACGATGCCGCAGAGTACACGGCGTTCGCTGCGGCAATCGCCTCCGACCGGTGCCTCGATCTGACGATCCCGCCGCTCGATCGAGACGCCCGGGTGTGGTCGGATCCGATCCGTTATGACGCCTGCCAAGCCTTGGCGGACCATGCGCGTGAAGCCGAGATCACCCTGCTGCGCTACGGCTCTGTACGCGATCCCGAGCACGGCATGGCCCTGGCGGTCCTCGCCTGCTCCGCCTTCGCCGAGCCCGCTCCGATCGAACGGAGAACCTGGCGGATGCGCCTGTCGCGGCACGGCGTTCAGGCGCTCTGCGAATTCCCGGTCGTGCGATTGGAGTTCGGACGAGGCACCTTCGTCGACGACCCGCGGATTGCCGATCTCGCCTGGGATCGCTGATCAATCGTCGGCCGCCGCCTTGCGCTCCGCGGCGAGGATCGCCCGGGCTTCGAGACGCGCCACTCTCGCTTTCGCGCGCGCCTCTTCGAGCGACAAAGCCCCCTCGATATCGGCGAGCGCCAACAACGTGGCGGAAAGAGCCGTTCGAAGTTTCAGCGTGGCACTCGCCAACTTGTCGGTTCGCAAGACATCGTCCGACATGAAAACTCTCTTAAGAACAATCGGAGATCGAGGGTCTCAGCCCGGATCGCCTCCGTCAACGGCCGGCACACCGAATATTGTGCAATGCAACATTCAGGGCACAGCCGAGCCCTTCCCGCGCCGGCGGTTGCATCGGCCACCGATTGCCGGCGGTGAAGAACGTCGGTCGTCTTCGATGGAGGGCGTCGAAGACCAGTGCCCCGTCTTCCGAAGCCGAAGCCAGCTCGAGCCTCGGTCCGCGTGGACGAGAGGCCCCGGCCCGAAGGCCGGGGCCTCGATCGGCGGCTCAGTCGCCGCGGCGCCCGTTGGGGCGGGACCAGATCAGCGAGAAGGCGTCGCCGTCTTCGTCGTCGAAGAGGTTGGCGTAGATCGGAGCGTTGAAGCTCGGATCGTCGAGCTTGAGCCCGAGGTAGTCGCGGCCCTCGCCGGAGCGCTTGGACCAGGCGGCACCGATCTCGGCGCGGCCGACCAGGACCCGGTGGCTCGGGGCGTTCTCGCCGGTGGAGCGCAGGT
Source organism: Siculibacillus sp. (assembly GCA_030247555.1). Taxonomy (GTDB): domain Bacteria; phylum Pseudomonadota; class Alphaproteobacteria; order Rhizobiales; family Ancalomicrobiaceae; genus CALBKH01. The sequence continues at coordinate 3,945 of JAOTSD010000082.1, read as the reverse complement.
CGGGGACGATGCGCACGCCCTTGGCCTGGACGCTGAGGGTGACGATCTCGCCGGTGAATTCGTTCGAGCCGGTCTTCTTGAAGGTGCCGATGGTCGCCATTGTCTTGTCTCCGCTTTCCGTTTGCGAGCCCGCCCGTTGCGGCCTCGATGGCGATCGACCGGCCGGAGGCGACCGCCGCCGCACCCGCCAGGGCCGCAGCGCCAGCGCAGGACGGCGCGAGAGGGACTTTCTTGTCTCGCGAGGAATGCGAACCCGTTCGCAGGGGAAGAAAGTCCCGACGCGCCGTTGCGGCAGAGGTGGTCGAGGCGAAGCCGTCCTTCGGCCAGATCAGCCAGACGAAGAGGCCGTTCGGGGCGGGCTGGGACGGAATGTCGGTGGAGAAATGTGGGACCGCCGGGGGCCGACGAAGATCGTTCCGTCTGATACACCCGCGGAGAAGCGCGCGCCCGTCCGGTCGGGGTGGATATCCTCAGATCCGGCCTCCGGGTCGAGTACCTCGGCGCCAGCCGCTGGTTTGCCCGCCGGTGAACCGATGGAGACCATCGGTCCTCAGTTCGACTCAGGCGAGGTCTACCCTCGGCAGCGGTCGCCGGGAGATGCTTTAGCAATGACCGCCGGAACTACCGGCGTGGCCGAGATCACACGCTGATCCGAACCACGTCAACGTCCAGGACAGGCGGTGATCCCCGATTGCCCCGGAATGATCACTTCCCGGCACGACGCCGGCTCTGGCCCAGGCCCGCCTGCAGGGCGAGTTTCGACCTCACCTCGGCATAGTTGGGAGCGACCATCGGATAGTCGGCCGGCAGCCCCCACTTTTCCCGATACTCCTCGGGTGTCATCCCGAAGGCGGTCCGCAGGTGGCGCTTGAGCGATTTGAACCGCCGACCATCCTCCAGGCAGACGATGAAGTCGGGCTCGATCGACTTCTTGATCGGCACGGCCGGTTTCAGCGGCTCGGGAGCGGGCGCCGGAGCTTCTCCATCGACCAATCTGACGAGCATTCCGTGCACGTCGGCGATCAGACCGCTCAATTTGGAGGCAGGAACGGCATTGTTGCCGACATAGGCCGAAACCAGATAGGCGGTCAGTTCGACGAGGTGGTCCGATGACCCGGTCATGAACTCTCCTTCTCGCAGAAGTCGGGGTTCCAAGTTCACATCGACCTTTCCAAATTCCGGTTGACCGACGAACCGGAGAGGAACGTTCGATCATTTTCTGCCGATTGTGCGAATCATCGCGTCAACTTGGCTGAGGTTCAGATACGACCGACTGCGGACACGAGCAAGTCACACCAGGAGCAACGGGAAGACCTTCGGTGGCATGAACGTCTCGCAACGGAGAAAATGGGAACCGGACCAACGATGCAGATCGCGGCTTCTTCGGTCTTCGCCGGTACGCGACAGGCGTCGCACCGCTGCGACGACGGCAAGACCGAGTCCGGCGCCGAGATAGAGGAGGCCCGCGAGCAGGAAGGGCGACATCTCGGCGAGGAGAAGCTTCGACATCGGTGGCGTCGCACCGAATAGAGCCGCCGATGCGAGCGCCAGCAGTCCCCGGGTCGGAGCGTGATCCATGGGTCGCTCCCGAGATTGGCCGGTGTCGGCTCCGCCTCGATAGGGTGACACCACCCGACACTCGACGCACGAGGGACCCCGCCAATCCGATCAGGCCGCAGGCGACGATCACCATGACCACGCCCTGCCGGTAGCGGAACGGTGCCGCTGCGGCGCCGAGCGCGATCACCGCCGCGACCCACTCGAAGCGGCCGGCCCAGCCGTCGGGCCACGGCACGTGGCCGCCGAAGAACAGCGCCAGATTGAGGACCACCCCGACGACGACGGCGGTGATCACCGTCAGCGGCGCAGTGAACTCGATGTTGCCGTGGGTGCTCTCGACCAGCGGCCCGCCGGCGCGGCATGGTGCTCGACCGACTGCTCAGAACACCATGACCTTGTCCGCCTCGATGCACGCGGTCGCAAGGGCGTCCATGGTGCTGCGGACCGCGCCTTCGGTCAGGGCGGCATCGCTCATGCCACGGGCGTCCATGCAGGTGCCGCACATGAGCACACGACCTCCGCTGCTGACGACCCGACGAACCATCTTCTCGATGTTGTAGAAACCCTCCGGGGTCTTCTGGCCGGCGTTGGCGCACAGCACGGCATCGGCCATGAGGAAGACGGTGATCTCGGCGTCGGGAGCGTTCTTCTTGAGGGCGTGGGCCAAGCGGAGCCCGTTGTAGCTGCGCTCGCTGCCATAGGGCGGGTCGTTGAGGATGAGAACGCATTTCATGGCGATACCTCGCTTTCGGGGTTGAGCCGGGGATGGGTCTCGTCACCCCACCACCACAGGAGCGCTCCGGAGGCGAACATGGAGAGGGCGACGAACCAGAAGGCGGCCTCCATGCGACCGCTGAAGTGGGCGACGATCCCGAGGCCGAGGGCACCGATGCCGTAGCCGAGATCGCGCCAGAAGCGATAGACGCCGATCGCCGATCCTCGCCAGGTGGGCGGCGAGATGTCGGCGATCGCCGCCGACAGATTCGGGTAGAGGAGTGCCATGCCGAACCCGGATACCGCGGCCGACATCGACCACCAGGCCACGCCGTCGCCGAGCAGCATCAGCGCGACGCCCGCGCCGCAGATCCACATGCCCCAGACGTTGGGGCGGTGCCGCCCGACATGGTCGGAGAGCCGGCCGGTGAAGAACTGCGAACCGCCCCAGACGAAACCGTAGACGCCGATGATCCAACCGATGTTGGGAAGGCTGATCCCCTGACGATAGAGGAAGACCGGATAGAAGACCCAGACGAGGGCGTCGACGAACTTCTCGACCAGCCCGGCCTGAGTGACCGCCATCATGCGGCGGTCGCGCCAGGAGACGAGAGCGAAGACCTCCGCTGTTCCCGGATGGTCGCTGCTCGCTTTCGCATAGCGCGGCCGATGCGTGGCGGCGGCTCCGCTCTTGTGCCTGGCAGCCTCGGCCCGTGCCCAGGGCAGTGTGTCTCGGACCCAGATCTGCGTCAGCACCATCGCCGTCACCACCACCGCGAGGCCGAAGACGAGAAGACCGGTTCGCGCCCCGAGCGCGGTCGCGGCATATCCGGTGACGATGCCGGCGAGCGCGACGCCGACATAGCCGGAGAACTCGTTGAGGCCGATGGTGAGGCCACGCTCGTCGAGGCGGGTGATGTCCAGCTTCGCGGTCTGGGTCATCGACCAGGTCAGGCCCTGATTGATCCCGAGCAGGATTGTGGCGAAGACGATCCAGTTCCAACTCGGCGCGAAGAAGAGGAGGAGTGGGATCGGCAACGCCGCCGCCCAGCCGGCCATCAACACCGCCTTGCGTCCGATCCTCTCCGACAGCCGGCCGGCGACGAAGTTGAGCGATCCCTTGACGAAGCCGAAGGCCACGACGAAGGCGGTCAACAGCAGGAAGGAGTTCTTCGGCACGCCGAATTCGCTCTCGGCGAGCGCCGGCACCACCGTCCGCATCATGCCGATGGTGAAGCCGACCAGCAGCACCTGGAGCAGCTGATGGAGGAACTGTTCGAGATTGTCGCGGATCCCGTGGGTGAGGTCCATGCTCTCAGGCCCCGGCGAGATTGGCGGCGACGATCGCATCCATGTTCGCCGGGCGCGGCGGGATCTCGGCGACCAGCATGTCGACGAAGGCCGCCTTGTCCAACGCCAGTCCGGGGTTCCAACGCCGCTCGAAACCGATGGTCGAGGACGGCTTGCCGGAGAGCCCGGCGCCGCAGACGCTGCCGGCCTGATGGCCCGGGAAGACCTCGACCGTATCGGGCAGGCTCAGGAGCCGGGTGTGGATGCTGTCGTGGAGCAGCGCCGCCATCTCGCGCTCACGGCCGAGGAGATCGGGCCGGCCGGCCGCTCCGACGAAGAGCGTGTCGCCGGTCACCACGAACCACGGCGCCTCGCCGCGGC
>JAOTSD010000081.1 GCA_030247555.1 Siculibacillus sp. | reverse complement strand
CTGCGCGCCGACCGGCTGGCCGGGGAGGCCCTGACCCTGCGCGCCGACCGGCTGGCCGGGAACGCGCTGGCCGGGGACACGTCCGCCCACCGGCTGACCGGGAAGGCCCTGACCCTGTGCACCGACGGGTTGGCCGGGAAGCCCCTGCCCCTGCGCGCCGACCGGCTGGCCCGGAACGCGCTGGCCGGGGACACGTCCGCCCACCGGCTGACCGGGAAGGCCCTGACCCTGTGCACCGACGGGTTGGCCGGGAAGCCCCTGCCCCTGTGCACCGACGGGCTGACCGGGGAGGCCCTGACCCTGCGCACCCACCGGCTGACCCGGGAGGCCCTGACCCTGCGCGCCGACCGGCTGGCCGGGAACGCGCTGGCCCGGAACACGCTGGCCCGGCACCTGTCCCTGCATGCCCACCGGCTGACCGGGGAGGCCCAGACCCTGCGCACCCACCGGCTGCCCGGGAAGGCCTTGACCCTGCGCGCCGACCGGCTGGCCGGGAACGCGCTGGCCGGGAACACGTCCACCCACCGGCTGACCGGGGAGACCTTGCCCCTGCGCGCCCACCGGCTGCCCGGGAAGGCCTTGACCCTGCGCACCCACCGGCTGGCCGGGAACGCGCTGGCCGGGAACACGTCCACCCACCGGCTGACCGGGGAGACCTTGCCCCTGCGCGCCCACCGGCTGCCCGGGAAGGCCCTGACCCTGCGCACCCACCGGCTGCCCGGGAACACGCTGGCCGGGCACCTGTCCCTGCATGCCCACCGGCTGACCGGGCTGCTGCAGTCGCGGCGGAATGACCTGTTGCGCCGGCAAATGACGCTGAACCGGTGCTTGCTGCTGCACCGGAATTTGACGTTGAACCGGCGCCGGTTGCTGCACAGGCAACTGGCGTTGAACCGGGATCTGTTGCTGGACCGGCAGTTGGCGCTGCACCGGGGCCGGCTGCTGCACCGGCATCTGACGCTGCACCGGGATCTGTTGCTGCACCGGCATCTGGCGCTGCACGGGAGCCGGCTGCTGCACCGGCATCTGACGCTGCACCGGGATCTGTTGCTGCACCGGCATCTGGCGCTGAACGGGAGCCGGCTGCTGCACCGGGATCTGGCGTTGCACCGGGGCCGGCTGCTGGACCGGGATCTGACGCTGAACCGGGGCCGGCTGCTGTACCGGCATCTGGCGCTGCACGGGGGCCGGCTGCTGCGGAGGACAGGGCACCGCGCCGCACATGCGGGGTGCGGGCTGGGCCATCGTCTCGATGGCGCCCGCGACGAGCACCGGCACGACCACGCTCATCCGCAACATCGACTTGAAGCTGCTCATTTTCATCTCCCGTTGGGCCCGGGCCGATCGACCAATGGAACCCTTCGCCCGAGGTGTTCCTCCCTCGGTCGTGCTCCAGATGATCTCGCCGCCGCTGAACCGCTCCTGAACGGAGAGACGTGTCCGCGTTCAGCGGGATCGCCGCGCCCGACCCCGGTCGAGGCCGCACTGCGCGCCGTCGCGCGACGGCGCGGTCGGGACCTCTCGCGAAGCTACTCAGGGGCGGGCGGCGAATCCATCGAATTCGCGCGCCTGAACGACGAAGGGACCGAAAAGGCCTCGCCTTTCGGTCCCTCGCCGTCGAACGCGACGGTCGCGGTCGGCGACGTCGCATGTTCGGAATTGGTCGGGCAGAGAGGATTCGAACCTCCGACCCCTTGACCCCCAGTCAAGTGCGCTACCAGGCTGCGCTACTGCCCGTCGTCACCCGCCGCGGCTCAGCGGCGCCGGCACCTCGCGATCTCCCGAAGGAGGGAGGAGGTACGCTTCGACGAGAGGCGACTTAGACTGTTTCGCCGGCCCGCGCAACACCTTTCGGGGACGGCCGGAACCGGGGTCGAGCGCGGCTCAGCGCACCTGATCGAGCAGTCGCTTGCACTCGAGCAGTTCGAACAGCGTCGATTGCAGCCGCCGAATCTCGTCGCGTGAGAGGCTCTGCGCCGAGCGCACGGCGGGAACCTCCGCTTCGCGCGCGCCACCGGGGCGCAGGCGGTCTAGGATCTGGCCGAAACCGGGCCGGCCGGCGTCCTTCGCCTCCGGCACGGGCGCGACGCGCTCGACCGCCGCGGCCGGTTCGACCACGGCTCGGGGCGGTTCGACCGGGGGCGCCCGTCGGTCCTCGCCGATCGGCCGCGGCGTGGCGCGGGGAAGCGCCGCCGGGCGCTGCGGATCCTCGCGCGGATCGATTTCGACCGGCGGACCGAAACGCGGCGCGAAGCGCTGGGCGAGCGCGGCGACGCCTGCGGCGTCCTCGCCGATGGCCGGCGCGTCGAAACGGGGTTCCTCTCGCACCGGCGTCGGGACGACGAAGTCGGCGCCGTGGGCTTGTGGCGGAGCGGTCGGTGCCGCGTGATGCGGGGCATAGGGCGAATGGGCGTCGTCCATCGGCGCACCAGCGTCGTCGTCGCCGATCTCCTCGTCGGCCCCCCGGTCGAACTCGTCGTCGAAATCCGCTTCGGCGTCGGCGTACGCGCCGCCACCCGGCGGGGTGCCGGTGGCGGTTGGCTGCGGGGCTCCTTCGCGCCACAGGTTCATGACGAAGCGAACGCCCTGTTCCTTGAGGATGCGTTGAACACCGCGGATGGTGTAGCCCTCGCCGTAGAGCAGATGGCGTATTCCCTTGAGCAGGTCGACGTCGTCGGGCCGGTAGTAGCGCCGTCCGCCGCCGCGCTTCAGCGGCTTGATCTGGACGAAGCGCGTCTCCCAGAAACGCAGGACGTGTTGCGGCAGATCGAGATCGATCGCCACTTCACTGATGGTTCGGAATGCGTCGGGGCTCTTGTCCACGGAGGCGGCTCGTCCGGGGCGGACGGCCGGGGCTCGGTCAGCCACCATCGTCCGCCAGCGACTCGTTGATCTTCTGCTTCAGCACGTTCGACGGCTTGAACACCATCACCCGACGCGGGGAGATCGGCACTTCTTCGCCGGTCTTCGGATTGCGCCCGATCCTCTCGCCCTTGGAGCGGACGAGGAAGGTACCGAACGAGGAGAGTTTCACCGACTCGCCCTCCACGAGGCAATCGGAAATCTCACCGAGGACCATTTCGACGAGGTCGGCCGACTCGGTCCGCGACAGGCCCACCTTCTGGTAGACGGCTTCGCACAGGTCCGCTCGGGTGATCGTCTTCCCCGTCATGGTTCCGCCCTTCCCTGTCGAGTTCGCCCGCGCCGACGGCCCTCGGCCCGCCGTCACGTCGCGACGCGGGCGTGAGACCTCCCTCGCCCGTCCGCGCGACGAAGCGAAAAGTTATGACCTCACAAGCGGGTGGTCAACAGTGACGATGCCGGCACGGCGGGGGCGACGGTGACGGGCATCCCCGAAATTTCAGGTGATCGCGGGGTTTTCACTGCCGCTGCGTCACAGCGTCCCGGCCGGGGCCGGTCGCATCACCAGCGCAGCAGCACCGCGCCCCAGGTGAAGCCGCCGCCCATCGCCTCGAGCATGACCATGTCGCCGCGCTTCACCCGCCCGTCCTTGACCGCCACGTCGAGGGCGAGCGGGATGGACGCGGCGGAGGTGTTGCCGTGGTCCTGCACGGTCATCACCACCTTGTCGGGCGAGATGCCGAGCTTGCGGCCGGTGGCGTCGATGATGCGGCGGTTGGCCTGATGGGGCACGAACCAGTCGATGTCGGCGCCGGTGAGTCCGGTCTCGGCGAAGAGCACCTCGATGACGTCGGCGAGGTTGGTCACCGCGTGCTTGAAGACCTCCTTGCCCTCCATGCGGAGATGGCCGGCGGTCTGGGTGGTCGACGGGCCGCCGTCGACCCAGAGCTTGTCGCGGTGACGTCCGTCGGAACGCAGCGACGAGGCGAGGATGCCGCGATCGGTGACCAGCCCGTCGCTCTCCACCGCCTCGACCACCACCGCGCCGGCGCCGTCGCCGAAGAGCACGCAGGTGGTGCGGTCGGTCCAGTCGAGGATGCGGGAGAAGGTCTCCGCGCCGATCACCAACGCGCGCCTGGCCATGCCGGCCTTCAACTGCGCGTCGACGGTGGCCAGCGCATAGACGAAACCCGAGCACACCGCCTGAATGTCGTAGGCGAAACCGTGCTGGATGCCGAGGCGGGCCTGCACCTCGGTGGCGGTCGACGGGAAGGTATGGTCGGGCGTGGCGGTCGCCACGACCACGAGATCGATGTCCGAGGGGTCGACGCCGGCGTGCTCGAGGGCGGCGCGGCCGGCGTGGACGGCGAGATCGGAGGTATATTCGCCGGGCGCGGCGCGATGGCGGGCGTGGATGCCGGTCCGCTCGACGATCCACTCGTCGGAGGTGTCCACGATCTTCACCAGATCGGCGTTGGTCAGGATCTCGGCCGGCAGGTAGGACCCGACGCCACGAACGACGGTACGGAGGATGCTCACTGTTCACCTCGCGCGTCGCCGCTTGCGCCATCGGCGAAACCGGCCCGGTGGTAATGCATGAGGCCTTGGACGATGCCGCTCGCCAGATCGTTCTTGGCCATGTCGTGGGCGAGTTCGATCGCCGAGGCGAAGCCTTCGGCGTCGGTACCGCCGTGGCTCTTGATGACCACACCGTTGAGGCCGAGGAAGACGCCGCCGTTGACCTTGCGCGGGTCCATCTTCTCCTTGAGCCGGTCGAAGGCCGACTTGGCGAGGAGATAGCCTAGCCGAGCGAGCCAGGTGCGGGTCAGGCCGGCGCGCAGATACTGGCCGATCTGCTTGGCGGTGCCTTCGGCGGTCTTCAGAGCGATGTTGCCGGCGAAGCCCTCGGTCACCACCACGTCGACGACACCGCGGCCGATGTCGTCACCCTCGACGAAACCGTAGTAGTCGAGTTCGGGAAGGTCGGCCTCCTTGAGCAGGCGGCCGGCCATCTTGACCTCCTCGATGCCCTTGACCTCCTCGACGCCGACGTTGAGCAGGCCGACGGTGGGGCGGGGCTTGCCGAAGACGGCGCGCGCCATGGCGGCTCCCATCACGGCGAAGTCGATGAGCTGCTGGGCATCGGCACCGATGGTGGCGCCGACGTCGAGGACGATCGACTCGCCCTCGATCGTCGGCCAGATCGCCGCGATCGCCGGGCGCTCTATGCCCGCCATGGTGCGCAGGCAGAATTTCGACATGGCCATCAGCGCGCCGGTGTTGCCGGCCGAGACGCAGACGGCGGCCTCGCCGGTCTTCACCGCCTCGATCGCCTTCCACATCGACGACTTCCAACGGCCGGCGCGCAGCGCCTGACTCGGCTTGTCGTCCATGCGCACGATGACGTCGGTGTGGACGACGCGCGAGACCGCGGCGAGGCGCGGATGGTCGGCCATGAGCGGCGCGAGCCGCTTCTCGTCGCCGAAGAGGACGAAGCGCAGTTCCGGTCGGCGCTCCAGCGCCACCGCGGCGCCGGGGACGACCATTTCCGGTCCGGCGTCGCCGCCCATGGCGTCGAGGGAAATGATGATCGGTGTAGGCATCTCGATCCGGGTCGTCGGTTCTTCCCGACGGAGGCCGGACAATACCGGTTTCCGTCCGTCTCGCAACCGCTGTCGTCGCCGATCCCCCGTCCCGTGTGGGTGTCACACGCGACGGGTCCGGGACGGCTCCCCTATCACTCCTTCTTCAATCGCGCCAGTGCGGCGAAGGGGGAGAGCTTCTCGCGCCCGTCGCCGACGCCGATCTCCTCGGCGTCGAAGACGGCGCCGGGCTTGCGCGGATAGGGGTCGATGCCGAGCATCAGGTGCTCGACGACGATGCCGCCGACGTCGATCACGCCGTCCTCGATCGGGTCGGGCTGGTCGAGGGTGGAAGCGTCGAGATCGATCTCGCCGTTCTCGTCGGGAGCGATCTCATATTTCGCCATCGCCTCCGGTGGCACCAACTTGACGTCGATCGTCTCCTCGACCGAGGTCTCGATCGGCTCCAGCGTCACCACGCAGGTCTGGACGAGCTTCGCGCGAACCGTGCCGGACACGGCGAAGCCGTCGCCCGACCAGGGCGTCACCAGAACCTCGGCGGCGAGCGACGTGATCGAAACCACGTCGGCGAAGCGGGCGAGCGCGACGCGTCGATCCGCGTCGGCGTCGATCTTCAGACGCGTGCCGGAGGGCGAGACCTCGCCGGGCTGGAGCGTCAGGGGCAAGGGGTGTTCGGAGTTGGTCATGGCGTGATCCCGGGAGAGCGGAGCGCCGGATCGGGCCAGTCGATCAGACCGGCGAGAAGGCGTTCGAGCGGTTGGTCGGCGAGGGCGGCGGCAGCGGCGGCGGCGTGATCGGCGAGCGCGGTGGCGCCGCCGCGGTCCCTCGCCTCGGCGAGGACGTTGCGGGCGATCGCGTCGGCGAGAGCGTCGCGGTCGCCGGCGAGAAGGGCGGCGTCGTAGACGCGGATGCGGCCGTTCCACGCGGCGACGAGTTTCTTCATGCGTTTGGGCACGCCGACGTCGCCGACCCCCATCTCGCGCAGAGCGCGATCCATCTCCTCGAAGAAGAGTTCGATCAGTTCCTGGACGCGGCCGTTGGTGGTCCGAGGCTTGCGCCGCCCCTCGGCGGGCAGGACGACGGCTGCGGACGGATCGGCGCGCAACCGGCGCACCACCAGCGCGAGGTGCAGGACGACCATGTCGAAGCGTGCGGTCGGCGTATCGGGGACGCCGTAGGCGGCATAGAACTCGACCCGCCGCGCTTCCGTCACGATCGCCGAATAGAGCGCGACGGTCGACGGTGAAGGACCGCTGCGGAACAGGCCGAAGATCATATGGGCTCCGTGGCGGGTTCGTCGCCGCCGTCTCGCCGGCCGCGTCAGCCGCGGCCGTTGTCATCCGACCTAGCGCAGGTTAGGGAAGAAGCCAAGAAGCACGGTTCCGCCGATCCGCGGAGCCCCGAATTCACCGGCCACGCGCCTCGCCGCGTCCGCCCGAGGAGAAACGAGATGGATCGTCGCAAGTCGAAGGCCGGTCGCGGTGCGGCTCCGGGATGGTTCGACGGCAGATTTCTGCGCGGCGCGGTGCTCGCCGGGGCGATCGGCGCGGCGGGTCTGGCCGGATGCGCCGAAACCTACGACCACGGCTACATCGCGCCCGACAACGCGGTCGAACAGGTGCAGGTCGGCGCCAGCCGAGAACAGGTGTTGCTGATCCTCGGTTCGCCTTCCACCACCGCCACGATCGGTGGCGAGGCCTTCTACTACATCAGCCAGAAGGCCAAGCGCTCGGTCGCCTTCCTCAACCAGTCGGTCTACGAGCAGAAGGTCATCGCCGTCTATTTCGACGACAAGGGCTCGGTGCGCGAGGTCGGCCACTATGGGCTCGAGGACGGCAAGGTCTTCGACTACATCAGCCGCAAGACCAAGACCTCGGGCGCCGACTACGGCCTCCTGTCGCAGATCCTCAAGGCCAACCCGGCGAACCCGCTGACCGGCGGCCAGTGATCCGGAACGCGCGCGCCTAAGGGATCCGGCGCGTGGCTCATGATCTGCCGATCCCCCTCCCCGGCCCACCTCCTTCGCCGCCGCCCTCCGGGGCGGCGGTCGCGTTTTCGGGAGGCGGAGGCCGGCCGCACCGGAGCGCCGCGGTGGTCGCAGCCCCTCCCCCCGGAAACGAGAAACCCCCGCCCGATGGCTCGGACGGGGGCTCGTCTCGGTGGTCCGGAGGCGGCGACCCGCCTTCGGACCCGCGGGCTCAGCCGTGGGCCAGGATCGCCAGCAGCAACAGCGCCACGATGTTGGTGATCTTGATCGCCGGGTTGACGGCCGGGCCGGCGGTGTCCTTGTAGGGGTCGCCGACGGTGTCACCGGTGACCGAGGCCTTGTGGGCGTCGGAGCCCTTCAGGTGCTTGACGCCGTCCTTGTCGACGAATCCGTCCTCGAAGGACTTCTTGGCGTTGTCCCAGGCCCCACCGCCGGAGGTCATCGAGACCGCGACGAAGATGCCGTTGACGATGACGCCGAGGAGCGAGGCGCCGAGCGCGGCGAAGGCCGAGGCCTTGGAGCCGGAGACCAAGAGCACGCCGAAGTAGGCGACGAGCGGCGCCAGCACCGGCAGCATCGACGGGATGATCATCTCGCGGATGGCGGCCTTGGTCAGCATGTCGACGGCGCGACCGTAGTCGGGCCGCTCCTTGCCTTCCATGATGCCGGGCATCTCGCGGAACTGACGACGCACCTCTTCCACCACCGAACCGGCGGCGCGACCGACGGCTGTCATGGCGATGCCGCCGAAGAGGTAGGGGATGAGGCCGCCGAAGATCAGGCCGGCGACGACGTAGGGGTTGGAGAGGTCGAAGTCGACCTTGCCCATTCCCTTGAAGTAACCGAACTTGTCGCCGTTCTGAGCGAAGTAGGCGAGGTCGTTCGAGTAGGCGGCGAAGAGCACCAGAGCGCCGAGGCCGGCCGAACCGATGGCATAGCCCTTGGTGACGGCCTTGGTGGTGTTGCCGACCGCGTCGAGGGCGTCGGTGGTCTGACGCACTTCCTTGGGCAGGCCCGCCATCTCGGCGATGCCGCCGGCGTTGTCGGTGACCGGGCCGAAGGCGTCGAGGGCGACGATCATGCCGGCGAGCCCGAGCATGGTGGTGACCGCGATCGCCGTGCCGTAGAGGCCGGCCAGCTGGAATGTGGAGATGATGCCGGCGACGATGACGATCGCGGGAAGCGCGGTCGACTCGAGCGAGACGGCGAGGCCCTGGATGACGTTGGTGCCGTGACCGGTGACCGACGCCTGGGCGATGGAGACCACCGGGCGCTTACCGGTGGCGGTGTAGTACTCGGTGATCCACACCAGAAGGCCGGTGACGATCAGGCCGATGATGCCCGAGGCGAACAGCGCCGTGCCGGTGACGGTCTGGCCGGCGACGGTGCCGACGACACCCCAACCGACGGTGAACTGGTTGGCGATCGCGAGGCCGGCGATCGACAGGACACCGGTGACGATGAGGCCCTTGTAGAGGGCGCCCATGATCGAGTTGTTCGAGCCGAGCTTGACGAAGAAGGTGCCGATGATCGAGGTCACGATGCAGACCGCGCCGATCATCAGCGGGTAGAGCATGGTGGCGGCGAGCGTCGGGGCGGTGGCGAAGAAGATCGACGCGAGCACCATCGTGGCGACGACGGTCACCGCATAGGTCTCGAACAGGTCGGCGGCCATGCCGGCGCAGTCGCCGACGTTGTCGCCGACGTTGTCGGCGATGGTGGCCGGGTTGCGCGGATCGTCCTCGGGGATGCCGGCCTCGACCTTGCCGACGAGGTCGGCGCCGACGTCGGCGCCCTTGGTGAAGATGCCGCCGCCGAGACGGGCGAAGATCGAGATCAGCGAGGCGCCGAAGCCGAGGGCGACGAGCGCATCGATGACGATGCGGTCGTTCGGCGCATGGCCGAGCGGACCGGTGAGAACGGCGTAGTAGATGGCGACGCCGAGCAGGGCGAGGCCGGCGACCAGCATGCCGGTGACCGCACCCGCCTTGAAGGCGATGTCGAGGCCGGCGGCCAGAGACACGGTCGAAGCCTGGGCGGTGCGGACGTTGGCGCGCACCGACACGTTCATGCCGATGAAGCCGGCGAGACCGGAGAGGACCGCGCCGATCAAGAACCCGACCGCCACCTCCTTGCCGAGCAGGATGCCGAGCACGATCAGGATGGCCACGCCGGCGATACCGATGGTGGTGTACTGGCGCTTCAGGTAGGCCTGCGCGCCTTCGGCGATGGCACCGGCGATTTCCTGCATGCGGGCGGAACCCGCATCCGCGGCCATGACCGACCGAATGGCCCAGACGCCATAGACGATCGATACGAGGCCACAGAGAATGACGACGAGTATGGTCATGATGCCTCCCGTTCATGTCGCGGACGATTCGCGGCGGGTTCTTCCCCGTCCTGCGATTCCCCGCTCCCCGGCTCGATTGGACGTTCCACCGGCGGCCGCCCTGGATGAGCCGCCGGTCGATGGCGCGCCAGCCTAACCACGCGAAGTAGCGCGTCAAGCGAGACCTCGGGGGTAAACGATCGGTTAAACTGCGTGCTCCCCCGGTGATGCGTCGTCTCGCCGCATTCCCGGGCCGGACGAGCCTTCGACGAAGGTCGTAACCTCCCCGATATGTTCAGAAATGCCGAAACCCCCGGAGCCCGGGACGCAGGTCCCCGCCGCCGCGTCGCACGAAGCGCGGGACGGCCGCGGCGGCCGTCTGCGCTCCGGTTCCGGCGGCCGCCTCGACGATGCGCCCGATCGGCGTGACGGCGACGCCGGCTTCCTTCGCTTCGACCTCGAAGGCCGCCGCCGCGGCGGCCGGCACGGAGGCGAGGATCTCGTAGTCGTCGCCACCGCCGACGATCACCTCGATCGCGTCCGGTTCGGCGCCGAGCACCCGCCGGGCAGCCTCGGAGAGCGGCAGGGCGTCGACGTCGACCTCGGCGGCGACGCCGGATCCGCGGCACATGCGGGCGAGGTCGAGACCGAGCCCGTCGGAGACGTCCATGGCGGCGCCCGCCCGGGCGAGGACGGCGGGTGCGAGCGCCAGACGCGGCTCGGGCAGGAGATAGCGGCGGGCGAGATGGCCGGTCTCGTCGGAACTCAACCGCCAGCCGGCGGCGCGATCCGGCGCGGTGCGCAGGAGCAGGCCGAGAGCGGCGTCCCCCAGCGTGCCGGAGACGTAGAGCACGTCGCCCGGCCTCGCCGCGGCGCGACGCACCATGCGGCCGGTCGGCACCGCACCGAAGACGGTGATCGAGACGATCAGCCCATCGGGCGAGCGGATGGTGTCGCCGCCGTGGAGGGACACGCCGAAGGCCGCCTGATCGGCGGAGAGCCCGGCGGCGAAGCGTTCGAGGTCGTCCTCGCGCCAGTCGGACGGCAGGGCGAGAGTGAGGAGATAGCCGATCGGCGCGGCGCCCTTGGCGGCGAGATCGGAGAGATTGACCCGCAACGCCTTGCGCGCCACCGCTCCCCAGTCGTCGTCGACGAAGAAGTGCACGCCGGCGGCCACCGCATCGGTCTTCAGCACCAGATCGTGACCGGGCGGCGGGGAGAGTTCGGCGCAATCGTCGACCAGCGCCAACGCCCCCGGAGAGGTCGCCAGAGGTCGGAACCAGCGGGCGATCAGGTCGTCTTCGCCGGGGCGGTTCGATGTCGGCACGGGAGTGCTCCAGTGTTGGCGGCGGGACGCCCTCTTCTTCCGATAGACGATCGCCCGGGCACGGTCGAGGCCGGTGGCGGTGCGGCGTTTACCGACCGTTTGGGTTACCTCACGAGATTCTCGCGAGGCTTACCGATTTTCGACGGTCCTGCGCGAAGATCCGCGTCGAACGGGCGCGGCTCCGGGACGCCGTGCCCAACCGCAGGAGGTGTCGTACCCGAATGGGAGCGACGCCGGGGACGAAGAGGGAGTCGGGGATGTTCGGGCTCACGCTGAAGAAGAAGGTCGCCATCGCCGTGGTGGACGAACCCGCGATCCGTCCGGGCGAAGCCAGGGCTCGGGAGGCCGAGGCGACGGCGGCGACGCTGTCTCGCATCGTGCGCGTCTCCGACGAGGCCGCCGCCGCCATCGCCGCGCTCGACGCGGTCACGTTCCGCGACCTCGCCAGCGCCCATGCGGACGCCCGACGCGCCGCCCTCAGGGCCGAAGAAGAGGCGCGGCGCGCGGCGCGCAGGGCGCGTGTCGAGCAACTGGCGGCCGAGCGGCTCAGCGAGGACGACTGGCGCACCAAGCTGGAGCGCGCGCTCGAAGCGGCGGCGCGCGGCGAGAAGGAATTCCTGCTCATCCGCTTCCCCTCGGAGCTGTGCGAGGACGGCGGACGGATGATCAACGCCCCCGATCCCGACTGGCCGAAGACTTTGCGCGGCCCGGCGGCCGACATCCACGCGCGTTGGCGCGACGAGTTGAAGCCGCGCGGCTTCGGGTTGGCGGCGCGGATCCTCGAGTTCCCTGGCGGCTTCCCCGGCGATGCCGGCCTCAGCCTGACCTGGGGTGCGTGAATCTCGGACCCTCGGGCCAGATCGGCAGCCGGCACCGGCGGGCGGCCATCGCGATCACGCGCGCCCTCCGATCGGCGGCGCGCGCCGCCAGACGCGGACCGAAGCTCGGGTTCCAAGTCGGTTCCATCGAGAAGATGGGGCGGCGCGTGACGGTGTTCAGGTGGAAGCCCCTACGAGGACCGTCCCAGCCGATCGCCGCCGCCTCGTCACCGCGATCGAGGGCGGCGTGGTCGATCGCCTCGCGATAGTTCACGAAGCCCCGGTAACGCTCCAGCACACGGCGGATCGTCGGCGTCGAACCGGCGATGTTCGCCGGTTTCTCGGCTCGCGCCAGCACGGTGAGGCGAGCCCTCACCGATATGGTGGCGACGACGTCGAAACCGGAGATCTCGAGCATCTCCTTCAGCGCCGAACAACCGGGGCGGAAGAAAGTGTTGGGCGGCAGCGCTCCCGCATTCCGCTCCGCCGGCGCGAAGGACAGGTGCCCCGGCTCTCTACCGGCAAATATTGAGTCTCGAGAAGCAGAAGGCCACCTTCCCTGAGATTGCGGTGCAAGGTGGCGAGCACGGTCAGCGGATCGAAGACGTGATGGAGCACGCCGCAACATGCGATGAGGTCCCACGCCGGGGTCACCACGGCGCCCATGTCGGAGATCGACACGGGGGTCTCGTACTCGACCCGCGGGGCGAGCGCGGCCCGGGCGCGCTCGAACGTCGGGCGCGGCGCGATGTCGGTCGCGCGAACGCGAGCCGCCCCCGCTTCCGGCATGGCGAAGGCGCCGAGCCCGTCCATCGTGCCGATGTCGAGGCAGCCGGCCCGCCGCAGATCGAGACGGGCGAGGAACGCGAACTCACCGTAGAGGGTGTAACTGGGCGGCCGGTGCGGTGGAAAACGGCCGGGCGTCACCTCGCCGCCGGGAAGGCGGAGGGCATGGAACCATTTCTCGGCGGGCTCGCCGACATGATCGATCACCCATCGCCGAACCGGCCCCGAGGTCTCAGGCCTCGAACTCCGCCGCGCGCACCTCGCGCCCGATCTTGTCGAGAACGCCGTTGACGATCTTCGGCTCGTCCTCGACGAAGAAGGCCTTGGCGACGTCGACGTATTCGGTGATGACGACGCGGGCCGGGACGTCCCTGCGCTTCATCAGTTCGAAGGTCCCGGCGCGCAGGATCTCGCGCAGGGTGACGTCGACGCGCTTCAACGGCCACCCTTCGACCAGCGTGGTGTCGACCCGCGGGTCGATCTCGCGTTGATAGGCGACGACGCCGGCGACGATCTCGCGGAAGAAGCCGTGATCGGCCTCGCGATAGGTGTCGCCGTCGATCTCGCGGCCGAGGCGGAAATTCTCGAATTCGGTGACGACGTCGGCGAGTTCGGTGCCGGCGATCTCCATCTGATAGAGCGCCTGGACCGCGGCGAGGCGGGCCGAGCCACGCTTGTTGGCGGGCTTCACCTCGCGGGGAGTGTCGGTTCTGGTCGTCATCGGATCACAGCCCGAACCTGCGGCGCAATTCGATCATCGCCAAGGTGGCCGCTGCCGCGGCGCCGCCCTTGTCGAGGCGTTTCGGGTCGGCGCGTTCCCACGCCTGTTCGTCGTTCTCGACGGTGAGGATGCCGTTGCCGATGGCGATCGCCTCCTGGACGGTGAGGTCCATGAGCGCGCGCGAGCTCTCGCCGGCGACGATGTCGTAGTGGCCGGTGGCGCCGCGGATGACGCAGCCGAGGGTGATGAAGCCGTCGTAGTCGACCCCGTCGTCGGTCTCGGAGGCGGCGACCAGCGCATAGGAGATCGCCGCGGGGATCTCCAGCGCCCCGGGCACGGTGACGGTGTCGTGATCGACCCCGGCGGCGCGGAGCACCGCCTTCGCGCCGGCGGCGAGCGCCGCGACGAGTTCGGGATTGAAACCGGCCTGAACGATCAGGACGCGGGCGCCTTCGACCGCGTCGCGGTCGAAGGGGGCGTGATGGTGTTGGGTGGACATGGGCTGAAGCGGTCCTCTCTCGAGCCGCGATCAATGAAGGAAGGGGCGGCGAAAGTCCAGCCTCGGGAGGATTCCGAGGCCGACCGCGCGACCGACGCCGGCCCGCCGGGCGGCCGTCGCTCACCTCCCCGCTTCGACGTCCCGCAGCCGAGCGACGTAGCGCGCCATCAGGTCGATCTCGAAATCGACGCGGTCGCCGGCCTTTCGTTCGCCCCAGGTGGTGACCGCCAAGGTGTGCGGGATGATCTGCACGGTGAAGGTGTCACCCTCCACCGCGTTGACGGTCAGCGACGTGCCGTCGAGCGCCACCGAGCCCTTGGAAGCGACGAAGCGGGCGAGATCGCGGGGGACGCGGAAGCGGAAGACCGCCATGTCGCCCTCGGCGATGCGCGCCTCGATCACGGCGATGCCGTCGACGTGGCCGGTGACGAGGTGGCCGCCCATCTCATCGCCGAGCTTGAGCGAGCGCTCGAGATTGATCCGCGTCCCGACCTTCCACTCGCCCATGGTGGTGACGCGCAGCGTCTCCGGGCTCGCCTCGACGTCGTGCCAACCGCGGCCGTCGGCGAGGCGGCCCCTGTCGACCACGGTGAGACAGCAGCCGGCGTGAGCGATCGAGGCGCCGAGGTCGATGCCGTCGGGGTCGTAGGCGGAGGCGACCCGCAGGCGTACGCCGACCTCGCGGGCCTCGAGTGCGACGATCTCGCCGACGGCGGTGACGATCCCGGTGAACATGATGCTTCTCCTCGAGGCGGTCGGCTGGAACGGCGGCGTCAGAACCCGGGTGGGTCGAGCCGGCGATGGAGGGTGAGGCGGTCGGGGCCGACGCTTTCGCGCCCCACGATCGCGAACCGCCCCGCGGCGGGCCGCAGCGCAGCTTCGATTTCCGGCGGCAACGGCAGGCCGCCGGTGCCGATGTGGACGTCGCCGTCGAAAAGGGCGATCTCGTCGACGAGACCGCGCCCGACCAGCGACCGGGCGACCTCGGCGCCCCCCTCCACCATCAATGTGCCGATGCCGTCGGCGGCGAGCCGGGCGAGCGCGGCCTCCGGATCGATGCGGCCGTCCTCGCCTTCGGGGATCGGCACGATGTCGACGCCGAGCGCGGCGAGGACGCGACGGCGCTCACCCTCGGCACGTTCGCCGACGAGGAGGCGGACGGGGACATCGAGGGCCGACCGCGCCAGCCGGCTCCGCGGCGACAGGCGGGCGGCACCGTCGAGGACGATGCGGACCGGCGACGACGACGTCATACCGGGCAGGCGCACGGTGAGCTCGGGATCATCGATCGCCGCGGTGCCGATGCCGACGAGGACGGCGTCGGCCTCGGCGCGCATGACCTGGGCACGCGCGCGGGCGATCCGTCCGGTGACGGCGACGTTCGCTTCGTCGCGACGGCCGAGCATGCGGTCGGCGGAGACGGCGAGCTTCAACAGCACCCACGGTCGGCCGCGTACCACCCGGGAAAGGTGGCCGGCGAGGCCCTCGCGCGCCGCCTCGGCCTCGACGCCCTCGACCACCTCGATGCCGGCGCCACGCAGTACGGCGAAGCCGTGGCCGGCAACTCGTGGATCGGGATCGCCGAGGGCGACGACGACCCGGGTGATCCCGGCCGCGGTGATGGCGTCGGTGCAGGGCGGAGTGCGGCCGTGGTGGGAGCAGGGCTCGAGGGTGACGTAGAGCGTCGCGCCGCGGGCGGCCGCGCCGGCCTCGGCCAGAGCCTGCGGTTCGGCGTGGGGGCGGCCACCGAGGGCGGTGACGCCGCGGCCGACGACCCGCGGCCCGTCCGGGCCGTTGGCCACCACCAGAGCGCCGACCGAAGGGTTGGGTGCGGTCCGGCCGAGATGGCGGCGGCCGAGCCGGATGGCGGCGGCCATGAAGCGGCGGTCGAGCGAAGTCGCGGCGCTCACCGGGGCCGACCTCGCTCGCGCCGCGCGCCACCGTGGCCGCCGACGATCATCGGATCGGACTCTCGGAGGTCGAGAGTTCACCGAGCAGGGTCTCGAAGTCCTTGGCCTCGCGGAAATTCCGGTAGACCGAGGCGAAGCGGACATAGGCGACGTCGTCGAGGGTCTTCAGCCCCTCCATGATCGATTCGCCGATCTGCTCGGAAGTGATCTCGGGCTCGCCGAGGCTCTCGAGTTGGCGGACGATGCCGGAGACCATCCGTTCGATGCGCTCGGGCTCGACCGGGCGCTTGCGGCAGGCGATCTGCACCGAGCGCATCAGCTTGTCGCGATCGAAGGGCACGCGGCGACCGGAGCGCTTGACCACGGTGAGCTCGCGCAGTTGCACCCGCTCGAAGGTGGTGAAGCGGCCACCGCAGGTCGAACAGATGCGCCGCCGACGAATCGCCGCGCCGTCCTCGGTCGGACGGCTGTCCTTCACCTGGGTGTCCTCTCCGCCGCAATAGGGGCAACGCATCGCCGTCTCTCCCACCGGCCCGAGTCGTCGCGGCCGCTCCCGTGTCCCCGTTTCTACACGAGGAGACGGCGCGGTGGCGAGTGCCGCGGCGGGGCGGCGGGGGACGAGTTCCATTCGGCCGTTGACCCACTCAGTCGGCGGGTGGATGCTGCGGCCGGACGACCTCGGCGGGCAGCGGCCGCGCCGGGCCAACGATGCAAACGGGAACCGTCATGAAGCTCCGCACCACGCTCCTCGCCGCCGCCGCGTTCGGGACGTTCGCGCTCGTGGCCACCGCCGCCTCCGCCCAGGCGGTCGATCCGCTCGAGGTGACGCTGCTCGCCATCAACGACTTCCACGGCAACCTCAAACCGCCGGGCGGCGGCATCCGCATCAAGGACCCGGCCGACGCGACCAAGACGGTCAACGTACCCGCCGGCGGATCCGAGGCGATCGCCACCCTGGTGAAGCAGAAGCGCGCCGTTGCCAAGAACTCGGTCTTCGTCGCCGCAGGCGATCTGATCGGGGCGACGCCGCTGCTCTCCGCTCTCTTCGCCGACGAACCGACCATCGAGTCGTTGTCGCTGATGGGCCTCGAGATCTCGGCGGTCGGCAACCACGAGTTCGACAAGGGTGTCACCGAGCTCCTGCGCAAGCAGAACGGCGGCTGCCAGGCCGACAAGAGCTGCCTGGCGCTGCACCCCTTCCTCGGCGCCAAGTTCCAGTATCTCGCCGCCTCGACGGTCGACACCAAGACCGGCAAGACGATCCTGCCCTCCTACGTGATCAAGACCTTCGAGGGCATCTCGGTCGCCTTCGTCGGCCTGACGCTCAAGGGCACGCCCGACATCGTGCTGCCCTCCGGCGTCGCCGGCGTCCAGTTCAAGGACGAGGCCGAGACGGTCAACGCGCTGGTGCCGGAGTTGAAGGGCAAGGGTGCGGAAGCGATCGTGGTGTTGATCCACGAGGGCGGCTTCCCGACCGGCGACTACAACGAGTGCCCCGGCATCTCCGGGCCGATCGTCGACATCGTCAAGAAGTTCGACAAGGCCGTCGACGTGGTGGTCTCCGGTCACACCCACAAGGCCTACAACTGCGCCATCGACGGCCGCCTCGTCACCTCCGGCGACAAGTTCGGCACGATCGTCACCGAGATCAAGGTGAAGATCGACCGCAAGACCCGCGACGTGATCGAAGCCAAGGCCGACAACGTCATCGTCCGCACCGACACCTACGCCAAGGACCCCGAGCAGACGGCGCTGATCGCGGCCTACGAGAAGGTCGCCGGCCCGCTGATCGATCGCCCGGTCGGCAAGATCGCCGCCTCGCTGACCCGCGAGGAGAGCCCGGCGGGCGAGAGCGTGCTCGGCGACGTCGTCGCCGATGCGCAATACGAGCTGACGAAAGCCGCCGACAAGGGCGCCGCCGCCTTCGCCGTCACCAACCCCGGCGGCATCCGCGCCGACCTCCTGAAGAAGAACGACGAGGGCAAGGTCTCCTACGGCGACGTCTTCGCCGCCCAGCCCTTCGGCAACAACCTCGTGACCCTGACGCTCAGCGGCGCCGAGATCGACACGATGCTCGAGCAGCAGTGGATCAAGCAGCCCAAGCCGCGGATCCTGCAGGTGTCGAAGAACTTCTCCTACACCTGGGACGCGGCCAAGCCGGAGGGCGAGCGGGTCGACATCACCTCGATCACCATCGACGGCAAGCCGATCGATCCGGCCGGTTCCTACCGGGTGACGGTCAACAACTTCCTCGCCGACGGCGGCGACGGCTTCCGGGTGCTGAAGTCGGGCCGCGACCAGCTTCCCGGCATCTTCGACGTCGACGCGCTCGAGGCCCTCATCATCGCCAAGGGAACGGTCGAACCGACGGCGCGCGACCGGATCAAGCGGGTGAACTGACGAAGGCGGGCGGAGGCACCCACGCCCCTCCCCCTCGAACACACGAAGGCCGCGGATCGCTCCGC
>JAOTSD010000080.1 GCA_030247555.1 Siculibacillus sp. | reverse complement strand
GCGCGCCGTTCATCGCCAGCGAGACGAGCGTCAGCTCGTCGCCGTCGAGGACGAGCGGCGTGCCCGGTTCGGTTCCCTCGCGCCGTTCGAAGCCGATGACGGCGGTGACCGTGGTGCCGCTCGTCCCGAGATCGAAATCGAGGTGGATCCCGGTGACCCGATAGGGGGTCGGACGGTAGTCGGCGAGCCGAACCGGTGCGTTGTCGGTGCTCGCGACGGCGAGATCCATCGTTGATCCTCCTGCTCCGCCCCGTCCCCGCTCATCGGCGAAGGAGCCGCCGGTCGGGCACCATCACGATGCGGTCGACCGAATCTTCTCGTCCCATGGGCGATCCATGTCGTTGATTTCGGTCATGGTCCAGTGAGCGGATGGGCGAAGGCGACGCGCCCGGTCCGGCCGCGGTGTGGCTCCCCTTCGTTCAACGAGCCGGCGGCGCCACCGGACCCTCCGCCCTCCATGTCCCGGCGCGATCTTGACTTGCGAATGGTTGTCGGCTATCGAATGACGAATAATGAAAATCGTCAGTCGATAGGACGGCGTTCCGGCCGCCGACATTCGACCTGAAAGGATGGAGGGCCGCGATGACGCCCGTCGCTTCCGCCGAGACCGCCGACGAGCGGCACGACACCCGCTCCCGAATCCTCGATGCCGCCGATCGTCTTTTCCGTCATTACGGCTACGCCAAGACGACCGTCGCCGACCTGGCGCGCGAGCTCGGTATGTCGCCGGCCAACGTCTATCGGTTCTTCGCCTCCAAGCTGGAGATCGTCGAGGCGATCGCCGCCCGCATGCTCGACCGCCGGCACGAACACAATCTGGCGATCGTCGCCGCCGGCGGCAGCGCGACGGAGCGGCTTATGCGCTTCTTCGTCGACAATCACCGCATGAACGTCGATGCCTTCGCCTCCGACCCCAAGGCCTACGAGATCGTCGAGGTGGCGATGGCCGAGCAGTGGCGGACCATCGCCGATCATCTGGTGCAGATGACCGACGTGCTCGAGGCGCTGATCCGTGAGGGTGTCGCCGCCGGCGAGTTCCCGAACCGCGACGACCTGCGCCGCGTCGCCGCCTGCACCCGCCAGGCCTTCGTCTCGCTCTTCCATCCGACCCTGCTCCTCCAGTGCTCCGACGATCCCGAACGGGCCGGACCGGAGGAATTGGCCGAATTCGTCATCCGGGCCCTGCGTTGCCCCTGACCCGCGGGAACGAGCGGCGCGCCGCCGAAGCGAACCCATTCTGGAGCACTCCCATGATCCGCCCGCTCGTCCGCCGGACCGCCGTCTTCGCCGCGCTTCTTCTCGCCACCGCCCTCGGCGGCTGCCGTGAGGAGGAGGTGGCCGCCGCCCCCGACCACGTCCGCCCGGTCAAGACCCTGACGATCGCCGCCGCCGACGAGACGCGGACGATCCGCTTCTCCGGCTCGGTGCGCGCCCGCGTCGAGACCGCCCTCGGCTTCCGCGTCCCCGGCAAGATCGCCGAGCGGCGGGTCGACATCGGCGGTCGCGTCGAACCGGGGCAGGTCCTCGCTCGGCTCGACCCCACCGATCTCGAACTGGCGCTGAAGGCGGCCGAGGCCAACGTCCTGGCCGCCCGCTCGCGCGAGAAGGTGGCCGAAGACGGTCTCGTCCGTGCCCGCTCGCTCAACGCCAAGGGCTTCGTCGCCGACGCCAACCTCGACCGCGCCCGCCTCGACGCCGATCAGGCCTCGGCCGCGCTCGAGGCGGCGATCTCCCAGCGCGATCAGGCCGCCAATCAGATGGGCTACGCCGATCTGCGCGCCGACGCGGCCGGTATCGTCACCGACGTGCGCGCCGACGTCGGCCAGGTGGTCGCCGCCGGCACGCCGATCGCCGTCCTCGCCCGTGACGGCGAGAAGGAGGTGGCGATCGCGGTGCCGGAGCAGGACGTCGTACGCTTCGCCAAGGATCAGGCGGTCGACGTCCGCTTCTGGGCCGACACCGACCTGCGCCTCGCCGGCCGTGTCCGCGAGATCGCCGGCGCTGCGGACCCCGCCTCGCGCACCTACGCCATCCGCATCACCCTGCCGGCCGAGCCCGCCGTGCGCCTCGGCATGACCGTGACGGTCGAAGCCCGGGTGCCGGTCGCCGCCGGCAGCGTCGTCGTCCCGCTCTCCGCCCTCGCCGGGGGGGAGGGACGGCCGCGCGTCTGGGTGGTCGACATCGCCACCGCCACGGTGATGCCGCGCGAGGTCACTCTCGGCCGGGTGGCGCCGGACGGGGTCCGCATTCTCGACGGCCTGAGGCCGGGCGAGCGCATCGTCGTCGCCGGGGTGCAGTTCCTCACGCCCGGCAAGAAGGTGGCGCTGCCGGCGGAGAACGCCGCGGCCGCCGAGCCGGCCCACTGATCCCGGTCGCAGCGAGGAGGCCACCATGCTCCAGTTCTCTCCGCCGACGTCCGACTTCAACCTGTCGCGCTGGGCCATCCGCCACGGGCATCTCACCCGCTTCTTCTTCGTCCTGACGGTGATCGCCGGGGTTCTGTCGCTGATGAACCTCGGCCAGAAGGAGGACCCCGATTTCACCTTCCGGGTGATGATCGTCCAGGTCGTCTGGCCGGGTGCCGGGTTGGAGGAGATGCAGGATCAGGTCGTCGACAAGATCGAGCGCAAGCTCCAGGAGACGCCCGGCCTCGAATACGTGAAGTCCTACACCCGGGCCGGCTCGGCTGTGGTGATGGTGAACATCCGCGGCGAGGTTCCCGGCCGCGAAGTCTCCGAGGCCTTCTATCAGGTGCGCAAGAAGGTCAAGGACATCGAACACACCCTGCCGGCCGGGGTGATGGGTCCCTATTTCAACGACGAGTTCGGCGACACCTTCATCGCCCTCCACGCCTTCACCGGCCCCGGTTTCTCGGCGCCCGAGCTGAAGGATTTCGCCAAGCGCGCCCGCGACGTGGCGCTGCGCGTGCCCGGCGTCGAGAAGGCGCCGATCCTCGGCGATCAGGCCGAGAAGATCTTCATCGACATCTCCTCCAAGACGCTCGCCGAACGCGGCATCACCGCCCGGTCGATCGCCGACGCTCTCGCGCAGCAGAATTCGATGGACCCCGCCGGCCGGGTCGAGACCGCCGGCCGATCGGTGCGCGTCGCCGTCGACGGCATGCTCCACACCGTCGACGAATTGCGCGAGCTGCGCATCCGCGCCGGCAACGAGGTGATCCGCCTCGGCGACATCGCCTCGGTCTCCTCCGGCCTCGCCGATCCGCCCGACCGCCTGTTCCGCTACGACGGCAAGGATGCGGTGGTGCTCGGCGTCGTCATGGCGAAGGGCGGCAACGTCGTCGTCATCGGCGCGCAATTGGCCGCGGCGATGAAGTCCCTCGAGGCGAACCTGCCGGTCGGCGTCGAGCTCTCCCGCATCTCCGACCAGCCGAAGGTCGTCACCCGGTCGATCGAGGAGTTCTTCGAGGCATTGATCGAGGCCCTGGTGATCGTCCTCGCCGTCTCCTTCCTGTCGATCGGCTGGCGCGCCGGCACCGTCGTGGCGATCACCATCCCTCTCGTCCTCTGCGCCACCTTCGCGGTGATGGAGGTGATGGGCATCGATCTGCAACGCATCTCGCTCGGCGCCCTGATCATCGCCCTCGGCCTGCTGGTCGACGACGCCATGATCGCGGTGGAGATGATGGAGCGCAAACTCGACGAAGGGCTCGACAAGGTCTCCGCCGCCTCCTTCGCCTACACTTCCACCGCGTTTCCGATGCTGACCGGCACGCTGGTGACCACCGCCGGCTTCATCCCCGTCGGCTTCGCCAAGTCCGCCGCCGGCGAATACGTCAACTCGTTGTTCTGGGTGGTCGGCATCTCGCTCGTCGTTTCGTGGGTCGCCGCGGTCTACTTCACCCCTTGGATCGGCAACCTGATCCTGAAGTCGCGCCCCCACACCGGCGAGCACCACGACGCCTACGACACCCGCTTCTATCGCGGCCTGCGCGCCGTCATCGGCTGGGGCGTGCGCCATCGCGTCGCCGTGCTCCTGGCGACGTTCCTCGCCTTCGGCATCGGGGTCTACGGCTTCAAGCACGTGCCCAAGAGCTTCTTCCCCGAATCGACCCGGCTCGAGCTGCTCGTCGACCTGTGGTTCCCGGAAGGCACCTCGATCGCCGAGACCGATGCGCGCACCCGCGAGGTGGAGAAGCGCATTCTCACCGATCCCGACCAGACCTTCGTGGCGAGCTTCGTCGGCGAGGGCGCACCCCGCTTCTATCTGCCGCTCGACCAGCAGTTGAGGAACCCGAACTACGCCCAGCTACTCGTCTATTCCCGTGATCCGGCGGCCCGCCAGCGATTGCTGGCCAAGATCCGCTCGATGCTCGCCGCCGACTTCCCCACGGTGCGCTTCAAGGTCGATCGGCTGTTCAACGGCCCACCGGTCGGTTGGGCGGTACAGATGCGCGTCACCGGACCGGACCGCGTCGAGGTCCGCCGCCTCGCCGACGAGGTGAAGGTCGCGTTCCGTGCCGACCCGATGCTCTCCACCGTCCATGACGACTGGCTGGAACCGGTTCCGGCCCTGCGCCTCGTGGTCGATCAGGACCGCGCCCGCGCCCTCGGCGTCACCTCGCAGATGATCCGCCAGACGCTGCAGGCGGCGCTCTCCGGGGCCCCCATCGGAGAGTTCCGCGACGGCGAGGAGACCGTCTCGATCGTGCTGCGCGAGACCGAAGGCGGCCGCAATCTTCTGACCGCGGTCGAGGAGACCTACGTCCCGACGCTCTCCGGCCGCTCGATCCCGATGTCGCAGATCGCCCGCGTCGTCCCCGTGCTCGAACCGGGCATCGAATGGCGGCGCAATCGCCTACCGTCGATCACCGTGCGCGGCATCATCCCCGACGGCGTCACCTCGAACGACGTCACCGCCCGCATTCATGCCGGCCTGAAGCCGGTGATCGACGCGCTGCCCGTCGGCTACTCGATCGAGATGCAGGGCGGCGCCGAGGAATCGGCGAAGAGCCAAGCCTCGATCGCCGCCAAGGCGCCGATCATGGTGGTGATCATGCTGGTCCTGCTGATGCTGCAGTTGCAGCACTTCGGAAAGACCATGCTGGTCTTCATGACCGCGCCGCTCGGCCTCATCGGTGCCTCGGCGGCGCTGCTCGCCACCAATTCCGCCTTCGGCTTCGTCGCCATCCTCGGCGTCATCGCGCTCGCCGGCATCATCATGCGCAATTCGGTCATCCTCATCGACCAGATCGATCAGGACATCGAGGCCGGGCTCCATCCCTGGCACGCCACGATCGAGGCGGCGGTCCGCCGCTTCCGCCCGATCATGCTGACCGCCGCGGCCGCGGTGTTGGCGCTGATCCCTATCGCCCAGTCGGTGTTCTGGGGGCCGATGGCCTACGCCATGATGGGCGGCATCATCGCGGCGACGGTGCTCACCATCGTGGTGCTGCCCGCCGCCTACGCGTTGGCCTTCCGGGTGAAGCCGCCCGAGACCGCGATTCCGACCGAGCACGTACGCGACGGTTTCTCGGTCGAAGCCGATCTCGAGATGATCTGAGGCGTCGAGCGCCACTGCATGGGGATCATCGGAGGGTACGCGACCTCGACCGCACGGCGGGATCAGGCTCCCCCGACCGGTGTCTCGAGCGTCGACGTTCCGCCGCTTCCGGCTCCCGGGTCGGGAGTGCGCGGGCCATCCGACTGGCGCCGCACCAGGGTCGGCGCCCAGCAGCGGATCGGCTCGACGGGCTTGCCCTCGATCTCGCCGATCAGGACATCGACCGCGTGGCGCATCATCGCCTCGACGGGAGCTCGCACCGCCGTCACCGGAGGTGACGCATAGAGCAGGTTCGGGTTGTCGCCATAGCTGATCACCGAGACGTGCCGCCCCGGCACCAAGATCGAGTCGGAGATGGCGAGCAGCCCCCCGAGCGCCATGCGGTTGGCGAAATAGACGAACGCCGTCGGGTGGTCGGCCATCGACAGCAGGCGCGAAGTCACCGCCCGCCCACCGTCCTCGCTGAACTCGGCGGTGATGGGGAGAAGTTGGAGGCCATGGGCGGCGGCGCGCTCGGCGAAGGCGAGCTTGCGCGAGTCGGCGAAGGCGTATTCGCCGTCCGGTGCGATCAACGCGACCCGGCGATGGGAAAAGGCGGCGAGGCGGGCGAGCACCTCGTCGGTCGCCATTTCGTCGTCTATACCGATGGCGGTGACGTCGGGCATGTCTTCGTGGCGGGCACCGAAGACGACGAAGGGAAAATTCGCGGCGCGCAGATAGGGGAGGCGCCAATCGTCACGCCGTGTGCGCAACAGCAGCAGTCCGTCGACCCGCCGCTCCTCGACCGCTCGCCGCAACATCCGCGATTCGGAGCCGCGTCCGCCGTTGGAATTGGACGGCAGCATCACCAGATCGCGGTCGAGTTCGGAGAGCCGCCCCCAAGCGCTGATGATCGCGGTGTAGAGATAGGCGTCGGAGATCGCGTCCGACCCGGCCGGCGCGACGACACCCACCGCATCGGTTCTGCCCTTCTGGAGCCGCCGGGCGATCGCATTGGGAACGTAGCCGATGCGCTCGGCTTCCGCCTTGACCCGACGTCGCGTTTCTTCCGCCACGTCGGAATAACCGGCCAACGCTCGCGACACGGTGGTGACGCTGAGGCCGAGAGAGGCGGCAATGTATCTCAGAGACATGCGTTACCCGATTTCGCTCTCGTGGGGTCCCCGCCATCCTCAGCCTGAGATTTCTTCGGTTCTTTTTCCTTGGTCTTTCGATCATATCCCGCAAGGTGGATTTCGCAAGGACCGGATCTCGTGAGAATTGCTGATAGGAAGCGAGCGCCGGTTGCGGTGATTTCTTTGCGACCCAGGGTCGCACCTCGATAGTGCCGCAGTCTGAGCGGTAGTTTAATTCACCTGAATCACATCCGAGCGCCGCATCGTGGCGCTCGTACGACGATGTTCGATGACATGAGGAGTTGTGTCGGCGACGTGATCGAAGTTCCGAGTGTGCGTGACTTCGCCTCGATTTTCCGAAATCCTTCGCCGATGCATCGTCGGGTGCTCATCTTCCATCGAACCGGAGCGGACGTCCCTCTCGCCACGGACGCCGAGACGTCCGCACCGACGGTCGGAATCGGAGGTCCCTGTGCGGCGCCGATCCGTCGGCGCGACCCGGGAGGTTGTTTCGGCGCGGCCGCGACCTATCTGCGGCTCGGGTTCGCCGTTTCGACCGTCGTCGGGCGCGGATCCTCGTCGGTTGACGCCGAGCCGGCGACGTTGTCTATCCCGAACGGATCCCGCCGGCCGTGGCCCGCGGAGCATCCGCGCCGACCAGTCCGGAGATGATCGATGGCCGTCACTAACGAACAAGTCCTGGAAGCCCTCTCTCGTCTCGCCGCGCCCGACGGCCGCGGTTCGCTGGCCGCATCGCCCGCGCTCTCCCAGATCGTCGTCAAGGATTCCAAGGTGTTCTTCTCCATCGGGGTCGAGTCCGCCGATGCCGACCGGATGGAGAGCCTGCGCGCCGCCGCGGAGGCCGCGGTCAAGGCTCTGCCGGGGGTCGAGGGGGTCATGGTGGCGCTCACCGCCGATCGTCCGCGCACGCCGACCCTGCCGAACCAGCCGACCGCGGTGCCCCCGGCTTCGAACCCGGGGCCGAAGACCAACGCCAACGAGGGCGGTCTCCCGGGCGTGCGCCACATCGTCGCGGTCGCCTCCGGCAAAGGTGGTGTCGGCAAGTCGACGACGGCCGCCAACTTCGCCCTCGGTCTCGCGTCCCTCGGCCTCAAGGTCGGACTGCTCGACGCCGACATCTACGGTCCGTCGGTGCCCAAGCTCTTCGGCCTCACCGGCGTGCATCCCGAGATTCGTGACCAGATGCTGATCCCGATCGAGACCTGTGGCATCCGCGTCATGTCGATCGGCTTCCTCGTCGACGAGGACGCGCCGATGATCTGGCGTGGTCCGATGGTGATGAGCGCCGTCACCCAGTTGCTGCGCGACGTGAACTGGGGTGGCCTCGACGTCCTCGTCGTCGACATGCCGCCCGGCACCGGCGACACCCAGCTGACGCTGGCCCAACAGGTGCCGCTCGCCGGCGCGGTGATCGTCTCGACGCCGCAGGACCTCGCCCTGATCGACGCGCGCCGCGGCGTCGCCATGTTCCAGAAGGTCGACGTGCCGATCCTCGGCGTCGTCGAGAACATGTCCTACTTCGTCTGCCCGAACTGCGGCACCCGCCACGACGTCTTCGCCCATGGTGGCGCTCGCGCCGAGGCCGAGAAGCTCGGTGTGCCCTTCCTCGGTGAGGTGCCGCTGACCATGGCGATCCGCGAGGGTTCCGATGGTGGCCGGCCGATCGTCGTCACCGCGCCGGACGGCCCCCATGCCGCGGTCTACCGCGACATCGCCGCCAAGGTCCATGCCGCCCTCGGCGGTGGTGGGTCGGGATTCTCCATGCCGAAGATCGTCATCGAGTAAGGCGCACCATGACGAGAGACGATGCGGCAGCTCTCCATCCGGCGACCCGCCGCGTCGTCGCCCATCGCCACGGCCCGGGTGGCCCGCCCTGTCCGGTCTCGCAGGGCACCTCCGACGCCGCCGGACACAGCGAGACGGTGGCCGAGGAGACGCCGGTGGCGATCACCTACAACGGCCATTCCTTCGCGGTGATGATGGCGAGCCCGAGCGATCTCACCGATTTCGCCCTGGGCTTTTCCCTCAGCGAAGGTGTCGTCGAGAGCGCCGAGGAGTTCCTCGGTGTCGAGGTCGTGCCGCTGAAGCGCGGTGTCGAACTGGTGGTGCGCATCGTCGAGAGCCGCGCTCTGGCGCTGCGCGCGCGCCATCGCGCGCTCGCCGGCCGCACCGGTTGCGGCCTCTGCGGTGTCGACAGCATCGCCGAGGCGATGCGGCCGATACCGCGCCTGACGGTCGAGACCCGCATCTCGGCCGCCGCGATCGACCGCGCCGTCGCCGCGTTCCCGGCGGAGCAGCCGCTCAATCGTCGGACCGGGGCCACCCACGCCGCCGCCTTCGCCGATCTTTCCGGCGCGATCCGCCTGTTGCGCGAGGACGTCGGCCGCCACAACGCCCTCGACAAGCTCATCGGCGGCCTCGCCGTCGGCGGCATCGATCCGGCGTCGGGCTTCATCGTGGTGTCGAGCCGCTGTTCCTACGAGATGGTCCACAAGACCGCCTCGGCCGGCGCGCCGCTCGTCACCTCGGTGTCGGCGCCGACCGGTCTGGCGGTGGAACTCGCCGAGAAGGTCGGCGTCGCCCTGGTCGCCTTCGCGCGCGACGGCCGCTTCACCGTCTACGCGGGGTGCGAGAGGATCACCGAATAACCTAAAATCGGTTGATATGCCAAATTGCGATGAATTCACCGAAATCAGGTTTATTTGATTGCGTTTCGGCTGTCCGGACATCGCTCTCGGTGCGTCTGCCGGGGTGCGCCGCGGCGCCTGCCCGCTCGTGGGGCGCCGAAGCTCGGAGACGCCGACGCACTCGGCTTCCGCGGCACCGGGTTCCTCCGCCGCTTCGGTGGCAGGAACCCCCCCGCTTCGACGACCACCGGCCATCCCGGCGACCATCGAGGTCCGTCGGGCCGGGCGGTTCCACCCGGGGCGCCGCATCCGTCGTCCTCCGTCCTCGGGCTCGTCGGTCCGGTTCATCACCGACCGATCGCGGTCCCGCGTCGCATGACGGCATTCGTCATCCTCGGCCTCTGGCGCGCCGCCGCCGGCCGTGATCGGATGCACCGATCGCAATCCGGAGGCCCGTCGTGACCGTCGTCTGTCGCCCTTTCCGCATCGAGGAGACCGAGCGCGATCTGCTCTTCCGGGTGAAACACGGTCGCCGGCTGACCGTCCTGCGCTTCGTCGCCGGTGTCGCCGTCGTTTCGCTGGCCGCCGCGGTCCTCCTGCATCTGATGCTCGGCGGCCTTCTCGTCGACATCGCCCCGTCCGCCTCCGGCCCGCAGACGACGATTCCGGTGATCGGCTGGGCCATCACGGTCGGCGCCGGCCTGTTCTTCGCCCGCCGCATGGACGCCGCCTCGGCGGTGGTGACGCCCATGCCCGAGCAGACCGTGACGATCTCGTCCGACGGCGTCCGCGTCGAGACGACGGTGAGCGTCACCGATTGGCGCTGGTCGGCCTGGGTCCGGTTTCACGACCGTCCCGAGGCTCTGATGCTCGAGGAGCCCGGCGGCGCCATGGTCATCCTCCCCGCCCGAGCCTTTCCCGACGTGGCGGCGCGCGACGCAGCACGGGCGATGGTGGCGGCGAGGTTGCCGGCGGCGGGGGGCGGCGCAGGGTGAAGGAGTACGGTCGACGGCCACCGTTGAGGCGGCGGCTCCCCGTGTTCCGTGTCGGCGCGTCTCGATCGCCTTCGGGAAAGTCCCCCGATCGGCGAGCCGCGCCTCGAGATCCTCGTCAGGCGGGCCGAAGGCGTCGTTGCGGGTGGCGAGGAGGTGCGCTGCGCCTCGCGCAGGGTGTCGCGCATCTCGCCCGAAAGGCCGCTCATCGCCCGCCCGTGGGCCGTGGCGATCTCGACGTCGAAGGCCGACGGCGTCGCCGAGCGGCAGATCGCCTTCTCCACCGGCAGTTTCGCGTGGCGCAGTCGAAGGACGGCGGTTCGACGAGAGCGGGGAGGGAAAGGACGAGGAGCGAGAGGACGACGGCGCGTGAAGGACGGGGGGGCATCGGCGGTATTCCGGCGGGCGAACCGATGATGCGACCGGAGCGGGCGGTGGTCCAGCCGGGAAGAAAAAGACGCGGCGAGCCGTCGCCCGCCGCGCCTTCGTGGTTCCGGGCCGCGCCGCCGGGGATCGTGGACGACCCCGGCGGCGGCCGCCTCACTCGGTGATCTTGCCGAGCCCGACGAAGCGGGTCTCGCCGTTCGAGCCGTCGACGCCGTCGTTGTCGGTGACGAAGAAGGCGTTGCCGGCGGCGTCGATGGCGAAACCTTCGACCTTGTCGAGCACGTGGCCCTTGCCGGCGAGGATGTCGGGGATCAGGTCGCGCAGCACCGTCTTCTTCACCACGGGCACCTCGGCGGCGTCGAGCGCGGCCGGGGTGACGCCGTCGAGCGACACGCGGGTGAGCATCTTCACCTTGGCGGCGGGGCCGACCAGATTGTCGCGCTCGATCACCACGAGGCCGCCCTTCACCGCGGTGACTTCGGAAAGACCGACCCATCCGGCGCCGTGCTCCAGCGGATAGCGCACCTGGCCCCAGGTGCCCGTCGCCGGCTTGTGGGCGAGCAGCCGGACGAAGCCCTTGGGATCGTCCTTCCATTCGCGCTGGACCGCGATCCACACCGTCTCGTCGTCGCCCTTGCCGGTGACGGTGACGCCCTCGAAGCCGAAGCGGGTCGACCGGGCGGCGAGTGCCTCGGGCAGGTCGATCACCTTCTCGACCACGCCGGCGGCGCTGACCTTGATCAACTGCGACAGGGTCTTGTTCTTCTCGTGCTCCGGGTTGCCCTCCGAAGCGAGCCAGAACCCACCGTCCGAGGCGACCGCGATGCCCTCGAGATCGAGCAGCGGCATCGGCTGGCCGTCACGGGTGACGATGGTCGCGGCGGTGATCACCGCCGGGCTCTTCGTCGCGTCGATGGTCAGGATCCGGCCCTGCGAATAGAACGAGTCGGTGACGGCGTAGAGCTTGCCCGCCTCGCTCGGATGAGCGGCGAGACCGGACAGCGCCCCCCACGGGATCGGCTTGCCGGAGGTGTCCTTCGCCGAGGCGATGGTCGGGTAGGTCACCGGCTCCGGTCCGTAGCGATGGATGGTGACGAGGGAGCCGACGAGACCGCCCTTGCGGCCGTCGGCTTCGCTCGCGGTGACGAAGAGGTTGCGCGACGGGATGGCCACGAGGCCCTCGGGTCCGACGCCGCCCGGCAGCACCTGGAGGAACTCGGGCGTCGCGCCCTTGTCCTCGTAGACCCCGACCAGCGAGGCGCGTTCGGCCCCGACGAAGATCAGCTTGCGGCCGCCGAAGGTGCCGACGGTGACGCCCTCCGCTTCGATGCCCTTCTTGTTGCGCTTCTCCGGGTAGTGGCCGAGGCGCACCGCTTCCATCTCGAGACCGGTGCCCGAGGCGTGGACCACCTTGCCGTCGCGGTCGAAGATGGTGAAGCCGCGCGATCCGCCCTTCCAGTCGCCTTCGTCGGCGGTGACGAAACGAGTGTCGTCGAGCCACTTCACCGCGTCCGGTTCCCGCGGCACGCCGGTCATCTTGCCCGAGAGATCGATGATGCCGTCCCGCTTGACGTCGATCCCCTCGAGATCGACCGTCCCGGCGGAGAAGTGCTTCACGACCTTGCCCGACACCAGATCGACGATGGCGATGTGGTTGTTCTCCTGCAGGGTGACGACCGCTTCGTTGCGGCCGTTGACGTCGACGTATTCCGGTTCGGGATCCTCGCCCGCCACCGCGGCGAGACCGGTCATCTCCACCTTG
The DNA here is from genome assembly GCA_030247555.1 of Siculibacillus sp. Lineage (GTDB taxonomy): Bacteria > Pseudomonadota > Alphaproteobacteria > Rhizobiales > Ancalomicrobiaceae > CALBKH01. The sequence goes on along the minus strand of JAOTSD010000080.1, from coordinate 6,901 downwards.
CGCAGCGTCGCGCAGTCGACGCCCGTCGCCGTGACGCCGAGGATCGACAGGAAGCCGGCCGGAAGCTGCGGCAGGGCGCCGTCGGCGACCTTCTCGTCGCGCTCGTTCTCGACCGCGACGGCGAGATACTTGCCGTCCGGCGACAGCGCCAGGCTGTCGGGCTGACCGCCGAGATCGCAGGTCGCCTCGACCTTGCGGCCGGCGAGATCGACCACGGCGACGTGGCCCGAGGGTTCGGCGAAGCTCTTCGAGGTGACGACGCCGACCAGCGCCTTGCCACCGGCGACCACCACCGACGTCGGCTCGCCGCCGAGCGCCACCACGCCCGCGGCCGCGGGCTTCTCGGGATCGGCGATGTCGACGAGGCCGAGGCGTTCGCCCGGACTGTCGGTGTAGACGAGGGTCCGCCCGTCCGGCGTCGCGACGATGATCTCCGCCGAGGTGGCCTTCTTCGGATCGGCGTCGGCCGGCAGGTTGTCGGCGACGTGGAACGTCGCGATCCGGCGGAACTGGTCGGCGGCGGCGGGCAACGCGGTGGAGGCGAGCAGGCAAGCGGCGAGGGCGCCGGAGAGACGCGACGACATGGGGCGTTCCTTTCGCGAGGAGGTTCGCGGAACTCTAGGAATGCCACATGACGATCGGGTGACGGTTGTCATGCCGATGGGGCGCCTCGCCGAGGCCGCCCATGCTCCAGCTCACCGCTTCCCCTTCCACCGTCCCTTTCCCTTCGCCCCCACCGTGCCGGCCGCCGTCGACGGCGCCGGACGCTTCGGCATCGCCCCGCCCATCGGCACCTCGGTCCGCCCCACCGTCATCTCGTCGAGCGAATTCTTGCGCACCTTGGTCGGCGGCAGGTTGGCGGCGCGACCGTATTTCTTTTCCCCCGCGTAGCCGCCGGTGGCGTCGTCGACCGCCGACTGGCGCGCCAGCGGGTCGTCGGCGAGCACCAGTTCGGTCGCCTCGAGGCGCTTGATCTCGTCGCGCAGGCGGGCGGCCTCCTCGAACTCGAGGTTGGTGGCGGCCTCCTTCATGCGCCGGCGCAGGTCGTCGAGGTGAGCCGCGAGGTTGTGACCGACGAGGTGGCCCGCCTCGGCGAAGCCGGCCTCGACGGTGACGTGGTCCTGCTCGTAGACCGAATGCAACACGTCGGAAATGTTGCGCTTGATCGATTCCGGCGTGATGCCGTGCTCGAGATTGTAGGCCTTCTGCTTCTCGCGGCGGCGGTTGGTCTCGGCGATGGCGCGTTCCATCGAGCCGGTCATGCCGTCGGCGTAGAGGATGACGCGGCCGTCGACGTTGCGTGCGGCGCGGCCGATGGTCTGGATCAGCGACGTCTCGGAGCGCAGGAAGCCCTCCTTGTCGGCGTCGAGGATCGCCACCAGCGAGCACTCGGGAATGTCGAGGCCTTCGCGCAGCAGATTGATGCCGACCAGCACGTCGAAGGCGCCGAGCCGCAGGTCGCGGATGATCTCGATGCGCTCCAGCGTCTCGACGTCGGAATGCATGTAGCGTACACGTACGCCGTTCTCGTGAAAGTACTCGGTGAGGTCCTCGGCCATGCGCTTGGTCAGCGTGGTGACGAGGACGCGATTGCCGCGCGCGGCGACCTCGCGCACCTCGCCGAGCAGGTCCTCGACCTGTTTGGTCGCCGGGCGGATCTCGACCTCGGGATCGATCAGGCCGGTCGGGCGGATCACCTGCTCGACGAAGACACCGCCGGCCTCCTCCATCTCCCAGCCGCCCGGCGTCGCCGAGACCGCCACGGTCTGCGGCCGCATGGCGTTCCATTCTTCGAAGCGCAGCGGTCGGTTGTCCATGCAGGAGGGCAGGCGGAAGCCGTATTCGGCCAGCGTCGCCTTGCGGCGGAAGTCGCCGCGATACATGCCGCCGATCTGCGGAATGGTGACGTGGCTCTCGTCGGCGAAGACCAGCGCCTCATCGGGGAGGTACTCGAACAGCGTCGGAGGCGGTTCGCCGGGGCGGCGTCCGGTGAGGTAGCGCGAGTAGTTCTCGATGCCGGCACAGGCGCCGGTCGCCTCCATCATCTCGAGGTCGAAAGTGGTGCGCTGGTCGAGCCGTTGCATCTCGAGCAGACGGCCGGCGGCCTCCAGCTCGGCGATGCGGTGCTTGAGCTCCTTCTTGATCGACTGGATCGCCTGCTGCAACGTCGGTTTGGGGGTGACGTAGTGCGAGTTGGCGTAGACCTTCACGAACTTCAGCGCTTGGGTCTTCTGACCCGTGAGCGGATCGAACTCGTCGATCGACTCGATCTCGTCGCCGAAGAAGGAGATGCGCCAGGCGCGATCCTCCAAGTGGGCGGGGAAGACCTCGACCGTGTCGCCGCGCACCCGGAAGGCGCCGCGCTGGAAGGCGGCGTCGTTGCGGCGGTAATGCAGCGCGACGAGATCGGCGAGCAACTGGCGCTGGTCCATGCGCTCGCCGACCTCGAGGCCGAAAGTCATCGCCGTGTAGGTCTCGACCGAACCGATACCGTAGATGCAGGAGACCGAGGCGACGATGATGACGTCGTCGCGCTCCAAGAGCGAGCGGGTGGCGGCATGGCGCATCCGATCGATCTGCTCGTTGATCGACGATTCCTTCTCGATGTAGGTGTCGGTGCGCGGGACGTAGGCCTCCGGCTGGTAATAGTCGTAGTAGGAGACGAAATACTCCACCGCGTTGTTGGGGAAGAAGGACTTGAACTCGCCGTAGAGCTGGGCGGCGAGCGTCTTGTTCGGCGCCAGGATCAGCGCCGGGCGTTGGGTGCGGGCGATGACCTGGGCCATGGTGAAGGTCTTGCCGGACCCGGTGACGCCGAGCAGCACCTGCATGCGGTCGCCGTTCTCGATGCCGGCGATCAGTTCCTCGATCGCCTGCGGCTGGTCGCCCTGCGGCTCGAAGGGCGACACCAGTTCGAAGCGGATGCCGCCTTCCGACTTGGGCGGCCGCTCCGGCCGATGCGGCGTCCACAGCTTGCCGTCCTTGAACAGCGGGTTGCCGGAGGCGATCAGCGCCGACAGCGCTTCGACGGTGGCGGTGGCGCCGCCCTTGGGAGCGCTCGCCGCCGCCTCGAGGCCGATCTCGAGCCCCGAGACGGCGTTGAGACCGCTGGCGACACGCTCGGCGGCGGTGGCGGTGGTGTCTTCCTTCTTCGGCCGCCCGGGCTTCTTTCGTGCGGCGGGGGCCGGCGCCGCGGCGGCCTTGGCGATCTCGTCGGCCCAATCGGCGATCGCACCCGAGAGCGGTGTCGCGTCGACGTCGAAGGCGGCCTGAGGCGCTTCGCCGAACCCTGAAGAACCGGGCGCTTCGCCGAACCCTGAAGAACCGGGCGCTTCGCCGAACCCTGAAGAACCGGGCGCTTCGCCGAACCCGGAGGAACCGGGCTCGCCGTCGGCGTCGCCCTCCCACGGCGGTGCGAGAACGTCCGAGGCATCGAGATGTTCGGTGAGCGGGCCACGCCGACGCTTCGCCTCGGGGGCGGTCGGCGGGGCGTCGGGGCGGGCGTTCGGCGGTCGGGTCATGCGCCCAATATGGCCCGAGTCCGGCCGGGCGGAAAGGGTGATGTTCGCGTTTCGTGCCGGCGAACGGGCCGCGCGCGGCGCCCCGCCGCCGTGTCGGCGGGCGAGCGGTTCCGGCCCGGCCCCCCCTTCGGGCCTCACGGCGGCGATCCGTTCACCATTTCCCCATCGGGAGGCGGGAGGAAACGTCCGTCGACCATCGAATTTTCTCTTTCTTGGCGAATCTCGGCTAACGTCTCGTCCCTCGAGACGGCGCTCGTGGGTTGCGATCCGAGCGGCCGCGATTCGGAGTGTGTCGATGTCCCAGATCGTTCCCGTCGTGCTCTGTGGTGGTTCCGGCTCGCGCCTGTGGCCGGCGTCGCGGGAAAGCTTCCCCAAGCAGTTCCTGGCTCTGACCGGCGAGATCTCGCTGTTCCAGGACACGCTGAAGCGGGTGATGGGCCCGGGCTTCGACGCGCCGATCGTCGTCACCGGCTCCGATTATCGCTTCCTCGTCGCCGAGCAGATGCGCGCCGTCGGCGCCAAGGGCGACATCGTGCTCGAACCGATGCGTCGCGACAGTTGCGCCGCCATCGCCGCCGCGGCGCGTCTGGCGCTCACGCGCGATCCGGAAGCGCTGGTGCTGGTGCTCGCCGCCGACCACGCCATGCCCGACGTCGCCGGCTTCCTCGCCCACGTCGATCGCGGCGCCACCGCCGCCCGTGCCGGCCGCATCGTCACCTTCGGCATCCTGCCGACCCGCCCGGCCACCGGCTACGGCTACATCCGTCCCGGCGCCGCCCTCGCGGAGCCCGGCGTCGCCTCGATCGCCGCCTTCGTCGAGAAGCCCGACGAGGAGACGGCCGAGCGCTACGTCGCGGAAGGGTATCTCTGGAACTCCGGCAACTTCCTCTTCAATGCCCGCGTCTTCCTCGATGAGCTCGATCGTCTCGCCCCCGAGATCGGTCGGCCGGTGGCCGAAGCCGTGGCCCATGCGGCGCGCGATCTCGACTTCCTGAGGCTGGAGGCGGAGGCCTTCGGCATCGCCGTGCCCAAGTCGGTCGACTACGCCGTGATGGAGAAGACGACCCTCGCCGCCGTCGTCCCTTCCGATTTCGCCTGGTCCGACGTCGGCGCCTGGAACGCCATCTGGGATCTGTCGACGAAGGACGCCCACGGCAACGCCGCCCGCGGCGACGCCGCCTTCCTCGACGCCTCGAACTGCTACGTCCATTCCCCCGACCGGCTCACAGCCGTCGTCGGTCTCGACGGTGTCGAGGTGGTGACCACCCGCGACGCGGTTCTGGTCGTCGCCCGCGATCAGGCCGAGAAGGTCAAGGGTCTCGTCGCCCGCCTGACCGCCAGCGGCCGCAAGGAAGCGACCGAGAACCTCAAGGTCTTCCGCCCTTGGGGCTCCTACGACTCGATCGACCACGGGCCGCGCCATCAGGTGAAGCGCATCACCGTCGATCCGGGCTGCAAGCTGTCGCTGCAGAGCCATTTCCACCGCGCCGAACATTGGGTGGTGGTTTCCGGCACGGCGCGCATCACCGTCGACGACACCGTGACGATCGCGTCGGAGAACCAGTCGGTCTACATCCCGCTCGGCGCCACCCATCGGCTCGAGAACCCGGGCAAGATCCCGCTCGATCTGATCGAAGTGCAGTCCGGCGCCTATCTCGGCGAGGACGACATCGTCCGCTACGAGGACGCCTACAACCGCGGCTGAGGGCGGGCCGGCGCGCCGGATGCGAGCCTGTCGGCGGCGGCGGGCTTCAGTCCTGGAACACCACCGTGCGGTGGCCGTTGAGGATCACCCGGTCGTCGAGGAGGTGGGAGAGCGCCCGCGCCAGCACCCGGCGTTCGATGTCGCGGCCCTTGCGCACCATGGTGTCGGGCGTGTCGCGATGGGTGATGTGCTCGACGTCCTGGGCGATGATCGGCCCCTCGTCGAGATCCGGCGTGACGAAATGGGCGGTGGCGCCGATGATCTTCACGCCTCGCTCGTGCGCCTGATGGTAGGGCTTGGCGCCCTTGAACCCGGGCAGGAACGAGTGGTGGATGTTGATGCAGCGCCCGGCGAGCGCCGTCGACATCTCGTTCGACAGGATCTGCATGTAGCGCGCCAGCACCACGATCTCGGTGCCGGTGGTCTCGATCAACTGCAGGATCCTCGCCTCCTGCTCCGCCTTGTTGCCCTTGTCGACCGCCATGTAGTGGAAGGTCGTGTCGGTGAACTCGAGGTGGGCGTAGGTCTGGCGCGGATGGTTGGCGACGACGGCGGTGATGTCCATCGACAGCTCGCCGATGCGCTTGCGATAGAGCAGGTCGACCAGGCAGTGGTCGAATTTGGACACGAGGATCATCACCTTGCGCGGACGCGAGCGGTCGCGCAGCCGCCAGTCCATGCCGAACCGCTCGGCGATCGGCGCGAAGCCGCGCTTCAGCTCGGCCTCGTCGCGGCCGCCCACCTCGAACACCACCCGCATGAAGAACAGGCCGGCCAACGTGTCGTCGAACTGCTCGGCGTCGGAGATGTTGGCCCCCATCTCGAAGAGATGCGTCGACACCGCCGCGACGATGCCGGGGCGGTTGGCGCAGGAGAGCACGAGCACGAAGGACTTGTCGGACATCGGAGGTGGAACCTCGCGGGAGGGACTGGGGCGAGGCTGCGATAGCCGGTTGCGACGCGCCTGTCGAGACGGGGAGGCCGCCGAAATGGCGGGACCGGCCTTCGCCGCCCCGGGGGGGATCAGCGCGAGGTGGCGGCGACGAGGTCCGCCGCGGCCCGCGCCACCTCGCTCAACCCCTCGCCGCCGGCGGCGACATGGGCGGCGAGACCGGCGCGCATCCGCGGATCCCAGTTGGCGACGATGTGGTCCGCCGCCGCCCGGGCCGCATCACCGCGCTGGGCGGCGAAGAAGCCGGCGATCTGGTTGGCCATGGTGACGAGCTTCACGTTGTCCATCGGTCTCACTCCGCCGCTGCGATGCGGCGCGAGGCGGCGGCCTGCGCCTCGTAGTCCTCCTGCCAACGGGTCGGCCCGTTGGTGGGCGAGACCTCGACGGCCGTGACCTTGTATTCCGGGCAGTTGGTGGCCCAGTCCGAATTCTCGGTGGTCACCACGTTGGCCTGGGTCATCGGGTGGTGGAAGGTGGTGTAGACCACCCCCGGCGCCACCCGATCGGTGATGGTGGCGCGCAACGACGTTTCGCCGGCGCGGCTGGCGATCTTCACCCGGTCGCCGTCGCGGATGCCGCGGTTCTCGGCGTCGGCGGGGTGGATCTCTAGGCTCCAGACTCAATTGAGCCAATAGGCCACGACGGCTGCGAGATAGGCTGCACTGAGGAAGTTGCGGGCGAGTTTGTCGTACCTCGTGGCGATGCGGCGCCAGTCCTTCAGGC
>JAOTSD010000079.1 GCA_030247555.1 Siculibacillus sp. | reverse complement strand
CTCGACCCATCATGTCGTCGCCTGCCTCGACTGGTCGGTGACGAACGGAGCAAGGGTCGTCTCGATGAGCTTCGCCGGCCCGGCCGACACGCTGCTCGCCCGGTCGCTCGCCGCGATGCGGCAGAAGGGCGTGATCGCGGTGGCGGCGGCCGGCAACGCCGGGCCGCAGTCGCCGCCGCTCTTCCCGGCCGCCGATCCGGCGGTGATCGCGGTCACCGCCTCGGATCCCGACGATCGCATCCTGCCGGTGGCGGTGCGGGGCGGTCATCTGGCGGTGACGGCGCCGGGCGTGGACATCGTCGTCGCCTCGCCGAAAGGCGGTTACGACGTGACCTCGGGGACCTCGGTGGCGGCGGCGGAAGTCGCCGGCGTGGTGGCTCTGCTGCTCGAGAAGCGGGAGGATCTCTCCCCCGACGAGGCGCGGCGCATCCTCTCCACCACGGCGATCGATCTCGGCCCGAAGGGGCGCGACCCGATCTTCGGCGCCGGGTTGGTCGATGCCGATGCCGCCGTCGCAGCCGTCGGCGGCCGCGCCCGCTGAACCGGTGCTCCGTGACGGATCCCGCCGCCCCGCCTCCGATCCCGGAGACGGGGCGGCGGCGTTTCGCAGTGGTGCGGCTGGGGTCCGGTGGGGCGATCTCAGATCTTCGAAAAAAATCGTCGAGGGGCGTGAACCGGATCGGCGGCCGGCGCGACAGATGGACGAGAGGGCCGAGAGCGAAGCCCTTCACCGAACCCCAAGGAGAGCCCCCATGTCGACCTCGAAGAAGATCCTCACCGCCGCCCTCGTCGCCCTCACCGTCGCCACCGCCGGCGTCGCCTCCACCGGGTCGGCCGAAGCCGCCCCTTGGCATCATCGCCATCACCGCCACGGCGGCTGGGGCTGGGGTGCCGGCGGTCTCGCCACCGGCCTGATCATCGGCTCGGCGATCGCCTCGCGACCGGTCTATGCCGAACCTGTGCGCCGCTGCACCCTGGTCGAGCGGGTGAACCGCTTCGGCGAGGTGATCGGCACCCGCCGGGTCTGCACCTACGAATGATCCTTCCTCCCCCGATCGAGAACGAGGCCCGCTCCCCCCGGCGGGCCTCGTCGCGTTCGGCGGATCTGCCATGCACCCGCCGGGCGCGACGTCGGGCGGCGTTGCCCCCGGTCATCGAAACGATATGATCCGGCCGTCGTCGTCCACGGATGGAACGGGGCGGCGAGGGGAGAGAAGACGCGCATGTTGCCGTTCGGTCGGACCTACGAGGAGATCACCGCGGCTTTCCGTTGGCGGATCCCTCCCGCCTACAACATCGCGGTCGACACCTGCGAGAAATGGGCGACGACCGAGCCGGATCGGACGGCGCTGATCCACGTTCGCGCCGACGGCGCGATCGATCGCTGGAGCCACGGACGGCTCGCCGCCGCCGCGCATCGGCTGTCCAACCTGCTGGTGGCGCGCGGGGTGAAGCGCGGCGACCGGGTGGCGATCCTGCTGCCGCAGTCGCCGGAGACGGCGATCACCCACATCGCCGTCTACGCCATGGCGGCGGTGGCGCTGCCGCTCGCCGATCTCTTCGGGGTCGAGGCGCTCTCCCATCGTCTCGGTGACGCCGGCGCCCGGGTCGTCGTCACCAACCGGGCGGGGGCCGCCAAGATCGCCGAGATCCGCGCCGGCCTGCCGACCCTGGAACTGGTGCTGACCGTCGACGGCGTCTTCGACGGCACCGAGGATCTCCACCATCTCCTCGCCGCCGCGTCCGACCGTTTCGAGCCGGTGGCGACCGGACCCGACGATCCGGCGCTGATGATCTACACCTCGGGCACCACCGGACCGGCGAAGGGGGCGCTGCACGGCCACCGGGTGCTGCTCGGCCATCTGCCCGGGGTGCAGTTCGCCCACGAGTTCCTGCCGCGGCCCGACGATCTGATCTGGACTCCGGCCGACTGGGCCTGGGCCGGAGGCCTCCTCAACATCCTGCTGCCGTCGCTGTCGCTCGGCGTGCCGGTGGTGGCGGCGCGGTTCGAGCGATTCGAGCCGGAAGCGGTGTGGCGGTTGATCGCCGAGCAGGGCATCCGCAACGCCTTCATCCCGCCGACGGCGCTGAAGCTGTTGCGCGGGGCGGGAGCGGTGCCGGACAGGACGGCGCTGAAGCTGCGTACCATCGGGTCGGGGGGCGAGTCGCTCGGCCGCGACACCTACGACTGGGCGCGGGCCGAGCTCGGGATCACCATCAACGAGTTCTACGGCCAGACCGAATGCAACCTCGTGGTCGGCGCCTGCGCCGCGGCCGGGGTGACGCGGGCCGGGGCGATCGGCAGGCCAACGCCGGGCCATCGCGTCGCGGTGATCGACGCGGCCGGAAATCCGATGCCGGCGGGCGAGACCGGGCAGATCGCGGTGCACCGTCCCGATCCGGTGATGTTCCTCGGCTACTGGAACAAGCCGGAGGCGACCGCGGCCAAGTTCGTCGACGACTGGATGATCACCGGCGACCAAGGGATGACCGACGAGGACGGCTACATCTTCTTCGTCGGCCGCGACGACGATCTCATCACCTCCGCCGGCTATCGCATCGGCCCGTCGGAAATCGAGGACTGCATCGTCGGTCATCCGGCTGTGGCGCTGGCGGCGGTGGTCGGCAAGCCCGACCCGGTGCGCACCGAGATCATCAAGGCCTTCGTCAAGGTCCGGCCCGGAGTGACGCCGGACGCGGCGCTGGCCGAGGCGATCCGCGGCCATGTCCGCAACCGGCTGGCGGCGCACGAATACCCGCGCGAGATCGAGTTCGTCGCCGAGATCCCGTTGACGACCACCGGCAAAGTGATCCGCCGCTTCTTCCGAGAGCAGGCGCGTGACGAGGCGGCGGCGGAGGCGAGGCGCGCGCCGAAGCCGTGACCGGCGCACCGTCTCCGCGGCGGGAGGCCTTTCGGTGCGTCCGGAGGCGTCTCAACCCGACAGCATGGCGCGAAACCGGCGCGCCAGGCGGCGTGCGGCGAGATGGATGCCGATTTCGGTGGTGAGGAGGCGGACGCGCAACTGCGGACGCCGCGGCGCCGGAAAGCCGACGACCACGGTGCCGATCCGCCGCCGGTCGGGCCACATGTGGTTCATCAACGGGTGATCCTCGACGGCGAGGCTGTCGACTTCCACCAGTTCACCCTCGTCGAGGAGGCGGGTGGTGGCGCGCAGCAGCACCTGGGCGCCGGGCGAGAAGGCGGCGAAGGCCTCGTCGTAGGCGGTCTTCCAGCTGACCCAATGTCCCTCGGCGCCGAAGCAGACGAGCATGGCGAGCGGCTGCCCGGCACGGTCGATGCGATCGACGACGACGCGTCCGCTCTCGGCGAGGAGGTCGACGACCCGTTCGGCGAAACGGGCGACTTCGGCGTGCTGCACCAGCGCGGTGCGCCGGCGGCCCTTCCAGCCCGAAGCCTCGAGCACGAGGAAGTCGGCGAAAGCGGCGCGAACTTCGGGGCCGCGGACCACGGTGGCGCGCACCGGTCCGGTCTCGGTGAGGCGACGCCACTGGCGTCGCCACTCCTTGCGGCGCTTGCGGCGGATGTGGTCGTGGAGGAAGGCGTCGCCGTCGGCGCCACCGCGCAGGGCGGCGCGCACGTGGCTCTCCACCACCGAGACGCGGTGGCCGAGCGTGGCGGCGACGCGTCCGAGCACCGCGGCGAAGGCGCCGTCGAGCGGCAGGTGGGGGAAGACCACGCCGCCGTCGCGACGCGCGATCACCGAGAGCAGGGAGGAGACGATCTCCTCGGCGCGATCGGCGTCGACCAGCGGCGTGCCGAGCGGGGCGTATTCGTTGGAGAAGACCGCCGGCAATCGACCGGCGAGACCGAATCCGAGCCGCGGTACCCAGAGCGCCATCACCCCGACCAGGCGGCGCGCCACACCCTCGCCGCGGTGGGCGACGAGCAGCCGCGCGTCGGGGGCGAAAGTCTCGAGCGCCGGGATCAGGAAGTCGGGGCCGTGCATGACGTCGGGTTCGACGGCGCGAGCGAGCAGGTCGTTCCAGGCGGCGCGCAGCGGCACCGCCTCGACCAACGTCATCTCGCGCACTTCGACGCCGTGATCGCGCGGCCCGCGACTCGACACGCCGCGATCGAGGTTCGCGACCTCGTCCTCGTCCGGCGATGCGTCGGTCGCGGACATGCGCGGATCACTCCTTCGTCACGGCTCAATCGCGCGAGGAAGCCCGCCCCGCCGGCGCCGGAAAGAAGACATCCAAACCGAGACGCCGCCGCACCACCACGGCGAGGACGATCGATTCGAAGACCATCGCCACCGTCGTTCCGACGGCGGCACCCCAGATACCGTAGATGGGAACGAGTATCGAATTCAACAGGAGGCTCACCGCCAGTGTGAGACCGTAGACGAACGCCGAGGACGTCTGTTGTCCGGCCATCGAGAGCAACGTCTCCGCCGGACCGACCGAAGACCGGGCGAGAACACCGACGACGAGGACGAAGAGGATCGGGAAACCCTCGGTGAAACCCGGTCCGAAGAGTGAGAGCAGCGGTCGACCGACGGCGAGAACGCCGATCGACATGACCACCGAGGCCCAGAAGGTCCATTTCACCATGCGGCCGACGAACTCGGCGAGTTCGTCGCGAGCATCGGCGTGCCACAGGGAGGCGAAGCGTTTGGCCGAAGCGACCTTGGCGGCGTAGTGGACGAAATGGACGAGCGCCAGGGTCTTGACCGTGGCGAAGTAGATCCCGACCCGGTCGGGTTCGGCGAAGCGGCCGACGAGCAGGATGTCGATGCTGTTGAGCAGCACGAGGAAGCTGTCGACCAGGAACATCGGCGCTGAGGTGCGGACCCAGGAGCCGAACTCGTAGCGTCGCGGCGCCGGCGGCAGAGTGGCCGCGAGGCGCCGGCCGAGAGCCACCGACTGGGCGAGCGTGGCGGTCCACGTGGCGATCACCGCGGCCCAGCAGGCGGCGACCGCCGTCATCTCGAAACCGAGGGCGAAGGCGAGGGTCATCAGGAGCAGAATCGTCGCCGGGCGGGCGAGGAAAGTGGGCAGGAGCGCCAGGTCGGTCCAGCCCTGCGCCAGGGCGATGCCGTCCTGGATCTCGGCGACGGTGTAGATCGGCAGACAGACGGCGGCGACGAAGATCGGTACCAGACGGTAGTCGGCGACGAGATCCGGCCTCGCCCAGAGAAGGGCGCAGCCGGCCGCCGCGATGAGGCCGGAGACGACGAAGGTGTAGAGCCGCGCCACCAGGATCAGGCCACGCGCCGCGCCGTGGTCGCCGTCGTGGGAGTATTTGCGCAGCAGCGTCACCACCGACTGCTCGAGGCCGAAGGCGAAGACCACGCCGAAGGTGATCACCAGCGTCCAGACGACGACGAAGATCCCATATTCGAATCCGCCCATCCAGCGGGCGAGCAACATCTGACTGACGTAGGCGAGGCCGGCGGAGACGACCCGCGCGGCGAAGGCGCTGACGGCGATGTGGCCGGTGGTGGCCGCCTCTCGCGACGAACCGGGCGGTGAGATCCGATCGAGGGCGTCGGCGAGGCGGCGCGCCGGTCCTGCCGGGAGCAGACGCTCGATCAGGGATTTCGGTGACAGCGGCAAGAATCTCACCCCGGCGGTGGCCTTCGTTCGAACACCTACCACGGTTCGCAGAGGGGGTCGCCCGCGAACTCGGCACCGGTCGGGTACGGGCCGCGCCGGATCGCCGCGGTCGATGTCCGTCGCCGGGCGTCGGTGACCGTCGTCAGTTGGTCACGACGATTCGACTGTTGGTCATGCCGTGGCTCTGGACCAACCCGAACAACGCCGCCGCGTCCCGTGGGTGCATCCGCACGCAGCCGTGCGAGGCGGGCTTGCCGAGCCGGGCGACCTCGTAGGTCCCATGCACGGCGATACCGCCATTGAAGAAGATCGAGTTGGGCATCGGCGAGTTGTGATACTTCTTCGAATAATATTTCTTGTGCATTCGCGTCGGTTTGAAGTCTCCGACCGGGGTCCGATACCCCCTCTTGCCGGTGGAAACGACGTATTCGCCGGTCTTGATGCCGTCGATCACCACCACCATGCGCTGCGAGGTGAGGTGGATACGTGCCTCGACTGCGGCCGACGCCGGCTGGGCGAGAACGAAGATGCCGCAGAGTAGGGCGAAGATCAGGGCGAATATACGCATCGCGGAGAACCTCGACGACTTGCCGGGGGTGATCTGGTGACCGCTGGCCGGCGACACGACTGAAACGATGCGGAGACTATCACAGAGCCGCCGGACGAATACACGAAATTGTCGGAGTTAAGCTTAAGGGCGATCGGCCGATGCGGCGCCCGAGGGAAGGTCGGGTCTTTCCGTCGCCGGGAAACGGGGGTAAGTCGGGTCTCCCATCCTCCACCGCCGAAGGTGCGCCGCATGCCGCGCTCGCGTTCCGTCCTCCTCGTTCTCGCCCTCCTCGTCGTCTCCGGCACGGCCCGCGCCGAGGACATGCCGCGTCAGCTCAACGGCGATCTGATCCGCACCGAGCACGAATACTGCAAGACCTCGACCGGCTACGGTCAGAAGTTCGTCGTCCAGCGCGACGTCGACGGCGACGGGCGTCGCGACGTGGTACTCGATTATTCGGAAGCCCTGTGCGGCGGCCAGCACGAGCCCTACTGCGATGCCGGAGGTTGCCTGTTGAAGGTCTTTCTCGGCGCCGGCGGCGGACATCGCAAGGCTTTCGAGGGGCGGGTGCGGTCGTGGGCGGTCGACGACCGCGGCGGCCGGGCGAGGCTCCTCGTCGACGGTCGGCCGCTGGCGTACTGAAGGCGCGTCAGGCCGAACGGGCGATCTCCTCGCCGAGGCCGGTGAGCAGCCGATGCAACTCGCGCACCGAAAAGGGCTTCTCCAGCCATTCGGCGAAGACCGACGGCAACACCGTCGGACGTTCGCGTCCGGTGACGGCTACGAACAGTGGCCGCCGGCCGTGGGCGAGCCGGGCGAGGGCGCGGGCGAGATCCTCGCCGTGGACGTCCGGCAGGCCGAGATCGATCAGCACCACGTCGAAATCGCTCGACCCCGATGCCTCTTTCGCCTCCTCGCCGGAGGCGGCGAGGCGGGCGACGACGCCGAGACCGGCGAGCATCGCCTCGAGCAGGATGCGACCGATGGCGTGATCCTCGACGACGAGCACGCGCAGCCCGGCGAGGGCGGGGTCGGCGAGCGGTGAGGGCGGCGGTTCGCTGCGGTGGTTCATCGGCGACATCCGGGCGGGGAGACGCGTTCGCGCCGCAGATACTAGACGGTCCGTCTCAACACCCGGTTAAGTCGTTCGAGATCGCGTTCGGTCGCCGGCCAGTCGACGATCCGGCGGACGTCGTCGGGGGTGGCGCCCTCGGCGCGCAGATGGGCGAGGGCGGTGTCGGCGGCCGACTTGGCCAGCTTGCGACCCGTCGCGTCGGTGATCAGCCGGTGGTGATGGTAGACCGGCTCCGGCAGGCCGAGCAGCGCCTGCAACAGGCGATGGAGGCCGGTGGCGTGGAAGAGATCGCGACCGCGCACCACGTGGGTGACGCCCTGCGCCGCGTCGTCGACCACGACGGAGAGGTGGTAGCTGGTCGGCACCTCCCAGCGGGCGAGCACCGGATCACCCCAGACGGAGGGATCGGCGGCGATCCGGCCGTGTTCGCCCGCGGGGCCGGCTCCGGTCTCGAGCCAGGTGAGGCGGCCGACGTGGGAGAGCGCCTTCGCCGTGTCGAGCCGCCACACCGGGTGCGGCTCTCGGGCGAGGCGTTCGGCCGCCGCCGCAGGGGCGAGTTGGCGCTCGCCGCCGGGGTAGTGCGGCGCCCCGTCGGGGTCGCGGGGCCAGGGGACGCCCGAGGCTTCGGCGGCGGCGACCCGGAGGCGGATCTCGCCGCGGCCGAGGAAGCTCGGATAGACGAGGCCCGCCGCCCTCAGCCGTTCGAGCGCTTCGCGGTAGGCGCCGAAATGCTCGGACTGGCGGCGGAGCGGCCCGTCGCGGTCGAGACCGAGCCAGTCGAGGTCGTCGCCGATCGCCGCCTCGTATTCGGGGCGGCAGCGGGTGACGTCGATGTCCTCGATGCGCAGCAGGAAGCGACCGCCGAGCGCCCGGGCGAGGGCATGATCGAGCATCGCCGAGAAGGCGTGGCCGAGATGCAGGAGGCCGTTGGGGCTGGGGGCGAAGCGGAAGACGGGGGTCATCGGCGGGATCGTGGCGGCGGGTCCTTCTTCCTAGAGCACGAATCGACCCGGCGGAACCAGAGCGTGCCCGGAGAAGTCGGCACGCCGGCGAGACGAAGCCGGCGGTTTCGCCTATCGTCGGCGCCGGGAGGAGACGACATGCGGCCGATCGAGTGCGACGACGACGTCGGGGCGGGGCTGGTGGAACTGATGCGGCTCGATCCGCGACTCGTTCCCGTGGTCGAGATCGCCGGAGTGGTGCCGTTGCGTCGGCGGCCGCCCGGGTTCGAGGGACTGGCGCGAATCGTCGTCGCCCAACAGGTTTCGGCCCAGGCCGCGACGTCGATCTGGAATCGCTTCGAGGCGACGGTCGGGGGATGCGTCGACGCGGAAGCGATCGGTCGTTTCGATGACGAAATGTTGCGCGGTGCGGGCCTGTCGCGGCCCAAGGTGGTGACGCTGCGGGCGCTCGTCGCGGCGGTCGAGGCGGGGCTCGATCTCGGCGCGATCGCCCGCGCGCCGGTCGCGGAGGCGGCCGAGAAACTGACGGCGGTCAAAGGGATAGGCCCGTGGACGGCGGAGGTCTTCCTGCTTTTCTGCGCCGGGCATCCCGATGTCTGGCCGGGCGGCGACCTCGCCCTGCGCCAAGCGGTCGGAGACGCTTTCGACTTTCCCGAACGCCCAGACGAACGCGTCTGCCGCGAGATCGCGGCGGCGTGGTCGCCGTGGCGCGGGGTCGCGGCGCGGCTGTTCTGGGCCTATTACGCGGCGCGCCGGCAGGGGCGGGAGGGCGCCCCGCGCTGAGACGTGTCCCGAAAAGGGACGCATCGGCTTCACAAGGCCGACACATCGCCTGTACACTCTCTCCATGGTTCGCCGGCGCCGAGGCCTCGCCGAGCGTGTTCCAGTCGGAGGCACTCGATCGACGGCGCCGCAGTCGGAGCCGAACGAGAGGTGCGCCCTTGACGATCCACGTACCGCCGAGATCGCATCCCGCGCTGGTGCTCAACGCCGATTACCGCCCGCTCAGCTACTATCCGCTGTCCCTGTGGTCCTGGCAGGACACGGTGCGGGCGGTGTTCATGGATCGGGTGACGGTGGTCCAGCACTACGATGTCGAGGTTCACTCGCCGTCCTTCGCCATGCGTCTGCCGTCGGTGGTGTCGTTGAAGACCTACGTCGCGCCGACGCGCCAGCCGGCCTTCACCCGCTTCAACGTCTTCCTGCGCGATCGATTCCGCTGCCAGTATTGCGGCTCGGCGGAGGACCTGACTTTCGACCACCTGATCCCGCGGGCGCGCGGCGGGCAGACCACCTGGGAGAACGTGCTCACCGCCTGCAGCCCCTGCAACCTGCGCAAGGGTCACAAGAGCCTCCGAGAGGCCGGCATGCACCCGATGCACCTGCCGTGGCGGCCGACGGTGCACGATCTGCACGACGCCGGGCGGCATTTCCCGCCGAATTTCCTGCACGACAGCTGGATGGATTATCTCTACTGGGACACCGAGCTGGAACCGTGAGGCGGTTTCAGCGGCGGGCGCGATCGGGCAGGAGGACGCCGAGGACGGCGGCCGACACCAGTCCGGTGGAGGCGAGCACGTTCCAGCCGGCGAAAGACAGGCCGAGGATGCGGATCTGCGCCTTGGTGCAGTCGACCACCTTCACCTTCGAGAGGCTGCCCAACAGGTCGGACGCCGCGGTCGGGATGGTGGCGCCGCCGCCGGCGCAGTCGGCTGGGCCCGGCCAGTATCCCCATTCGGCGCCGGCCTGATAGAAGCCGACCGAGCCGCCCCACAGGTAGAGGCCGGCGAGGACGACAAGCAGGAGACGGGTCACCCACCGCGGGCCGGCGATGCGCTCGACGCCCCAAGCGACGAGAGCGATCGGGATCGCCATGTAGTAGGGCTGACGCTGGATCAGGCAGAGCTTGCAGGGCACGAAGCCGAGGTACTCGAAGCTCCAGGCGGCCCCGACCACGGCGAGCGAGGCGAAAGCCAGGAGGAGGGCGATGCTCTCGCGCGGGCGATCGACGTCGAGGAAGCGCGTGTGCAGGAGGTTCATCGAACGTGCCTTCGGTCGGTCGGTCGGCGGGCGGCGGCTGCGCCTCAGCCGAGGAGTTTGAACGCCACCCATGCGGCGATGACGAGGCCGGCGAGGACGCCGGCGACGCGGCCGAGATGGTTCTCGATGAAGTGACGGATCGGTTCGCCCCATTTCCTGAGCGCCCAGGCGAGAGCGAAGAAGCGGGCGCCGCGCGCCAGGATCGCCGAGACGATGAAGACCCACAGATCGACGTGGACCGCGCCCGACAGGATGGTCACCACCTTGATCGGCGGCAGATGGGCGAGGCCGGAGGTGATCAGCAGCAGCAGCACCGAATCACCCCAGTCGTGACGCAGTCGCTCGAAGGCCTCGGCCTTGTGGTAGAATTCGAGGATCGGTCGGGCGAGGGTGTCGAAGGCGTACCAGCCGAGATACCAGCCGGCGATACCGCCGAGCACCGAGGCGACGGTGGCGGTCAGGGCGTAGCGGTAGACGCGGTCCGGCCGGGCGAGGCCCATCGGCAGGAACAGCACGTCGGCCGGCACCAGAAAGACCGAGCTCTCGATGAAGGCGATGATCGCGAGCCAGGCCTCCGCGGTCTTGCGGGCGGCGAGCGACAGGGTCCAGTCGTAGAGGCGTCTGAGCATCGGTCCTCGGCGCAGGGCGGCGGTGGCGCGGGTGGCGCGGGAATGAGGCGACTGGGGTGTATCCGAGCCCCCGGGCGCCGTCCAGAGCGCCGGCGGCGCGTCTCGACGAAGTGAACGGGCCGGATGCGCCGAAAGCGTGGCGGAGGCTCGAGCGTCGTGGCGGCGACCGGTCTCTTCGCGATCGTGACGCGAAAGCCCGGTCTCGATCGTTGACGCGGCGCGGCTCCCGTCTAATATGCCGCCCGCCTGCCCCAGTGGCGAAATGGTAGACGCGGCAGACTCAAAATCTGTTGCCTTCGCGGGCGTGCTGGTTCGAGTCCGGCCTGGGGCACCAAATTCTCGTCCGAGACGGACTGATGAAGGCCGAGATACGTTGAAAACAAAAGGGTTTTTTCGGCTCATTCGTCCAACGACGACCGATGCCGTGCATTTGAATCCAGCGCGAATGGGGGTATAATCTGGGGTGTCCGCCACATCGGCGCTTCGGGATACCCCCAAATGCCACTCAACGATGCCGCCATTCGTTCGGCCAAGCCCAAGGAAAAGCCCTATAAGCTGTCCGACAGTGGAGGGCTGTATCTCCTCGTCAATCCGAACGGATCGCGTCTCTGGCGATTGAAATATCGCTTGGCGACGAAAGAGCGTCTGTTGTCGATCGGAGCTTACCCGACAATTTCTCTAGCCAAGGCCAGAGAAAAGCGCGATGCCGCGAAGACGGATCTTGCCGCCGGTCTCGATCCATCCAGTCTGAAACGCCAGAAGAAGCTGGTGGCAACAATTCTCACCGCGAATACATTTAACGCACTCGCCGGAGAACTGATCGAGAAGGCGAAGCGGGAGGGGCGCGCTCCCATCACGATCGCAAAGACCGAATGGCTTCTCGGGATGGCCTATCCCGAATTGGGGAATCGGCCGATTGCCGAAATTACCCCAGCCGAGGTGCTGGCGATCCTGCAACGGGTCGAGAGGAGGGGGCACCACGAGACCGCGACGAGACTTCGTTCCAAAATCGGCGCGGTGTTTCGCTATGCCATCGCGACCGCTCGGGCGGAAAACGATCCGACCTTCGCGCTGCGTGGGGCGCTCGTCGCACCGAAGGTTCAGCATCGCGCCGCAATCACCGATCCGAAAGGCTTGGGGGCGCTTCTACGGGCCGTCGACGACTTCCAAGGGCAGACGATCACCAAAGCCGCATTGCAGCTCCTGATCCTGCTGTTCCCCCGGCCCGGCGAGCTACGCTCGGCGACTTGGGCTGAATTCGATTTACCCGCTGCCGTTTGGACCATTCCGGCAAGCCGGATGAAAATGCGACGGCCGCATAGGGTTCCGTTGTCCAGGCAGGCCCTGGAAATCCTCGGAGAACTCAGAGAGCTTACCGGGCGTTCCGAACACGTCTTCCCCTGTGTTCGCACGGTTCGACGCGCGATGTCCGAAAATACGATGAATGCCGCTCTGCGGAGAATTGGCTATTCGAAAGACGAAGTGACTGCCCACGGCTTTCGCGCGACCGCATCCACTCTATTGAATGAAAGTGGTAAATGGAACTCGGATGCTATCGAACGCCAGCTCGCACACATCGATACGAACGAAGTGCGTAGAGCTTATGCGCGAGGAGAGCATTGGAGCGAGAGAGTATCAATGATGCAGTGGTGGGCTGATCATCTACATGAATTACGGAAATTGAGTCCCTAAATTGCTATCCAAACGAGGCAGATAATGACAGAATTCG
Source organism: Siculibacillus sp. (assembly GCA_030247555.1). Lineage (GTDB taxonomy): Bacteria > Pseudomonadota > Alphaproteobacteria > Rhizobiales > Ancalomicrobiaceae > CALBKH01. Next base: position 6,793 of record JAOTSD010000079.1, on the reverse strand, counting down.
AAAGCAACCCAACATCGTCGATAGATTGGAAGTATTGGTGTTCCATTCCGGCATGGACGATTAAGGAGGCCGTTTGTCTATTTTTGTCGATTGACCCGGACCAATATGTCGACAATACAATGATTGGCGAGACAGAGGATTTCAGAAAACTGCATCGATTTTTCCGGAGAGCAAAAGAACTTGATGAAATAGATTCGCTTACTCCCCCTGTGAAGTTCATAAATTGGGCGATATCGCGAAATATAAAAACTCCCATTGAATTGCAAATACTGAAAGATGAGACGAGTTTCGATGAATATAAAGAAAAATATCTAGCACTGAAGAAAAAGATTAGAATTTTGAGAAAGAAGCTGAAACGCGCAGAGGCAGGCATTAAAACAATTGACAGCGACACGCCTAAACGTAAGAGCGGCATCTACAGAATAATATTGACGATTGCCGAAAAACATTATGGTTTTAGTCCTAATAGAAATAGTGCCGCAAAATCTATAGCAAGTGACATACTGCTCAATGGAATGCAGTCTCCGAAGGAGGAGACGGTGCGTAATATTCTTATTGATGCATATGAATATGTAACAGACCACGGAAGGGACTAAGGAACGAGCACAAGTGCTTGTTCGATATCGAATCTTCTGCAAACCGGCTAATTCGATATCGACCTCATCTCCCCGCCGACGTGGCAGTGTCACCGCATTGGAGGTGAACGCCATGCAATTTGCCAACACCGGCTTCATCAGGATTTCAGAAATTTTGGCTCCGAAGGGGCCGATTCCCGTCAGCAGGTCCACTTGGTGGGCAGGCGTGAAATCGGGCCGTTTTCCAAGGCCCGTGAAACTCGGGCCGCGAACTACCGCATGGCGCGTAGAGGACATTCTCGCGCTCATCGAAGCCTATCGACCTATTGAAAGGGGGAACTGGTCAATACCTAACGAAAAGCCACCTCAGCACGGAAAAGAGAGGAAGCGGGACCGATACGCGACCGGACATCCAGTCATCTGAAAAGGGGCCACGAAGATGCGCACGCGAAAGCCCAACTTCGAAATTTCGATACAGCCAGAAGCGATATGGGACCTCATTTACGCAGTAACTGAATCGGCCATCGTTCCCCCCCTATTAATGAGAGAAAACAGGAAGCGAATTGACCACTATAAGAAGTTCCTTAAACAACCAAAGCGAAGGAACACGCCGCCAAATATCATATTTTCATCGACCGGATTAGAAATATCCGGCTTCTTATTAGGTTCAATTATATATTCCGACAAGCGTAGCTATATTGTTGAAAGGGCAATCCCGTCGGTCTCAGCAAATAGGTCGGATGATTGGGTTGAATCAAATTATCAGTCAAAACTTCTAACCCACCGCCTCAATCGCCATGCCAGTCAAGAAAGAAAAGTCATTGGTAATTTCCATAGTCACCCTGAAGTCGACAAAAGTCCCAACTTCGTAGAGGGACATCGTCTAAATCGTCCGAGTGAGGCGGACCTATCGTTTTCAAAATACGACCGAACGATCGATTTAGTTATAACAATCAGCTCCACCGAAGATCGATGTCGGAATTATCGTTTAAATGAAAACTCCGATCAAATAGCTTGTTTCAGCTATATGAGCTTTTACTATTGGGTTTGTGGCCATAAAAACCGCGTGCAGGTACCTGTAAATATCCCGTCGTCAATTTGAATATCCGACCGGAATTATGCAAATATTGTCCTAACCCCAAAATTAGTAATCATCAAAATCGCCGCGATCGCGCCGAATTGACAATACTAATTTCTTATGGCGTCACAAACCTCCCTCGATTTCGGCAAGCCAATCTGAGAGAAGACGCCGTATCGCTCTCGCGAAAGTCCACAACTATATCAATTTTAGAGATAAATCAATGAGACACACACCAATAAACAAGCAGATTATCTATAAAAGTAAGCAATTATTGGAACAATACGAGACATGGATGTTGAAAGAGATTTTGAGAAATGACTGTCGCGCCTATTTAGTCACTTTCATGTGGAAGCCGAATGACTACAGCGAAGATCTAAGAATGAAAATTATGAAGGAAGACGTCACTTCATTCTATTCTCGACTATTGCGGCGAGCCGTCAGAAAACCAAACTCACAAGATGGCATTCCGAAGAGACCACTCTTTATTGCGGCGCACGATTTTCCATTTACAAAGAAAGATAAAAAAATCCGTTTAGTCTATATCAACAACGGGCTTCATATGCATGCCGTTTGCGTAATACCAAAAAGCACACGATTCAACGGAAGATTGAAATCTCATATGAAAGCTCATATCGATAACTATATGAAGTTTAGCCATTTCTCCGAAATACACGTAAGATTAATTGCGAAAGACGGCAGCTTTACGGGTGGATATAACCTAAAGACAATAAGAATAGGGCGCGCTACATTAGATGATATTTTGATATTGCCGAAAACTACATCAGAAATGTGGACAAATGGACATCCATGAGTCGCGCCTTGTCTTATATATATTATTTATCAGTTCTTATGAATTCTAATTTATCTTTTCTCGATTTAAGCGTATCGCATCTACTTGATAAAATTGGTGCCTCCCCAGAAATGATAATTATCCCGGCGCCTTCATCTATATTTCCATCCACTTTATAAGGATGCGGGCCGCAGGCCTTGTTGAAAATGAATGCTGTTCCCCATATTCTATTCTCATCAGTTCTTCCCAAAAACAATAAGTCACTCTTCTTTGCACCGACCATGCGCATTCCGGTTCGGGGTATATCATAGCGTATCTCAATGGTGCCATTTTCCGCCTTAACAGATACGGTCGAGCCATTGTGAAACCAGCGCCGAAAGGATGTTTCTTTAGCAGCCATCTAGCGAGCGAATGCCGCTGATTAGAGTCTGAACGCCTCTCGTGACGAGGGAGACATCCGCGCGCCCATCACAGGCTGTCCCGTTCCGCTTCGTATATCTGTAGCGCACCCGATATCCGCCCTCAATTGCGCCGATAGAAACCAATTCCAGAGGCCGCAGGAGGCTACCGTAATAGGTCGTGATTTCCTTTGCCGAGAATGGCCCCTTAGCCCGTTTCTCGGGAATGACATACGAGGTTGCCGCGTCACCGTCTCCGACCGCCAGCGCCGCATAGAAGCCCCGCACGGTCGAGATACGGCCTACACCCAGCTCATCATTCTCTGTGGCCTGCGGCTCGATCCTTCCAACCTCCACTACGAGAGGCGCACGGTGATGGACGGTATGCGCTCCGAATGCGCTCATTCCGAATATGCGGACTCTCGTGCCAATGAGGCGCTGCCATTGTCTCTTTTCGTCCGCCTCGGCGGGATAAATTTGCAGCGCTCGTATCTGGGCACCTTTGTCAATGAAATCGTCCCCTGCAACGCAAATTTTGTCATTCAGTTCGAGAATATATACAGGTTCAGCTCTATCTCCTTCGCGGACGTCCTCATAATTTGGTGCGCCTGGGAATATTTTGTGACGCAATACACCATCAAAAATGAGTTTATCTGGACTATTAAGTGAAATGCAGCCAGCATACGAGGGGCTGCAGAGCGGTATATATAAAGCCAATACGAAGAGGGAACACCTCACAAGAGCCTCCATCATATTTATGATGCCACGCAATACAGGGACATTTTCTCCTATAAGTCACTATATGTATTACACATCAGATTAATAGTTACACAGTCGCTTACGAGTTTCACTTAAAATGTATCTCTGCGATTTGCACGCTTTAGAGCATACTTCATTAAAGTCCGAGACGGAGAATACGCCATATTTATTAGAGATATTGGACATGATGCGAAACGCTGCCATTGGAAGCGGCCATTCAGAATCGCATTGTTCATATTTTGAGCACTCAGCTATCTGATTTAAAATAACGGCACATTCATTTTTTGGAAGAGCTGAGGTATTTTTCCCGTCTATAGATAGCGCTATTGACTTATTTCCGATTCTTGCGACCAATTGTTGGCCATTCAATTTCCCGAGATACAATATAATTTCGTCACTAGATATTGAATTAACCAGTGCAACGCCTTCTTTGCTCTCAAGCGCTCCGATTTGTTGCATCGTATTCAGATCAAATCGAATGGCGTGAATATATAAATTTCCGCCTTTAGGGGCAAATTGACCTATTAACGCTATATCGGCGTCACCTTGTTGAAATACTCCTAGAAGTCGGACCCGTTCTAGTGTTACGAAAATCTCGTAGCCGATATTCTCACCTTTGTAATTGATAGAGCCTGCGCCCTCAATATCAACAAACGTTGCGCTACCGTAACGTGTAGGTATATTAATTTCTCTTTGTTCCGCATAGACAGGCGCACTGAATCCACCCATCAATATGAGTGTCGCCAATGCGTTTCTTGTGTTGCTCATTTTACGCTCCGAATCATTGAATTAGCGAGATAATGCGACCTTCTAAAAATAGTTACCGTCGTTCCTATTTTCGACGAATTACATTTTACCTTTGATGCAGCGCTGTAATGCAGCCACAGCTTCCGCGCCTCCTCTAAGATCATACGTACCTATTTTCGATTGATTATTATCGAATATTGTCATTGCTTGTGATGCCGAAATTATTTCTAGCAATGTTTCATATTCGTCTTGATCATCAATGTCTCTCGTATAGCTGTCGCCCCAAGATTTGCCTGTAAAATCCGCCTTCACGTTCTGTCCATCCGTCGAGAAAATAATATTAAATTTCACAGAGCCCTCTCGCTTTTTCCATTTTTGATTATATAACTCAAGAAATGTTTCATTTGTATCGCTATATCTATTTATTCTAAATAATGTTTCGGTCTTTGTACTTTCCAATGCGCAGAACTGGCGCCCTCCATTTTGATTTCGATAAAGAACCGTCGCAAGAGTTCCAAATTTCTCTTCTTTAAGCGGTTCAAATGAAGCTGCTTCTAACTGACTGGGCAATAATAGATACAACATAATCGTGACTTTCGAGAGAATCTTCATAGTTATATTCAGCGAATTCACAATTTCACCGCCAAACATCACACGCTCCTTTGGTGAAATCACCACAAATTTGCGGTATTGCATGGATCTAAGCAGATCTTTCTTTTCTTCTAGTGAATAGAAATCGTTAAATCTAATTGTCTCATTTAGAGATCAGTCATTTGGCGATTTCTAATGAGAAGAACTTTATCTAGCATCCAGATGCGTCTTTCTCTTTTATTTCTAAATTAATATGATCGTTAGATCTCCAGAGTCGACAAAAACATCCGCCGAATTAATAATCCCGATTGCATCGGTGTAATTCTCGCGAGTCAGCTCAACGAATATATCCTCATTTCCTAGCTCCAACGATACTCATAATGATAGGCGCACTCCAAATAAAAATGAAAAGCCATATCAATATAGAAAAAATAATATGTGCTACAATATTGTCTTTTCGGCGTGCACTTGCCCACACCTGCCCATGACTTGGAAACAAATATGAAAAATAAGCAATGATTCGTCCGGGAAGAACGAAGAATATGTGCAGCAACGTCTTCATTTCGATTCTTCCCGGCTATTTGTTGTCGATATGTTGCACTTACGGCAGGTTCAATAGGTGAGCGATGAAATCGGCGTGCATGTCGGAAATCGAATTTCCTCGATGGAGGTACGTTAGGCGGCCGATACGCGCTTCACCAGTACGGACTACCACTCGCGGTTTGAGAGGCGCGCCGAGACACGTCTAATCAACACAACCTATTTTGCGTTCCCCAACGGCCCCGTGGTGCGAAGCAGCAACCCTCGGTGACAATATCCCAATTCTCGATTATCTGAAAAGCCGATTATTCGGGTTATCCGCACCAACAGCGGATGGCCTGCATTGCCGCGCGATCTTCGCACACCCCGTTACATTCACCTCCGAGAACTCCTAATCGAGGCTCGGAAAGCGGCTGGGCTATCGCAGGCGGTGGTGGCAGGGAAACTCGGACGGCCGCAATCCTATGTCGCCGATGTCGAGCGCAACGAGCGGCGGCTAGACGTGATCGAGTTCCTTGCCTTCGCAGAGGCTGTCGGCAGCGACCCCGTTGCAATCATCGCGAAAATTCGCACGATTCCGGAGGATGAGTAGAACGGTCATCCAAAACTCTTATGAAATCTGCCCTCCGGTCGCCGGTTAAGGCAATCGGTTTTGAAAAAATGAGAATTTCACTCAATTAAATATTTATTCCCCAAGAAGAATTGAGAAAAACGCTTGATTTCGCTTCTTCGCGTTCGCGACAAGCGTATCGTAGCCAAAAGCTTGTATAAATATCTCCTCATTATCTCTGTATCGTACGAAAATCTCGGGGTTCCAATCATTCTTAAAATCGTGTTTCTTTAGAACTTTCACTAATGATTGTGTTTGGTCGGCAACTATAAATGCAAAGCGTCGTACAACACCCCGAAACGCAAAAAACGTACCATCCGTCCTTGTGATAGATCCGTGCTCTGTTGCCTTTTCCAATGTTTCAATGACCTGTAGGACGGGGTCCGTTTTCACATTGCCAAAACTGTAGTCATCCCTACTAGGGCGTTTAAACTCTACAATGGTAATTGTAGTCCCATCGTTGTCACCTAAAACCATGCTATCATCGAAAAATGCAATATCGGTAACTTTATCGCCAGTTTTCCTATGGCCTCCGTGCATTGTCCGATCACTAGAAATATAAGGTAAAAATGCCAAAAGATCATCGATGAGCCAAAGATTGTGCTCAAAGTAACTTGCTTCAACGTTGTCTGTGAATCGCCGGAATACCAGTTCGTGGATCACGTCTTCCGGAGTACGTCCGCCATCCGGCCGAAATTTCCG
>JAOTSD010000078.1 GCA_030247555.1 Siculibacillus sp. | reverse complement strand
AGTTCGACCGGTCTATAGCGCGGCCGGGGGGCGAGGGGAAACTAGCGCGTGCGCGGACGCACGAGAAGGCCTCGACGATGACGGGCATCGTCGCGGCCGGATCGAACTTCGCAGTCGCGGAGTTCCTCGTGACGGAGAGCTCAGCCGATCGGACGCGGCGGCAACGGCGCGTCCCAGCCGAGGGTCGGGCGCAGGGCGCTCGGGACCGTGCCCGGGGTCGAGCCGGTGGCGCTCGGGGCGCCCGTCTCCTCGCCCTCGAGCTGGCGATGGACCCAGCGCACGCCGGTGCGCGCCTTGGCGGTGAAAGTGTCGAGCGCCACCCGGCCGACGTCGCAGGCGGTGGGATTGCGACCGCAGAAGCCCTTGACGTCTTCGTAGGTGGATTGCGCCGCGCCGATCGCCTCGAGCGTCGAGACGTCGTGGCCGCGGCCGTTCTCGGCCGAGATCTGCGGATCGGCCGGAATGAAGAGGATCACCAGCGACACCCAGAAGGCCACGCGAAGAAGGAAGAACATCGAACCGTCCCCGTTCCCGTTCGTTTCGAGAGCGACCCTTCGATCGGTCTCGTATCAGTCGAGGCCGATCATGTGCGACGAGGCTTGAAGGGCGGGTTGGTCCGATCGCTACAATTCTATCGATCTGGCGGTTTTTCTCGGTAACGCCGCGTTGACCATGTTCGCGTTCGCGAGTGGATTTCGAAGATTCGTCGAGCTTCGGCCACGGCTTCCGCCGGTTTGCGCCGTTTTCGCGCCGGCCCCGGATCGGGTTCTTCAACAGCCTGTTAAGCCGCGGATGCGAAGATCTCCACCGTCGCGGGCCTCGGTTCGCTGGACGCACCCGTGGGTGAGATCAGAAGTGTCCGAGTATCGTCGCCAGGGACCGATCGCGTTGTTCGACCGTTTCGTCGACGGCCTCGTGCATTCGGCCGCGGCCGCCGATCCGCTCGAATGGCGCCGCCACCGCGCCTTCATCGCCGCCAATCTCTTCGCCGGGCTGATCGCCCTCGCGCTCCTGCCCGTCTGGCTCGCCCTCGCCGGTCCGACCGGTCTCGTCGAGACGGTGGCGCTCTTCGGCCTCGCCGCGCCGGCGCCGATCGCCCTTTACGTTTCGCAGACCGGACGCCTGAAGGCGGGGCATCTCGCCTCCGCCTGTACCGCCGCCGCGCTTCTCGCCTGGATCGGCGCCTTCACCGGAGGTCTCGGCTCCTACGCGCTCTTCGGTCTCGGCGTCGTACCGATGGAGGCCGCCCTCTCCGGTCGCCGCGACGTCACCCGCATCGCCTTCGCCGTGGCGCTCGCCGCCCTCTTCGTCGTCGCCGGACTCGATCAGGGCGGTCTTCTGCCCGCCGCGCCGAGCGGCCCGGCCGGCATCGGCCTGCGCGCCCTCGTGCCCTTCTTCGCCGTGGTCTACACCGGCGCTTTGGCCATGCGAATGGAGGCGCTGCACCGCGCCAGCGAGGACGTCGCCCGCAAGCGCGGCCTGCATTATCGCCTGCTCGCCGAGAACATCTCCGACATCGTCACCGGTCATGCGGAGAGCGCCGACATCGTCTTCGTCACGCCGGCGGTCGAGCGGGTGCTGGGCGTGGTGCCGGAGGCGATCCGCGGCGACGGCCTCTTCCGCATGATCCATGTCGCCGATCGGCCGGCCTATCTCACCGCGGTCTCCGACGCCGTACGCGGTGGGCGCGCCTCCGAGGTCGAGTTCCGCCTCAAGGTGGAGACCGAGAAGGGCCGCCCGCGCTGGCTCTGGCTCGAGATGCGTTGCCGCCCGCTCGCCGACACCGACCCGATGGCCGCCGACGTCCGCATCGTCGCCGTCACCCGCGACATCACCGAGCGCAAGGCTCAGGAGGCCGAACTGCTGCGCACCCGCGAAGCGGCGGAGGAGGCGAGCCACGCCAAGACCCGCTTCCTCGCCAACGTCAGCCACGAGTTGCGCACCCCGCTCAACGCCATCATCGGCTTCTCCGAGATGCTCGGCGCCGAGGTCTTCGGTCCGCTCGCCGATCCGCGTCAGCGGGAATACGTGAGCCTCATTCACGAATCCGGTTCCCACCTGCTGCAGGTGGTCAACGACATCCTCGACATGTCGAAGATCGAGTCCGGCACCTTCGACGTGGTGCCCGAGCCCTTCGATCTCTTGAGCCTCATCGACGGCGTTCGCCAGATGATGACCCATCAGGCCGAGGAGCGCGGGCTGGCGTTGAAGCTCGCCGGCGGCTTCGACCTGCCCGAGGTGGTCGCCGATCGGCGCGCCTGCAAGCAGATCCTGATCAACCTGCTCTCCAACGCCATCAAGTTCACCGATCGCGGTGGCAGCGTCGCCCTCGGCGCCCGTCGCGAAGGGGACGACGTGGCGATCTTCGTCCGCGACACAGGCATCGGCATCTCGGAAAAGGATCTGGTGCGCCTCGGTACCCCCTTCGTCCAGGCCGATTCCGGCTACGATCGTCGCCACGAAGGCACCGGCCTCGGCCTGTCGGTGGTCAAGGGTCTCGCCGTCCTCCATGGCGGCACCATGCGCATCGAGAGCCGCCTCGGCGAAGGGACCTGCGTCACCGTCGTTCTGCCGGTCGACGGCGAGGGAGGCCGCCCGAAACAAGCGGCTCCACAGGTGGTCGAGATGTTGCCGCTCGCCGAATTCAGAGACAACGAGAAGAAGCGCGCGTGATCATGGCGAGACCCGTCCGTTCGTCCGACCCTGACTGGAGCGACCGTGATCTCGGCTTCGACGATCGCGACGGCGCTCGTCGAGTGCCCGGCAGCCTGCCGATCCGCGTCGCCGAACTGGCCATGCGCAATCCGGTGACCACCGGCGGCGTGGTGGTGTCGATCGTCATGGTCCTGGTGACCGTCGCCAATGCGATCGCCAATCAGCCGGTCCGACATCCTCATCCGTTCTTCGAGACGCGCCCGGTCGCCAGAGCCGAGGCGAGACCGATCGGCCAGACTCCGGCCCTGCCGGCGGCGGTCCAGTCCGGCTCACCCGCCGGCAACGGTCTGCCCGCCGTCCTGCCGCGTCCCAAGCCGGTGAGCTCGATCGAAGACGATCTCGTTCGCGAACTCCAGTCGGTCCTCGCCGAACGCGGCTTCTATGCCGGATCGATCGATGGCCGCATCGGCCCGGCCACCGCCGAGGCGATCAAGGCCTTCGAACGGCGGATCGGCACCTCGCCGACCGGCGAAGCCTCGGAACTGTTGCTCGCCGCGTTGAAGGCGGCGCCGGGTATCGTCGCTCCCGTCACCGTCACCCAGAGCGCCCCGGTCGCACCGCAATCCGCGCCGCGCGCCGTCACCACCTCGCCGCGCAACATCGCGCCGCCACCCGTCCCGCCGCGCCCCGTCGCCGGCCAACCGGCGCCGGCCGCCCAGGTCGTCCAGGCTTCGGTCGTGCCGACCCCGTCGATGCGCGTCGCCACCGCCGATGCGGTGGCCTATCCCGCCGGGCGCGAGGAGATCGAGTCCGCCGAGGTGGACGTCCCGGTGTTCACCGGCTCGATCCGCCGGGCGGCACGCGAGCCGCTCGCTCCCGGTGGCGACGAGAAGCTGCAGAAGTTGCAGCGCGCCCTGATTTCCGCCGGTTACGGTCCGCTCAAGGCCGACGGCCGCTGGGACGAACGTTCCACCTCGGCCGTCCGTCGCTACGAGGCCGATCGCGGCTGGCAGGTGACCGGCCGCCCGAGCGAGAAGCTGGTATGGGACCTCATGCCGAAATCGGCGCAGGCCCGGCGCTGAGCCGACCGCCGCGCCCCTCATCGGGAGGCGAGACATGCGGGTGAGATCCGACCTCTGGGTCGCCGCCCTGATCCGTCGCGCCTTCGCCGCCGGAGCGACCGCGGGCGTCGTCCATCATGGCGCAGACGAGGCGGGCGCCATCTTCGTCGCCCTCGACCGGCTCGACGGTGCGGCCGATCTCTGGGGCCCGGCGCCGCAGAGCGACTTCACCGAGACCTCTTCCGGCGACCGCCGGTTCGAGCGGTTGGTCGGGCGCGTTACGCGCGCCGATGTCCTCGCCCGCATCGCCTCTGAGCGGCGCTTCGACCCCGATCTCTGGCTGGTGGAGGTGGAGGACCGGCTCGGCCGCCACTTCATCGAACCGCCGCCCGCCGATCCCGACGCCGTGTCGCCGGCGCGTCCGGTCTGGCCGCCGAAACTCGACGACTGACCCGGGGAACCGCCGCCGCGATCGAAGGATGTTTCGAAAGCACCCGCGATGGGCGGCCGATCGGCGAGTGCCCCCCGATCAGCGACCGGTGCCGCCGAGAAGAACCGCCTCGTCGCCCCCCGTCACCCGATCGCCGGTCGTCGCCTCTTGGCGGCCGACGCCGCGGCGCTCCGCCGCGTCGAGCACCGGAACCCGCTCCGCTTTTCCGAGCCCGCGCCCGCCGCGCCACACTTCGACGATGTTCTCGGCCGTGCGCCAGCCGATGCGGCCGGCCATGGCGGCGAGATCCTGCATATGGGAGAGGGTCGCCCGTTCGCCGGAATGCAGCAGCAGGATCGAGGTGGCGGTGCGCTCGTCGATGCCCAGCGCGGCGAGAGTGATGGCGAAGGCCTCGCCCTGCCGGTCGGTGAGGATGCGCTCGACCACCGGACGTTCCAGCCGCGCGGTGCGGCAGAGATCATCGGCGAGGCGCTCGCGATCCCCGGCCACCAGCACGGAGAAGAATCGCGCACCGATCACCGCCGGATCGTCGGACCGCCGTCGCCGCGGCGGTGCCGGCGCGATGGCGGCGTTGGAGGAATGCTCCTGCACGAAGCGCCAGCGGCCGGCGGAATCGTGCGAAAGAAAGAGGTCGATGTCGGCGGGCACCGTCGGACCGGCCTGCCGCAGGGCGGCCGCGGCGGCCGCCTCGGCCTCGCGCTCGTGCGCTTCGGCGTCGAGTTCGGCGGCGAGGCGATCGAGAGCGTGCTGCAACGCGTCCTCGGCCTCGGCGTCGGCGATCGAAAGAGCGCGTCCCTCCGAGAACGCGTCGTCTTCATCGGCGAATTCGGCGGCGAGTTCGTCGAGGGCCCGATGCAGGGCCACTTCCGCCTCGGCGTCGGCGTCGCCGATCGGACGGGCGGCGGCGGCCCGCTCGATGATCGCCTCGAAGTGCATCGCCCCGAGCGGCTCGACGGCGGGCGCCGCCCCGTTCCGCGACGCTCCGGCCGTCGGTTCGGCCGGTCGCCCCAGCGCGAGCACGACGTCTGAGGTGAGATCGAGCCGCTCGGCCACCAGTTCGACGTGATCGGGGCCGCGACGCATGGTCTCGACCAGATCGGAAGACGTCAGGACGGGTGAGCGGAGCACCACCGGCCGCGCCACCTCGACCGTGTCGGCGGCGAGCATGCGGGCGATCACCGGCGGCGTGTCGGCGCGATGGGCGAGCCGGGCGGCGACATGGACCCGGTCGACGAGGCCGGCATCCGGCAGGAGCCCGGCGATGAGATCGGCGAAGGCTCGGATCTCGGCGCGCTCGTGCGTCGGCGCCAGGACGAATAGATCGACCGCCGATCGCAGCACGTCGCTCACCGTCGCGTCGTTTCGCCCGGCGGGGGGAACTGAGGGTGTATCGGGCGAAGGGGAGGTCATCGGCCGCTCTCGTCGCAGATCGGGAATTGGGATCCGCGTCCAGTATCGGGAGTGGGGGTTAATCCTTCGTTAACCATGGTCGTGCGACCGATCCCCGAAGGGGAGGAATCGATTCCGGCCTCTCGACCCGGTGGCGCTCGGCGGGATCGCCGCTGCGGGTCGCACTCACCGCCCCCTCGGGGGACGGAGGAGGTGAGACCATGGGTGACGTCGTTCAGTTTTCGCAGCTTCGCCGCTCGCACCTTCGCCGCCGTTCGCAGACCGGCGTCTCGGAGACCGGGACCATCGCGCTCTTCACCGGCGTTCGCATCGAGCGCTGGAGCGAACGTGATCCCGAACCCGGCGATGCCGCCCGTACGCGGCCGACCCGGCCGCGCGGTCGCCGACGCTCCAGTTGATCGCCGCTCACGAGGAGGAAGCCCCGTGCCGCGGACGAGGATCGTCGCTCTGGCCCTGGCCCTGCCGGTGCTGCTCGCCGGTTGCGGGCGGCCGACCGGCGACTTCGGCCGCGCCGAACCGAGCTTCCTGCACGACCGCGTCATGCCCGCCGCCGGCGACCTCGTCGCCGAGTGGGATCGCCGCGAGGTCGTCTCCGACTTCAACCGCACCGATCGCGAGACGACCCTGCGCGACCGGTCCTGGGCGCTGGTCAGGGCGCCACACGTGCGCGACTGGTTCGGCGAGACCCTGGTCGAGTTCGAGCGCACCCGCATCGTGCCGCCGGTCGACCACGCCTTCGATCCGAAAGGGTACTACAACCATCTTCGCCGCGATCCCTTCGTCTCCTCCGAGACCCGATGGAATCGCGTCGTCGCCGACATGCGCGCCGACACGGGGCTGATCGGCCTCTTCTGGAGCGAAGCGCGGCGGGTGCGCGAGGACGACACCCTGCGCCTGCGCGCCCTCGACGAGCGGCGCGGTGGCGCCCCGGCCGAGCTGAGCGACGCCTACGCGCGCATCGACGAGAACGCCCGCGTCGTCGACTGGGTGTGGCGGGCGATGCGCCTGCGCGTCGCCGCCTATCGAGACGCGATCGACCGGATGATGGTGGAAACGCCGTCGCAACGCCGCTACGAAGCCGAGATCGCCTGGGGCGAACTGCGCGACGCCATCACCCGCGCCGAAGCCGGCATGCCGCCGGCACCTCGCCGCGTCGCGGGCGGCCAATCGCCCTCGCGCTACACCCGCCGCGACACCATCCAGGAAAAGGTGCCGCAGAAGTGACCCTTTGCCGGTCCGCTCAGGAGAGCGGCGTCGGGGTGCACTTGGCGGTGGCGAGAGCCGCGTCGATCTCCGCCTCGCGCGAACGGATCGGCACCAGCACCTTGTAGATGGCGAAGCCCTCGCGACCCGACCAGTCGACGATCACCACGTCGTCGAACTCCTCCGGCAGGCTCTCGCGCAGCTGCGCCACCTGGACGTGGTCGGCCACCAGTATGTCGATCGGTTTCTGTTCGGACGCGCGATTGTCGACGCCCCACACCCACAGGCCGCGGCGGTCGTAGAGCGACAGCGACCAATAGCCGTCGGTGGTTTCGGCGCGAATGCGCATCGGCCCCTTGTCGAGGGAGAACCGGCAGGCGGCATGGGTCATCGCCGGATCGAGGCCGGGCAGAGTCTTCACTCCCGGCGCCGGGCGCGGCAGACGGGAGAAGACGCCGTCGCCGGCGATTTCCCCGATCTCGCGCCACGGATCGTTCACCGCGAAGCGCGGAACGCCGAGGACCGTGACGATGTGGACGACGCCGGCGAGGAACAGGGCACCGAGCGCCCAAGCGATGGTCCGCATCATCGGCAGGCCCCCTTGACGACCCGTGGCATCCGCAATCCGGCGTCGGGCGAGAGCGCCAGCGGCGTGTCGTAGAACCTCATGATCAACCTTTTCGCCCCGGCGGCGTGAGACGGCAACCAGTTGCCCGGCCGCGCCGTCGCCGCGACGACGATCTCGAAACGCCCGTGGGCGTCGCGCAGGATCTCGCGAGAGAGGAGCGAGGTGCGGCCGGTGACCGGCGCGGGCAGCGCTCCGGCGTCGTCGACCACCGAAAGCGTCCACAGCCGGGCCGGCGGCGTGCCTCCGACGACGCGGTAGTCGCAACGCCCATCGAGCGGGACGCCCTCCTCGTCATGATCGGCGAAGAAGACCAGACCCTCGCCGGCGCCCAGCGCGATCTCGCCGGAGCGGGCGATGCGAGCTCGCGCGTAGGGGTCGGCGGTCTCGGCCGAGACCGGCGGCACCGCCGTCCAGACGCCGACGCCGAATCCGATGCGCGGCGCGGCGACCATGTACCAGGCGGTCGAGAGGCCGAGGGCGAGCGCGATCAGCAGAGTGGCGAAGAGCTCGACGAGAAAACGCACGCGAACGTTCCGATCGTGGTGGACGGGGCGCTGCGGGGAGACCGGAATCGACGCGACCGAACCGGGCCGATCCTCGCCGCCACCGCAGGTCGCGTCAATGGCACCTCAGTTCCGCCGGACCGGCTCGATCCGCGCCGCACCGCCGCGTTCGGCCAGTTGCACGACCCGGCCGCCGGCCGGTGCCAAAGGCTGAAGCGATCCCGATCGCGCCGGTTTCGCCTCGCCCGCCGGTGGCGCGGGCACCGGTCGGGTCGCAGCGTCGAGGCGCCTCTCGATCTCGCTGAGGACGCCGATCGCCCGCGTCGAAAGCGGTTTCGCTCGTTCCGCCTGTGGCGAGGTCTCCGGCGACGTCAGCCCGCCCGACGCCTTGCCGCCGAGGCCGGCCACCGCCGCACCGCCGCGCCGCGGCGGCGGCATGCCGGGTGCCTGTTTGACCTCGATGTTCTGGTGGGCCCAAGCCATCACCTCGTGCCAGATCGGCGCCGGCATCATGCCACCGGTGACCTTCTGCATCGGCGAGTAGTCGTCGTTGCCGACCCAGACGACACCGACGAGATTGCCGGTGAAGCCGCAGAACCAAGCGTCTCGCGACGACTGTGTGGTCCCCGTCTTGCCTCCCGCCGGGATACCGTCGAGCTTGGCACGTTGGCCGGTGCCGTGCTCGACCGCGTTGTGCAGCATGCCGTCGATCTCGGCGATCTTGTCGGGCGGGAAGATCCGCTGCGGCGGTGGGGCCTGCTTCGATCGCTCGTAGAGCATGCGTCCGGAGGTCGATCGAACCTCCTCCACCGCGTAGGGCTCGACCTTGTGGCCGCCGTTGGCGAAGACGGCGTATCCCGCCGCATGGTCGACCATGTGCACCTCGACGGCGCCGATGACGAAGGGCCAGTCGGGCTTGGCCGGCAGATCGACGCCGAACTGCCGCGCCACCGCCGCCACCCGGTCGCGCCCGACCTGGGCGGCGAGCTGCACCGGCACAGAATTTAACGAGCGGGCGATCGCCTCCGAGAGGCTGACTCGCCCGTAATAGCCGCCGCCGTAGTTCTTCGGGCACCAGTTGCCGATGCAGTAGGGTTGGTCGGTGATGGTCGAGTTCGCGGTCTTCCCGGCCAGCAGCGCCGCCATGTAGACGTAGGGCTTGAACGACGACCCCGGTTGGCGGGCCGCATCGGTGGCGCGGTTGAACTGGCTCGACGAGTAGTCGCGCCCGCCGACCATGGCGCGCACCGCCCCGAAGGGCTCGAGGAACACCGCCGCACCTTGGCTGACCTCGAGCTCCTCGCCGTGCTGGCGCAGCGAGTTCTCGATCGCCTCTTCCGCCTTCTTCTGCATGCCGACGTCGATGGTGGTCCGCACCACCAGCGTGTGCTCGGCCGGCGCCATCTTCTGCACCTGGTCGAAGGCGTAGTCGAGGAAGTAGTCCGGCGAATAGGTGCGCTGCCGGTCGACCGGCGTCGCCGGCCGCCGACGCGCCGACACCACCTGGCCCTCGGTGAGGAAGCCGGCGGCGACCATGTTGGAGAGCACGTCGTTGGCGCGGGCGCGCGCCGCCGGCAGGTTGACGTGAGGGGCGTATTTCGTCGGCGCCTTGAACAGGCCGGCGAGCATCGCGGCTTCGGCCAGATCGATGTCGCGCACCGATTTGCCGAAGTAGAATTCGCTCGCCGCCGCCACGCCGAAGGCGCCGCCGCCCATATAGGCGCGATCGAGATAGAGCTTCATGATGCCGCGCTTCGACATGTTGGCTTCGAGCCAGAGCGCGAGGAAGGCTTCCTTGATCTTGCGTTCGAGCGACCGCTCGTTGGTCAGGAACAGGTTCTTGGCGAGCTGTTGGGTCAGCGACGAACCGCCCTGCACCACCGTCTTGTGACGCATGTTGGCGACGACGGCGCGGGTGGTGCCGATGATGTCGATGCCGAAGTGCTCGAAGAAGCGGCGGTCTTCGGTGGCGAGCAACGCCTTGATCAGATGGTCGGGAAACTGCTCCAGCGGCACCGAATCGTTGAGCACGATGCCGCGCCTGCCGATCTCGTTGCCGTAGCGGTCGAGGAAGAGCACCGAGTAGTCGACGTTCTTGCGCCAGTCTGTGCGGGTGACATCCATCGCCGGCAGGGCGAGCGTCAACATGAGAATCGAACCGCCGGCGCCGAGCGTGAGGCCGTCGCCGAGCACATCGAGGACGAACCGCTTGAAGCCTCGGACCCTGAAGACGCGCAGCGCCAGGGAAAATCGCCGGTACCCCTCGACCGCACCGGTCCCGACGCGGTAGACGGCGGTGTCGAGCGCCGCATCGACGGCGAGCAACCGGCGCGCCAGCCGACGCCGCCATTCGGGCATTCGGCCGGGGGTCTCCTCCCGACCGTCGGCCGGCGTCGGCGCGCCCCCGCCGGCCACGTCGGTGCGATCACCGTCCGTCGGCGGCGCCACGGGTGTCTCCTCGGGGGGCGGCGTGGTTTCGGTCAAGGGATCGGATCCGATCGTCGAGTCGCCGGCCGCGGCGAACGGCGGAGCGAATTGGTTGACGAGAGTTTAACGGTTGGCCTCTCCCGGGTCGAGGGGCGCCGGACGCGGACGGTGAATGCCGTCGCCGAGAGGTGGGAAATCGTGGACGAGAGATCCAAGAGCGAAGACGCCGCCCTGCCGTTCTGGCGGGCGAAGCGGCTCGACGAGATGAGCCGCGACGAGTGGGAGAGCCTCTGCGATCGCTGTGGGCGATGCTGTCTCAACAAGCTCGAGGACGACGAGACCGGCGAGATCTTCTGGACCGACGTCGCCTGCAAGCTGCTCGATCACCGCTCCTGCCTGTGCGCGTCCTATTCGAATCGCCACGACTTCGTGCCCGACTGCGTCGAGCTCGACGTCGAGGAGGTCCTCACCCAGACCTACACCTGGCTGCCGCCGACCTGCGCCTATCGCCTGCTCGCCGAAGGCCGCCCGCTCGAGTCCTGGCACCCGCTCGTCTCGGGCGATCCGGAGAGCGTCCATCGCGCCGGCGTTTCGGTTCGCGGCCGGGTGAGATCGGAGGAGGATATCCCCGCCGACACGCTCGAGCACTGGATCGTCGAATGGCCGGGCGAGGTACCCGTCCCCCTGCCGCCACGCCCGCCGCGACGAAACAAGCGTACGAAATCAATTGGTTGAAGTGTTGATGCCGCGTTCCGGCGAAGGCGATGGCGCGCGAAATCTCGCGTTCTGCTTGACGGCGTGACACTCCACACGCATGCTTCTCTCATGATCGCGGACGTGTCGGTGGCGCCGCTGCCGAAGCGAGCGGGCGACCCACCCGCCGAACCGGGATCCACTCCTTTCGAATTCGCTCCTCCCCATGTCCGCTCGCGACCCCGCCGTCGCACGGGCATCGGCGAGATCGCGCGGTCGGACTTCTTCGGCCGAGACCCACATCCGATCCGCGAGGTTCTCGTGACCGACGACGCGACTTCGCCGTCCGCCGCCGACGCCCCGGCGTCGGCCGATGCCACTCGGCCGGGAACTCCGCCATGGGGTGAGATCCGCGCCGCCTACGAGGGGTCCGAATTGGCGGTCGCCGCCATCGCCGAGGCCTACGGCGTCTCCGTCGACACGATCTACGGGCGCGCCAAGCGTGGCGGATGGCATCGCCGCCGGCCGCGCGGCGCCCCGGCGGGTACGACCGCCCCGCTCGACCGCACGGTGTTGATCGGCCGCCTGTTCAAGGCGGTGGAGCGTCAGATCGCCGAGGTCGAGCGTCGCTTCGAGGGCGCGGCACCGCCGAGCCTCGAGGAGAAGGACGCCCGCACCCTCGGGGCGCTGGCCCGAACCCTGGAACTGCTCATCGGCCTCGAGAAGCAGGCCGGCACCGATGGAAACGAGCCGGAGCCCGACATCGATGAGTTCCGCCTCGATCTTGCGCGACGCCTTGAGAGCCTGCGACGCGCGCAATGAGCTCGATCGCGCCGCCGCGGTGATGTCGGCGATCGAGCGCGAACGCCTGCGCGACGACTGGCTGTTGTGGGCCCGGCCCGATCAGTTGCCGCCCGACGGCGACTGGACCACTTGGCTGCTGCTCGGCGGTCGCGGCGCCGGCAAGACCCGCGCCGGCGCCGAGTGGGTGAAGGCGGTGGCGCTCGGCCACCAACCCTTCGGCGGGCTCACGACCGGCCGCATCGCGCTGGTCGGCGAGACCTTCGCCGACGTCCGCGACGTCATGATCGAGGGAATCTCGGGTCTGCTGCGCATCCATCGTCGCGCCGACCGCCCGCAGTGGCGGCCGTCGTTGCGGCGGCTCGAATGGCCGAACGGCGCGGTGGCGCAGGCTTTCTCGTCGGAAGACCCGGAAGCGCTGCGCGGCCCCCAGTTCGAGATCGCCTGGGCCGACGAGATCGCCAAGTGGCGTCATGCCGAGGAGGTGTGGGACATGTTGCAGTTCGGATTGCGATTGGGGACGCGGCCGCGTCAGGTGGCGACCACCACCCCGCGCGCCGTGCCGCTGGTCAAACGGCTCGTCTGCGACCCGGCCTGCGTGGTGGCCCGCGCCTCGACCCGGGCCAACGCCTTCAATCTGGCGCCGCGCTTCCTCGATGCCGTCGTCGGCCGCTACCAGGGCACTCGACTGGGTCGCCAGGAACTCGACGGCGAACTGATCGAGGATCGCGAGGACGCGCTGTGGCGCCGCGACGAGATCGAACGATCCCGCCTCGATGCCGCTCCACCGATGGCCCGCATCGTCGTCGCCGTCGACCCGCCGGCCACGTCCGGAGTGACCGCCGACGCCTGCGGCATCGTCGCCGCCGGGGTGAGCGAGGCCGGCATCGGCCACGTGCTGGCCGACGCCTCGATCCGCGGCGCCCGGCCGACCGACTGGGCGGCGCGCGCCATCGGCCTCTACACCTCTCTCGACGCCGACTGCCTGGTCGCCGAGGTCAATCAGGGCGGCGAGATGGTGACCACCATCCTGCGAGAGATCGATCCCGCCGTACCGGTGAAGACGGTCCGGGCGACGCGGGGAAAATGGCTGCGCGCCGAGCCCGTCGCCGCTCTCTACGCCCAGGGGAGGGTCGCCCATGTCGGCGTCTTCCCCGAACTCGAGGACGAACTCTGCGACTTCGGCCCCGAAGGCCTCTCCTCCGGCCGCTCTCCCGACCGCCTCGACGCCCTGGTCTGGGCCCTGACGGCGCTGATGCTGGAGGGCAGGGGACGGCCGAAGGTCAGGGGGTTGTGAGCGGCTCTCCACCGCCCGGCACCTCGTCGCCGGCACCGCTCGATTTTCGACACCGCCTCTCCGCCCCCCTCTTTGACGGGCTCGACCCGGCAACCCGACGGCGCCGGATCTCGGGGATCCTCCGCCGGGTCCCCGGGTCGAGCCCGAGGATGACGAGGAGGAGGGGTGAGAGCGAACCACGATCGCCTCACCTGCGGCTCGTCCGACCGCATCCCATCTCACAACGGGAACACTCCATGTCCCTCTTCTCCACTCTCCGGCGCTGGGCCTCCCCCGCCGGCCGATCCCCCGTGGCTGCGCCGGAGACCCGGGCCTCGCGCGCCGGACCGTTGATCGCCCTTCAGTCGGCCGGCCGGCCGGTGTGGACGCCGCGCGACTATGCGGCCCTCGCCCGCGAGGGGTACGCCCGCAATCCCGTCGTCCATCGCGCCGTCCGGCTGGTCGGCGAGGCGGCGGCCTCGGTGCCCTGGCTCCTCTACGAGGGCGTCCACGAGGTTCCCGACCATCCGCTCCTCGATCTCCTCGCCCGCCCCAATCCGCACCGGACCGGAGCGGCCCTGCTCGAGGAGATCTACGGCCATCTGCTCGTCGCGGGGAACGCCTATGTGGAACTGGTGGTGGTCGGCGGCCGGCCGCGTGAACTCCATGCCCTGCGGCCCGACCGGGTCCGCGTCGTCCCCGGCGCCGATGGCTGGCCGGAAGGCTGGGACTACACCGTCGGCGACCGCGCCGTGCGCTTCCGCGCCGAACCCGGCACCCCGCCGCCGATCCTCCACCTGAAGACCTTCAACCCGGCGAACGACCACTACGGCCTCGCGCCGCTCGAGGCGGCGCTGACCGGGCTCGACATCCACAATCAGGCCTCCGCCTGGGCCAAGGCCCTGCTCGACAATTCGGCACGGCCCTCGGGCGCGCTGGTCTATCGGGCCGAGAGCGGCGTCAATCTCTCCGAGGAGCAGTTCGAGCGGTTGAAGAAGGAGTTGGAGGAGGGTTTCCAGGGCGCAGCCAACGCCGGCCGGCCATTGTTGCTCGAGGGCGGCCTCGATTGGAAGGCGATGGGCTACAGCCCGAAAGAGATGGATTTCATCGAGGCCAAGCGCGAGGCGGCGCGCGAGATCGCCCTCGCCTTCGGCGTGCCGCCGATGATGCTCGGCATCCCCGGCGACAACACCTATTCCAATTACGCCGAGGCCAATCGTGCCTTCTGGCGACTGACCGTGCTGCCGCTGGTCGCCCGCACGGCGGCGGCGCTCGAGGCCTGGCTCGCGCCGTTGTGGCCGGGGCACCCGCGCCTCGGATACGACACCGACGCCGTCGAGGCTCTGTCGGTCGAGCGCGAGGCGCTGTGGTCCCGTCTCGGCGCGGCGGCGTTCCTCGACGACGACGAGAAGCGCGCCGCCGTCGGCTACGGGCCGCGCGTCGCGCCGGGGAGCAACCCGTGACCGAACTCGCCGGAACCTTCCTCGAGCGCGGCGACCTCGCCCATCTCGCGCTGTTCCTGTGGGCGTCGGGGGCGTCGAGCCTGCTCGTCTGGGCGATCCGCGAGATCGCCGCCTCCAACCGCCGCTTCGAGGATTTCGTCACCGAGATCGCCCGCTTGGAAAAGCTCTTCGCCGATCCGGATTGAGTCTTCCCCTCGAGGAACCGCCCCCATGACCGACACCGCCGCGCCTCCTCGCGCCACCCCGGCGCGCGACCTCGACCACCGCGAGGTCTTCGCCCGCTTCGTCGACCGACTCGTCATCCGTCTGCCGCGCCCCGGCGCCGGCCGGCCCTCCGTGAGGACGCCCTGACATGCCCGTTCGTCCGCTCGCCGCTCCCGAGGCGAAGCTGATCGTCGCCGACGTCCGCGACGTCGCCGCCGACGGCACCTTCTCCGGTCATGCCGCGCTCTTCGGTGTCGAAGACCTCGCTCACGACGTGATCGAGCCCGGCGCCTTCGCCGCCTCGCTCACCCGCCGTGGCGCCGAAGGCGTCAAGATGCTGTGGCACCACGATCCGGCCGAGCCGATCGGCCGTTGGCTCGAGATCCGCGAGGACGCCCGCGGTCTCTTCGTCCGCGGCCGCCTCCTCCCGGAGATCGCCCGTGCCCGCGAGGCGGCGGCGCTGATGCGGGCGGGCGTTCTCGACGGCCTGTCGATCGGCTTCCGCGCCGTCGCCGGCCGTCGCGACCAGAAGTCCGGCGTCCGCCGGCTCAGGGCGATCGATCTCTGGGAGATCTCGCTCGTCACCTTCCCGATGCAGATCGACGCCCGCGTCGCCCGCATCGAGACCGCCGCCCACCCGCGCACCACCGCAGAGGCCGACCTCGCCGCCACCATCCGGCGTGCGGGCCGCTCGTTCGAACCCACGAGGTGAATTCCCCATGACCGAACTCGCATCCGCCCACGATCTTTCCGGTGCCCTCGCCCCGGAGATCAAGTCGGCCTCGCTCTCCGAGGTCGACCGCGCTTTCGACGACTTCCGCTCCGGCTTCGAATCCTGGAAGGCCGAGAACGATCGCCGTCTCGCCGAGATCGAACGGCGCGGCGTCGCCGATCCGCTGATCGAGGATAAGATGTCGCGCATCGATCGCGCCATGGAGGAGAGCCGCCGGCTCGCCGACGATCTGGCGCTGAAGGCGGCCCGCCCGAGCCTCGGTCTCGAGCGCGCCGGTCTCACCCCGGCCGCCGCCGAGCACGAGGCGGCCTTCGAGGGCTACATCCGCAACGGTCGCGACGCCGATCTGCGACGGCTCGAGGAGAAGGCTCTGTCGATCGGCTCGGCCACCGACGGCGGCTACCTCGTCCCGGCCGAGCTCGAACGCGAAGTGATGCGCCGCCTCGCCCAGATCTCGCCGATCCGCGCCATCGCCGGAACCCGGCAGGTCTCCGGCGCGGTCTTCAACAAGCCCTATTCCGCCGCCGGCCCGGCCGTCGGCTGGGTCGCGGAGACCGCCGCCCGCCCCGAGACCACCGGCCAGCAGCTCCAGCAGCTCGCCTTCCCGACCATGGAACTCTACGCCATGCCGGCGGCGACCGCGGCGCTGCTCGACGACGCGGCGATCGACGTCGAGGCGTGGATCGCCGAGGAGGTGCAGCAGGCCTTCGCCGAACAGGAGGGCGCCGCCTTCGTCTCCGGCGACGGCCTGTCGAAGCCGAAGGGCTTCATGGCCTACCCGAAAGTGGCGGAGGCGAGCTGGGCCTGGGGCTCGCTCGGCTACGTCGCCACCGGGGCCGCCGGCGCCCTGCCGGCCTCCGATCCCTCCGACGTGCTGATCGACCTCGTCTACGCGTTGAAGGCGGGCCACCGCCAGAACGCCACCTGGGTGATGAGTCGCCGCACCCAGGGCGAGATCCGCAAGCTCAAGGACGCCGACGGCAACTATCTCTGGGCGCCGCCGACCACCGCCGGGGCGCAGGCGAGCCTGCTGAACTTCCCCGTGGTCGAAGCCGAGGACATGCCGGCGATCGCCACCGACGCCTTCCCCATCGCCTTCGGCGACTTCAGGCGCGGCTATCTGGTGGTCGACCGGCTCGGCGTCCGGACCCTGCGCGATCCCTACTCCGCCAAGCCCTACGTGCTCTTCTACACGACCAAGCGCGTCGGCGGCGGCGTCCAGGACTTCGAAGCCATCAAGCTTCTCAAGTTCGGCACGGCCTGAGCCCGACCGGAGCGGGCGGCGAAGGTCGCCGGCTCCGACGCCCCACGTGCTCCGGCCCGATGCCGACCGCGGCTCGGCGGTGCGCCCCTCCCTCCCGCCGCCGAGCCGCTCCTCCAACCTCCGGAAACCGCCATGTCCGCCATCCTGATCGACCCACCGGCGATCGAGCCGGTGACCCTCGCCGAGGCCAAGGCGCATCTGCGCCTGACCGGTTCGGACGACGACGACTACGTCGCCGCCATGATCACCGCCGCCCGCATCCAGGTGGAGAGCGCCACCCGGCGGGTGCTGATCGACCAGACCTGGCGGATCTACCGCGACGACTGGCCGAGCGACGGCCATGTCGCCATCCCGATCGCGCCGGTGAAGTCGATCGCCGCGGTGACCGTCTACGACGCCGACGGCGAACCGACCGAGCTCGCGCCGACCGATCGGCTGCTCGACGTCGCCTCGCAACCGGCTCGCCTCGTCTTCACCGGGGCCGCGCCGCATCCCGGCCGGGCCGTCAACGGCATCGAGATCGACGTCGTCGCCGGCTACGGCCCGTCCGGCCTCGAGGTGCCGCAGCCGTTGCGCCTCGCCGTCATGACCCTCGTCGCCCGTTGGTACGAGGATCGCGAGGGCCTCGCCTACGGCATCGTGCCCTCGCGCGTGGCGGCCGCCTTCGAGGCTCTTGTCGCCCCCTTCCGGGTGATGAGGCTGACATGACCGCGCCCCTGCCCATCGGCGAGTTGCGCCACGGGTTGACGCTCGAGCGCGCCGTCGTAGACGACGACGAGACGTCGTGGACCGCGGTCGACACCGTCTTCGCCGCGATCACCCCGCTCTCGGCGGGCGAGACCATCGCCGGGGACGCTCCGACCGGCACCGCCGGTCTCCGCATCGAGATGCGCTGGCGCGCCGACGTCACCAGCCGCGACCGACTGCGCCTCGGCGATCGCGTCTTCCGCATCGTCGCCGCCCGCGATCTCGACGAGCGTCGCCGTCGTCTCGTCGTCCTCGCCGAGGAGGAAGGTCGATGACCGCCGCACTCGCCCTGCAGATGGCCGTGCTGGAACGGCTGCGCGACGACCCCGCCGTCGCCGCCTCGCCTCTCGCCGGCCGGATCCACGATGCCGCCCCGCGCGATGCGGCCTTCCCGCACCTCGTCGTCGACGAGGCGGTGAGCCGCGATCGTTCCGGCCTCGACGCCCCGCTCGCCGAACATCGCCTGTCGTTGCGGCTGTTCTCGCGCAAGGGCGGCCGACGCGAAGTCGCCGCGCTCGCCGGGCTGATCGAGACCGCGCTCGAGGCGAGCGATCTCGCTCTCGGCGGTCACCGCCTGGTGCTGTTGCGCCGCGACGCCACCGAGTTGCGGCTGCGCAGGGACCGCCTAACCGCCGAGGCGGTCCTGCGCTTCGTCGCCCTCACCGAACCGCTCTGACCCCACCGATCCGGGAGTCCCGATCATGGCCATCCAACGCGGCAGGGACCTGCTGCTGAAACTCGACGAGGCCGACACCGGCACCTTCGTCACGGTCGCCGGACTGCGTTCGCGCCGCCTCGACTTCTCCACCGACACCATCGACGTGACCACCGGCGACAGTCCGGAACGCTGGCGCGAACTGCTCGGCGGCGCCGGTGTGCGCCGCGCCCGCGTCTCAGGCGCCGGGGTGTTCCGTGACGACGCCTCCGACGCCGCGGTGCGAGCCGTCTTCTTCGCCGGGGCGATCCGCCCCTGGCGGGTCGTGTTGCCCGACTTCGGCACGGTGGAGGGCCCCTTCCTCCTCGCCTCGCTGGAGTTCTCCGGTGAGCACGACGGCGAGATGAGCTTCGAACTGGCGCTGGAATCGGCCGGCGCGCTCACCTTCACCGAGAGTTGACGCCATGGCCAATCGACGACGCGGCGAGATCGCCGCGGTGGTGGACGGCGAACCCGCGGTCCTCTGCCTCACCCTCGGCGCGCTCGCCGAACTGGAGACCGCCTTCGGCGTCGGTGATCTCGTCGCCCTCGCCGAACGCTTCGCCACCGGGCGGCTCTCGGCGCTCGACCTGATGCGCGTCTTCGCCGCCGGCCTGCGTGGCGGCGGTCGGGCCATCACCGACGACGAGGTGTCGCGGCTGCGGGTCGACGGTGGCCTCACGGCGATCGCGGCGCAGGTCGCCGACCTGCTCGAGCTGACCTTCGGCACGGCCTCGGCCGACGCCGGCGATCCGTCGGGTGGCGAGGGGAGGGCGACCGCCCTCCCTTCCGGCGTCCCGGGGGCGGCGAGCCCTTCCCCTGGGACGCGGTGATGCGGCTCGCCTTTTCCCGCTGGGGTCTGGCCCCGGCGGCCTTCTGGGCGATGACGCCGCTCGAACTCGCCGCCTGCTTCGCTCCCGCCACGGCCCCACCGCCGCTCGATCGACCGGCGTTGGAACGGCTGATGGCCCGTTTCCCCGACCCGTCCTGAGGAATTGCGGATGTCCGACTCCACCGAACTCGGCGAGGTCGCCGGCGTTGCCGAGGGCCTCGCCGCCACCTTCGCCGATCTCTCCGGCCTCTCCACCACCTTCGGGCGGTCGCTGACCACGGCGCTGAAGGGCGCGATCGTTCAGGGCAAGGGGCTCGACGCGGTGCTGCGCGGCCTCGCCGAGCGGCTGGCGAGCAAGATGCTCGACCGGGCGTTGAGCCCCCTGGCCGGCGGGCTGACGAGCCTCGTCGGCGGCCTCTTCGGCTTCGCCGACGGCGGCGTGGTCGCGGCCGGCAGGGTCCGGCCCTTCGCCGCGGGCGGTATGGTCT
>JAOTSD010000077.1 GCA_030247555.1 Siculibacillus sp. | reverse complement strand
CTCGATCTTCACCCACTCGCTATCGCTCAACCAGAAAATCCCCGCCATGCCCGACCTCCGCCTATTCAGAGGTTTGAATCACAGGCAGCGCAAACTGGGGATCCCTAATTGAGTACAGAGCCTAGCGGACGCGAGCATCCGCCACCCCTTCCGCACCGAGCCGAGCCGGCCGACCGGATCGGTGCGAGGGACGGACGCCGACGCGCGCGCCGGCGGGTGCAATTCGGAGAAACCTCATTATAAATGTCGGCGGTGCGCGTTCCCGCCGATCCGGGAGCCGGCGCGGGGGGTGATCCGTTCCCCGCCGTCGCGGCGATCGGGCGGCGGAGGCACCCTCGCCGGATGCCGCCGGCGAGCCGGGCGATCCCCGCGCGGTCCCATGGTCGCGCCGACGAAGAAGAAGGTGAGTACGATGCAGCACTCGACCCGCATGGCCGCGTTCGCGGCGACCCTCCTCGCCGGTACCGGCCTCGCCGCGGCCGACCCGATCAAGATCGGTTTCGTCTCCACGCTCTCGGGTCCGTCCGCCGCCCTCGGCGTCCACATGCGCGACGGCTTCCAACTGGCGGTGAAGGAGCTCGGCGGCAAGCTCGGCGGCCAGCCGACCGAGGTGATCGTCGTCGACGACGAGTTGAAGCCCGACGTCGCCGTCACCAAGGTCAAGGCGCTGATGGAGCGCGACAAGGTCGACGTGATCGCCGGCGTCGTCTTCTCCAACGTGATGATGGCGATCGCCAAGCCGGTGTTCGAGAACGAGACCCACCTGATCTCGGCCAACGCCGGCCCTTCGCCGCTGGCCGGCGCCGGCTGCTCGCCGTTCTTCTTCTCAGCTTCCTATCAGAATGACCAGAACCACGAGACGATGGGCGCCTACGCCCAGTCGAAGGGCTACAAGAAGGTCGTGCTGATGACACCCAACTATCAGGCCGGCAAGGACTCGATGGCCGGCTTCAAGCGCGCCTACAAGGGCGAGGTGATCGACGAGATCTTCACGCCCCTCGGCCAGCTCGACTTCTCCGCCGAACTGACCAAGATCGCCGCGGCGAACCCCGACGCGGTCTTCACCTTCATGCCGGGCGGCATGGGCGTGAACCTGGTCAAGCAATGGGCCCAGGCGGGCCTCGGCGCCAAGATCCCGTTCCTGTCGGCCTTCACCGTCGACGAGACCACCTTGCCCGCCACCCAGGACGCGGCCCTCGGGCTCCTCTCCGGTGCGGAATGGGCGCCCAACCTCGACACGGCCGAGAACAAGGCCTTCGTCGCCGCCTACGAGAAGGAGTACGGCGTCGTCCCGTCGCTCTACGCGGCGCAAGGGTATGACGCGGCCAAGCTGATCGACGGCGCGCTCAAGGCGACCGGCGGCAAGGTCGCCGACAAGGCCGCCTTCCGCAAGGCGCTGCTCGCGGCGCCGTTCAAGTCGGTGCGCGGCTCGTTCTCGTTCTCGCCGAACGGCTTCCCGAAGCAGGACTTCTACGTCGTCAAGGCGGTGAAGCGGGCCGACGGCAAGTACGCCACCGAGATCGTCTCCAAGGTCTTCGACAAGGCCGGCGACACCTATGGAGCGGCCTGCCCGCTGAAATGAGGACGGTCCCTCCCTCCCCCTCGTGCACGGAGCGCTCCCTCCCCCCTTGCGGGGGAGGGTCGGGGTGGGGGGTCCTCGCCAGACGAGAACCGCCGGGTCGCGGTGGCGATCCGATCGATGCCGACCACGCTGCGCCGACCCGGCTTCGCCGGGCCACCTCCCCCGCGAGGGGGAGGAAGACCCGGGGCGAGGCCGCGCTAGACTCGATGCGTGGAAGTCTCCTCGGCCTTCATCCCCGGCCGGAGCGAAGCGGAGGGGAAGGGGATCCAGGGCGGCGTCTCGGAGTTTCTCGGAGCCCTCGCCGCGTGGCGGCGCCGCGCTGGATCCCCTTCCCTCTCTCCGCTCGCCGGGGATGACGGCCGAGCGAAATCACAGAGTTCAACGTCGTGGATCGATGCCCCGAGGGCGTTCCATCCACCAGATCACCGGTTCGATGTCCTTCACCCTGCTCCTCGTCCAGATCCTCAACGGCCTGCAGTTCGGCGTGATCCTGTTCCTGGTCGCGGCCGGATTGACACTGGTCTTCGGGGTGATGGACTTCGTCAACCTCGCCCACGGCGTCCAGTACATGGTGGGCGCCTATCTGACGGCGACGGCGGTGGCGGCGACCGGGCATTTCGGCCTCGGCCTCCTCGTCGGCCTCGCCGCGGCGCTGGTTCTGGGGCTGGTGATGGAGATGGTGCTCTTCCGCCATCTCACCCGGCGCGATCATCTCGAGCAGGTGCTCGCCACCTTCGGCGTCATCCTGGTGGCGACCGACGGGGTGAAGATGATCTTCGGGCCGGCGCCGATCGCGCTCGCCGTGCCGGAGGCGCTGTCCGGCTCGGTGGCGCTGATGCCGGGGCTGCTCTACCCGGTGTGGCGGCTGGTGATCATCGCCAGCGGACTCTTCGTCGCCTTCCTGTTGTGGTTCCTGATCACGCGGACGCGGATCGGCATGTTGGTGCGCGCCGGTTCGACCCATCCGGAGATGGTCTCGGCCCTCGGCGTCGACATCGACCGGCTGTTCCTTTTCGTCTTCGCCTTCGGCGCCATGCTCGCCGGGTTCTCCGGGGCGATGGCCGGGCCGATCCTGTCGGTCGAACCGCACATGGGCGACACGGTGCTGATCCTCGCCTTCGTCGTCATCGTCATCGGCGGCATCGGCTCGGTGCGAGGCGCGCTGGTCGCCTCGCTGATCGTCGGCCTCGTCGACACGCTCGGGCGCGCCTTCGCCACCGACCTGCTGCGGCTCGTCGTCGACCGGTCGTCGGCGGCGCAGGCCGGCCCGGCGATCGCTTCGATGGCGATCTATCTGTTCATGGCGGCGGTGCTGATCTTCAAGCCGTCCGGCCTCTTCACCGGTGAACGGGCGACCTGGACGAAATGACCGCCACGCCCTCTCCCACCCTCGCCGGACGCGTCGTCGCCGTCCTCCTCCATCCCGCGTCGGCGATCGTCGGGCTGGCGCTGGTCGTCGTCGCGGCGCAGGTGTTCGGCCAGAGCTTCTGGACGACGCTCGCCACCCGCGCCGCGATCCTGGCGCTCGCCGCCCTCTCCCTCGGCTTCGTGCTCGGGCAGGGCGGGCTCGTCAGCTTCGGCCACGCCGCGCCCTTCGGCATCGGCGCCTACGTGGTACTGATCGCCGGCGAGGCGGGGATACGGGACGTCTTCGCCCTCGTCCCCCTCGCCTTCCTCGGCGCCGCCGCCTTCGCCGCGCCGACCGGCGCTTTGGCGCTGAGGACGCGCGGCGTCTACTTCATCATGATCACGCTCGCCTTCGCCCAGATGGCATATTTCGTCTTCTCGGCGCTCTCGGCCTACGGCGGCGACGACGGCATGAGCATCGTCGGGCGCGCCACCGTCTTCGGCGTCAAGCTCTTCCGCAACGACGCCAACCTCGCCTGGCTGGCCATCGGGCTCCTCGCCGCGGTGTCGCTCTTCCTGCACGGAACCGTGCACGCCCGCTTCGGTCACGTGCTCAGGGCGGCGCGCGACAACGAGGCGCGCACGGCGGCGCTCGGCTTCTCGGTGTTCCGCACCCGCCTCGTCGCCCATGTCCTCGCCGCCGGCTTCGCCGGTATCGCCGGGGCGCTGATGGCCGAACAGACCGGCTTCGTCTCGCCGGCGCTGATGAACTGGCATCGCTCCGGCGAGCTCATCGTCATGGTGGTGCTCGGCGGTTCGCGCCGTCTCTCCGGTGCGGTGCTCGGTGCGATCGCGGTGGTGCTGGTCGAGGAGTTCCTCGGCGCCACCACCGAATACTGGAAGCTCGGCCTCGGCCTCATCATCCTCGCGGTGGTGGCGGGGCGGGTCGCCGATCTCGGCCGGCTGGTCGGGAGGCGCGGATGAGCGAGCCCATCCTGCGCCTCGACGACCTGCAGAAGCGCTACGGCGCCCTCGTCGTTTCCGACCACGTCTCGCTCGAGGTCGGGGCGCGGGAAATCCACGCCCTGATCGGCCCCAATGGCGCCGGCAAGTCGACGCTGGTCGGCCAGATCGCCGGATCGATCCGCCCGGACGGCGGCCGCGTCGCCTTCGCCGGCCGCGACGTCACCGGCATGGGCGTCTCCCGTCGAGCCCGGCTCGGCCTCGCCCAGGTGTTCCAGACCTCGAACGTGATCGGCGGCTTCACCGCGCTCGACAACGTGCGACTGGCGGCGACGGCGACCGACGGTTCGTCCTTCCGCTTCTTCCGACCGCTCGCCGCCGAACGCCGCCTCGGGGACCGCGCCGCGGCGGCGTTGGGGCGAGTCGGCCTCGCCGGACGCGAGACCGTCCTCGCCGGGGCGCTGGCGCACGGCGAGAAGCGGGCGCTGGAACTCGCCATGGGCCTCGTCCAGGAACCGCGCTTCCTGCTGCTCGACGAGCCGATGGCCGGCACGGGGCGCGAGGAGACCGAACGGCTCACCGAACTCCTCGCCTCGCTCGACGGCGAGATCCCGATGCTGATCGTCGAACACGACATGGCGACGGTGTTCCGCCTCGCCCATCGCATCACCGTGCTGATCGGCGGCGCGGTGGCGATCACCGGAACCGCCGACGAGATCCGCGCCGACCGTCAGGTGCGCATCGCCTATCTCGGCGAGGAGGCGCCATGAGCGATCACACGCCCATCGCCTCTCTCGAGGCGGTCGACGCCGGCTACGGCGAGGCACGGGTGCTCTTCGGGCTGACGCTCGCGGTCCATCCGGGCGAGATGGTGACGCTCATGGGCCGCAACGGCATGGGCAAGTCGACCACCATCCGCACCCTCTTCGGCCTCGTCGTGCCGACGGCGGGGCGCGTTCTCGTGCGCGGGCGGGATCTGACCGGCCGACCACCCTACGCCATCGCCCGCGAGGGGCTGGGGCTGGTGCCGGAGGGGCGGCAGATCTTCACCCGTCTCACCGTCGACGAGAACCTGCTCGCCACCGCCTCGACCGTCCGTGGGACACGTTGGAGTCTCGAAGCGGTGCACCGGCTGTTCCCGCGGCTCTCCGAGCGGCGCGCCAACCTCGGCGACGAGCTCTCCGGCGGCGAACAGCAGATGCTGGCGATCGGCCGCGCCCTGATGACCAACCCCGACCTGCTCGTCCTCGACGAGGCGACGGAAGGCTTGGCGCCGGTGCTGCGCGACGAGATCTGGGCGGCACTGACGAAGCTGAAGCGGGAGGGGCTGGCGATCCTGGTGGTCGACAAGCACCTCGAGGCGTCGATGCGCCTCTCCGACCGCCATCTGGTGATGGAGAAGGGACGCATCGTCTGGCAGGGCGCCTCGACCGAACTGGCCTCCGACCGTACCCTGGCCACCCGGCATCTGGAGCTGTGAGATGTCCGGTGCCCGCAGGGATGGGCGCCGCGACGCGAACGGGAGAGCGCCATGACCATCGATCCGACGAACGAGGCGGCCTATGCCATTGACCAGCGCCGCCCCCACTGGCCGGCGACGATCGCCGGCTTCGAGGCGGCGAGCGCCGAGGTGGCGCATCATCCCCGCTTCACCGGGGACATCGGTTTCGGCGACCGGCCGCGCGAGCGCTTCGATCGCTTCGCCGCCGAGGGCGAGGCGCGCGGCCTCCTCGTCTATTTCCATCCCGGCTACTGGCAGATGCGCGATCGCACGCTGTTCCGCTGCCTGATGCCGATCTTCGCCGGCCTCGGCCTCGACGTCGCCACCGTCGGCTACCCGCTCTGCCCGGAGGTGAGCATGGCCGAATTGATCCGGTCGGCCTGCGCCTCCCTCCCGGCGGTGCGCGCCCACGGCCGGGCGGCTCGCGGGTGCGACCTGCCGGTCATCGCCGCCGGGCACTCGGCGGGCGCCCATCTCGCGGTGGAACTGACGCTGGCGGCGAACGCCGGGCCCGGCGGGCCGATCGCCGGCGTCGTGGCGATCAGCGGCGTCTACGATCTCGAGCCGCTGATCGCGACGTCGCTCAACGCCGCCCTCGGCCTCGACCGCGCGACGGCGCGGGCCGCGTCGCCGATCCATCGGGTGGGCGCGCAGGCCGCCCCGGCGCTCTTCGCCGTGGGCGCCGCCGAGACGGAGGCCTTCCTCGAGCAGAACCGGCGGATGGCGGCGGCCTGGCGGGCGGCCGGACATCGGGCGACGGAGTTCGAGAGCCCCGGCGACGACCATTTCTCGGTGATCGAGCGCCTGCGCGAGCCGGCGAGCCCGTTGTGGCGGGCCGTGACGGCCCTGATCGACGACGCCCTCGCGGCGCCGACCGGAGCGGCGTGAGCGCCGTCAGCGAGCGGTGGCGACGAGCGAGCGGCGATGTTCGGCGTGGCCGATGTTCCAGCCGAGCGGTTCGGCGGTGAACCCGGCGGCGTCGAGCACGCCGGCGAGGTCGTCGAGCGTCCAGGTGGTGAGCCCGAGGCTATTGCGCAGACGGCCGTAATCCGAACGCAGCGTGCGCGCCAGTCCACCGATGGCGGCGAGGAGGAAGCCTTCCCGCCAGCCGAAGCGCAGCAGCGCCGCGACGTCGGCGACGACGCCGTTGTCGGGAGCGAGGATGTCGCCGATCACCAACCGGCCGCCCGGTTTCAGGCAGGTCCGCAATCGGCCGAGGATCGCCGGCAGATCGGCCCGCGGGATGTACTGGAGCACCGAGATCAGCAGCGCGAGATCGCAGGTCGCGGAAACGGTGGCGAGGTCGTCGACGACGGTGATCGCCCCGTGGTCGCGGAAGCGTCGGCGCAGGACGTCGGCTCGCGCCGCGGCGGCGTCGTGGAGCAGGACGGATGCACCCGCGGCCGCGAACCGCGGCGCCATCAACGCCTCACCGCAACCGTAGTCGAGCACGGTGAAGGGAGCCGGCGGCAACAGCGGCCGCACGGCGCGGAAGAGGCCTTCGTAGTGCGCCTCGAGATGACGCGGGCCGACATAGAGTGAAACGTCGCCGTTCCAGTACTGCAACCAGTCGTCCGTCGCCGCCATCCCCGTTCCCCCCGGTCTCGTTCTTCGTCGGCTTCTCGCGAGCCTCCGGGCCCGTCGGCGGGCGGAGCCACCGGCAATGTCCATCGTCGGACCCTGGTCGATGGTGCCCCGTGAGGAGAGGAAGACCAAGCCCCAAATCGGCGAGGAGGCGTGCGGAACACGTACTTCCGGCGACCGAAGTCACCATGTCGCCCCCCACCCACGCCGACGAAGGCGGGTCCGGCGAGGGGATGATCGAGGTGTCCATCGATCGAGACCGGGCGCGATGGTGGGCGGTGAGGGGATCGAACCCCCGACCAACGGCGTGTAAAACCGTCGCTCTACCGCTGAGCTAACCGCCCCCGTCGTCGTCACCCGCCGGGCGGGCACGGCGCTGCGGCTCGACGTTCGACGGGCCTGCGCGCGGGCAGCGATAGCAGATCGGCGCCGCGTGGAAAAGGGCGGGCGAGACCTCGGATCGGGCCGTCGGGGGCGCTTCGCGAGACGGGGTGCGGCGAACTCGGCGCGCAGCCGGAACCGGGTCCGGAGGTGGTACACGAAAAAAACGATCCGGCGCGGGTGGCGTGCCGGATCGTTCGATGTCGTTCGACGCGTCGGCGCCGGTGATGGTACGGCGGGCCGGCAATGGGAGCCGGCCTCGTCGCATCAGCCGTTGACGGCATCCTTGAGCGCCTTGCCGGCGCGGAACTTGGCAGCCTTCTGCGCCGGGATCGCGATGGTCTCGCCGGTGCGCGGGTTGCGACCCTCGGAGGCGGCGCGCGTGGAGACGACGAAATTGCCGAAGCCGGCGATCTTCACGTCGTCGCCCTTGGCGAGGGCGGCCGTGATCGCGTCGAAGGTGGCCTCGACGGCCTCGCCGGCCGCAACCTTGGTCTGACCGGTCTTGGCCGCCACTTCGGCGATCAGGTCGTTCTTGTTCATGTCGTGCTTCCTTCGGTTCTGGACTGGCGGTAGCTCGGCGTGGCCACCGATGGTGCTACCGGACGCGGATGGAGGGGCGATCTTCCGCCGGATCGTCACCTCGCCACGCCGGAATGGGCGGTCCACTCGACACCCGCGGTGGAGTACCGCGTGGCCGGGCCGGACAGCGCCACAAGCCCCGAAAAGCGGCGCTTCGCAAGGCTTTTTTCTTCATCCGGCGTCGATTTTCGACCGAAAAGCGAAAATTCTCTCTTCATCCGCCGTCATCCCCCGATCCGGAGACGACGAAGGCCCCGCGGCAGGGGTGCCGCGGGGCCTTCGTCGCGCGTTCGGTCGGCTCGAATCGCCTCAGTGGGCGGTCACACCGGCCGCATCGTCGTCGGTCGCGGAAGCCGGTCCGGAGGCCGGCTCTTCCCATTCGATGCGCTCCGGCATGCGGGTCAGGGCATGGGAGAGAACCTCGTCCATCCGACTGACCGGCACGATCTCGAGGCCGCTCTTCACGTTCTCGGGGATCTCGGCGAGATCCTTGGCGTTCTCCGCCGGGATCAACACCTTCGCGATGCCGCCGCGCAGCGCCGCCAGCAGCTTCTCCTTGAGGCCGCCGATCGGCAGGACACGGCCGCGCAGGGTCACCTCACCGGTCATCGCCACGTCGTGCCGCGCCGGGATGCCGGTCAGCACCGAGACGATGCAGGTGGCCATCGCGGTTCCGGCCGAAGGACCGTCCTTCGGGGTGGCGCCCTCCGGCACGTGGACGTGAACGTCACGCTTCTCGAACAGCGGCGGCTCGATGCCGAAATCGAGGGCGCGCGAGCGGACGTAGGAGGCCGCCGCGGAGATCGATTCCTTCATCACGTCGCGCAGGTTGCCGGTGACCGTCATACGGCCCTTGCCCGGCATGGTGACCGCCTCGATGGTGAGGAGTTCACCGCCGACCTCGGTCCATGCCAGACCGGTGACGACGCCGACCTGATCCTCGGCCTCGGCCTCGCCGTGGCGGAAACGCGGCACGCCGAGATATTCGGCGAGCTTGGCGCCGTCGACGGCGACCACGTCGGTCTTCTTCAGCACCAGTTCCTTGGTCGCCTTGCGGGCGAGCGTGGCGAGTTCGCGCTCGAGATTGCGCACGCCGGCTTCCCGCGTGTAGGTGCGGATGATCTCGCGAAGCGCCTCGTCGTCGATGGAATACTCGTCCTTCTTGAGCCCATGATCCTTCATGGTCTTGGGGATCAGGTGGCGATGGGCGATCTCGACCTTCTCGTCTTCGGTGTAGCCGGCGATGCGGATGATCTCCATGCGGTCCATCAGCGGCGCCGGGATGTTCAGCGTGTTCGCCGTGGTCACGAACATCACATCCGAAAGGTCGTATTCGACCTCGAGGTAGTGGTCCATGAAGGTGGAGTTCTGCTCCGGATCGAGCACCTCGAGCAGGGCGGACGACGGATCCCCGCGGAAATCCATGCCCATCTTGTCGATCTCGTCGAGCAGGAAGAGCGGATTGGACTTCTTCGCCTTGCGCATCGACTGCACGACCTTACCGGGCATGGAGCCGATGTAGGTGCGGCGGTGACCGCGGATCTCGGCCTCGTCGCGCACGCCGCCGAGCGAGACGCGCACGAATTCGCGCCCCGTCGCCCTGGCGATCGATTTGCCGAGCGAGGTCTTGCCGACGCCCGGAGGGCCGACGAGACAGAGGATCGGGCCCTTGAGCTTGTTGGCGCGCGACTGTACCGCGAGATACTCGACGATGCGCTCCTTGACCTTGTCGAGGCCGTAGTGGTCGTGATCGAGCACGTCCTGGGCGTTGACCAGGTCCTGCTTGAGCTTCGACTTCTTCGACCAGGGGATGCCGAGCAGCCAGTCGAGGTAGTTGCGCACCACGGTGGCTTCCGCCGACATCGGCGACATCTGGCGCAGCTTCTTCAGCTCGCCGGTCGCCTTCTCGCGGGCCTCCTTCGACAGCTTGGTCTTGACGATGCGCTCCTCGAGCTCGGCGAGCTCGTCGCGGGCCTCGTCGCCGTCGCCGAGTTCCTTCTGGATCGCCTTGATCTGCTCGTTGAGATAGTACTCGCGCTGGGTCTTCTCCATCTGGCGCTTGACGCGCGAGCGGATGCGCTTCTCGACCTGAAGGACCGAGATCTCGCTCTCCATGAAGCCGAGCACCTTCTCGAGCCTGGCACCGACCGAGGTGACGGCGAGCAGTTCCTGCTTCTCGGGGATCTTCACCGCGAGATGCGAGGCGACGGTGTCGGCGAGCTTGGAGTGGTCGGTGATCTGGTTCACCGTCCCGAGGACTTCGGGCGAGACCTTCTTGTTGAGCTTCACGTAATTCTCGAACTCGGAGACCACCGAGCGGGCGAGCGCCTCCATCTCGACCTGCGGCCCGACCTCTTCGGCGACCACGTGGGCGCGCGCCTCGAAGATGTCGGAGCGTTCGACGAATTCGACGATCTCGGCGCGAGAGGCGCCCTCGACCAGCACCTTGACGGTGCCATCGGGCAGCTTGAGCAACTGCAGGACCGAGGCGAGCGTGCCGATGCGATAGATCTGGTCGGTCGACGGATCGTCGTCTGCGGCGTTCTTCTGGGTCGCCAGCAGGATCTGCTTGTCGGCCTTCATCACCTGCTCGAGGGCGCGGATCGACTTCTCGCGGCCGAC
Organism: Siculibacillus sp.; assembly: GCA_030247555.1. Taxonomy (GTDB): domain Bacteria; phylum Pseudomonadota; class Alphaproteobacteria; order Rhizobiales; family Ancalomicrobiaceae; genus CALBKH01. Next base: position 8,995 of record JAOTSD010000077.1, on the reverse strand, counting down.
GAACAGCGGCACGATCATGTGCGGGAAGACGACGATGTCGCGCAGCGGCAGCACGGCGAAGATGTCGTCGTGCGGAGCGTCGGTCGTTTCCGGGAGGTTCTCGACGGTCATTCCTCAGTCCTCTCTCGTCTCGTCGCCGCAAACCCGTGCAGGATTCGTGCCCCGGTTCGGCGCCGGACCGCGACCGTCTCCGCGCCACGCGCCGCCGCAGACCTGGGTCCTCGTCGCGACACGCCGCTCGGCAGAGCCTCGCGTCCATCACCCCGAAGGGGCATGACGACGCGATCTCATCCGACCGTCTCGTTCTCCCATTAGGTGGCTACCGGAAGGCCGCAAGTCAAGGAAAAGGCCGGTGATCTCCCCGGACGGAAGCCACGGCCCGAATTCTTTCGTGGTACCAGTGTGTTGACCCGCCCGAACGGGCCGCTCGGACGACCGCCGCGGGTTCGTGCCGCGCGACGGAAACGCGGTTCGAGCACTCCCCGGGACGGGGTCGACCGAGTCGGCGCGGCGTTCAGACGGAACATCGGGAGCGCGGACACGCGAACGCCCGACGACCTCGGGCCGTCGGGCGTTCGCGTGTCGGATTCGGTCGAGGAGACGTCAGGCCGAAGACGCGGCCTCCGCCTCGTCCTCGTAGGTGTAGAGCGGGCGGGCGTTGCCGGTCACCACCTCGGGCGAGATGACGATCTCCTTGACGCCCTTGAGGCCGGGCAGCTCGAACATGGTCTCGAGCAGGATGCCCTCGAGGATCGAACGCAGGCCGCGCGCACCGGTCTTGCGCTCGATCGCCTTCTTGGCGATCGCCTTCAACGCCTCGTCGGTGAACACCAGTTCGACGCCCTCCATCTCGAACAGCCGCTGGTATTGGCGAGCGAGCGCGTTCTTCGGCGCGGTCAGGATCTCGACCAGAGCCGCCTCGTCGAGGTCCTCGAGCGTCGCGATGATCGGCAGGCGGCCGATGAACTCGGGGATGAGGCCGAACTTGACCAGATCCTCCGGCTCGACCTCGCGGAAGATCGCGCCGGTGCGGCGGTCTTCCGGCGCCTGCACCTTGGCCTTGAAGCCGATCGAGGTGCCGCGGCCGCGGTCGGAGATGATGCGGTCGAGGCCGGCGAAAGCGCCGCCGACGATGAACAGGATGTTGGTCGTGTCGACTTGGAGGAATTCCTGCTGCGGGTGCTTGCGGCCGCCCTGCGGCGGAACGGACGCGACCGTGCCCTCCATGATCTTCAGGAGCGCCTGCTGCACGCCCTCGCCCGACACGTCGCGGGTGATCGACGGGTTGTCGGACTTGCGGCTGATCTTGTCGACCTCGTCGATGTAGACGATGCCGCGCTGAGCCCGCTCGACGTTGTAGTCGGCCGACTGGAGCAGCTTCAGGATGATGTTCTCGACGTCCTCGCCGACATAGCCGGCTTCGGTCAGCGTCGTCGCGTCCGACATGGTGAAGGGCACGTCGAGGATGCGGGCGAGCGTCTGGGCGAGCAGCGTCTTGCCGGTGCCGGTCGGACCGATCAGCAGAACGTTCGACTTCGCCAGTTCGACGTCGTTGTTCTTAGAAGCGTGGTTCAGCCGCTTGTAGTGATTGTGGACGGCGACCGACAGCACCTTCTTGGCGTGTTCCTGGCCGATGACGTAGTCGTCGAGAACCTTGCGGATCTCACGCGGCGTCGGAATGCCGTCGCGCGACTTCACCAGCGAGGATTTGTTCTCCTCGCGGATGATGTCCATGCACAACTCGACGCACTCGTCGCAGATGAAGACGGTCGGCCCGGCGATGAGCTTCCTGACTTCGTGTTGCGACTTGCCGCAGAACGAGCAGTAGAGGGTGTTCTTGGTGTCGCTTCCGGTGACTTTGCTCATCGTCGACCTCGTCTTCGCGGCTCTCGCAGGTCGGCCGGCGCCAGATGCACCACCCGTGGCCCGCGCGGTCCGACGATGCTCCCGCACCGCCGATCCCTAGCGAATCCGCCTCCCCTTCGACCGCTCGATGCTAGGGCTGCAATGATCAAAGCCGTCTTAACGGCCGCGACCACCTCGCACTCGCCCGCGGCCGGCGCGTCGAGCGCCGTTCGTCGGTTCGGCGGCTCTCTACATCGAGAGACCGCGCCATTCCATTCACCGCGGCCCGGCATCGCCTTCGCGAAGCGGCTTCCGCGATCCTTCACGTCGCCCGTGAGCGAAGCGAAATACGTTCCACGAACGCCCGAACATGGGTTCGGACCTCCGCGAATTCAACCCGCCGCCGCCTCGAGCGCGGCGCGCGAGGTGATGACGTCGTCGACCAGTCCGAAGGCCTTGGCGCCCTCGGCGGTCATGAAGTTGTCGCGCTCCAACGCCTCATGGATCGCGTCGAGCGTCTGACCGGTGTGGGTGACGTAGATCTCGTTCAGCCGTTGCTTCAGCGACAGGATCTCCTGGGCGCGGATGGCGATGTCGGTCGCCTGACCGCGGAAGCCGGCCGAGGGCTGGTGCACCATCACCCGCGAATTGGGCAGGCAGAAGCGCGAGCCCTTCTCGCCGGCGGCGAGCAGCAGCGAACCCATCGAGGCGGCCTGACCGACACAGAGCGTCGACACCGCGGGCTTGATGAACTGCATGGTGTCGTAGATCGCCAGACCCGCCGTGACGGAACCGCCCGGCGAGTTAATGTACATGGAGATCTCTTTGTTCGGGTTTTCCGCCTCGAGGAACAGCAGCTGGGCGCAGACCAGCGTGGCCATGTAGTCCTCGACCGGCCCGGTGATGAAGATGATGCGTTCCTTGAGGAGCCGCGAATAGATGTCGTAGGCACGCTCGCCACGGTTGGTGGTCTCCACCACCATCGGCACCAGCATGCTCATGTAGGTCTCTACCGGATCCTGCATAGGCTCACCTGAAACGTTCATCGATCCCGCCGCCCGGTCGCCCATCCGCGAAGCGGATCGACCCGAACGGCACATTCCTGCGCGACGTCCACGCCTCCGGATCACCGCCGGCGCGCGGGCGGAAGCCGGTTTTTCGATACATATAGCTTGGGGGGCGGAGAAGGAAGGGGCGCGGACCGGCCCGTCGGATTTCCTCGCGGGTTATCGTCAACGCTCCGAACGATTTCGAAATTCCTGCTCATCATCCGACTGTTACGGGCGTTTTCGCGAGTGGATCATGAAGAAACGGCGACGGCCCGCCGGAGGGGCGGGCCGCTCATTCGTTCGTGAAGACGCGAGAACGAGGCTCGAATCGCCGAGGATCACGCCTCGTCGTCGTCCTTCATCAGTTCGTCCTTGGTGATTTCCTTGTCGGTCACCTTGGCCTCGGAGACGATCAGGTCGACGACCTTCTCCTCGAAGATCGGGGCGCGCAGCGAGGCGAGCGCCATGGCGTTCGAGCGGAAGTAGTCGAACACCTGCTTCTCCTGGCCGGGGAACTGGCGGGCGCGCTCGATCAGGGCGCGCGACACTTCCTCGTCGGTGACCTTGACCTCACGCTTCTCGCCGACCTCGGAGAGCACCAGACCGAGACGGACGCGGCGTTCGGCGATCTTGCGATAGTCGGCCTTGGCCTCGTCCTCGGTGGTGTTCTCGTCGGCGAAGGTCTTGCCGGCCTGCGCCAGTTCCTGCTGGGCCTGGGCCCAGATGTTCTCGAACTCGCCTTCGACCAGCTTGGAGGGAAGGTCGAAGCGGTACTGCTCGTCGAGCTTGTCGAGGAGGGCGCGCTTGACCTTGGCGCGGGTGGCGCCGGCGTACTGCGAGGCGATCTGCTCCTTGATGATCTCCTGGAGCTTCTCGAGGCTCTCGAGGCCGAGGCCCTTGGCCCACTCGTCGTCGACCTTGAGCTCGCCCGGGGAGGCGACGCCCTTCACCTTGCAGGCGAACTCGGCTTCCTTGCCGGCGAGGTGGGCGGCGCCGTAGTCGGCCGGGAAGGAGACCTTCACGGTGACGTCGTCGCCGGTCTTGTGGCCGATCAGCTGGTCCTCGAAGCCGGGGATGAACTGGCCGGAGCCGAGAACGAGGTCGACGTCGTCGGCCGAGCCGCCCTCGAAGGCGACGCCGTCGATGGTGCCGACGAAGTCGATCTTGACCTTGTCGCCCTTCTTGGCCTTGGCGGTCTTGGCACGGTCGGTGAAGGGACGGTTGCCCTCGGCGAGCTGGTCGAGGCGCTCCTTGACCTCCTCCTCCGAGACGGAGACCACCGGACGCTCGATCTCGATGCCGGACCAGTCCTGGATCTCGAAGGTCGGCAGCAATTCGTAGGCGGCGGTGAAGACGAGATCGGTCTCGCCGGCGACCACCTTCTCCGCGTCGCAGCCCTCGGCCAGCGCCACGTCGGGGTTCAGCGCCGGACGCTCGCCGCGGCCGTCGACCACGTCGCGGATCGCCTCGCCGATGACGGCGTCGACGATCTTGGCCATCTCCTGGGCGCCGACGAGACGCTTCAGGTGGGCGGTCGGAACCTTGCCGGGACGGAAGCCGTTGATGCGGACGGTGTCCTTGATCTCGGCCAGACGCTTGTCGAGGCGACCGACGAGGTCGGCGACCGGCACCGTGATGGAGAGTTCGCGCTTGAGGCCCTCGGAAAGGGTTTCGGTCACCTGCATGGGATCGACGTCCTGGATGAAATCGTTGTGTCGCGGGAACGGGTCGGGGACGCGCGCGAGAGCGCGGGGGTCACTGGTCCGAGCCCGCCGTGGTGGCGCTTCTTAAGCGCGCGGGGCGGGAAGGACAAGGGGAAAAGCGGCGGAAGACGCCGGATGGAGTGTGGAATTTTCGCTTTCGGTACCCCTCCGGGCCAGAACGCGCCCCGCCCGCGAGATGCCGCGGGACCACCCCGTCGAAGGGCTCGCGGGGCCTCGGTCCGGGCCATCCGCCGCCGACCGGGTGCGAGGATGGTGGTCACCCGCGAGCGCCGGCGCTTGCAACGACGGTCGTGGCGTCGCACCGTCGGGGGATCGTTCCGGCGAAATCCATGGCGAGGAAAGCGAGGGCCACGGTGACCGAGACCAGACGTTTCGTCCTACTCTCCCTGTTCCTCTTCGCCGCGGCCGTCTCCGTGCAGGGCGCGATCCTCCATCACGCCGGCCAGCCGACGATCTGCACCTGCGGGGTCGTCCGCTTCTGGGCCGGCGACGTACGCGGGCCGGAGAATTCGCAGCAGATCGCCGACTGGTATTCGTTCAGCCACGTCATCCACGGCATGATCTTCTACGCGCTGACGCGGCTCGCGCTGCCGCGGGCGCCGCTGGTCGCGTGGCTCGCCGTCGCTCTCGGTATCGAGGTGGCGTGGGAACTGGTCGAGAATTCGCCCATGGTGATCGAGCGCTATCGGGAGCAGGCGCTGGCGCAGGGCTATTCCGGCGACAGCATCGTCAACTCGATCTCCGACACGGCGATGATGGTCGTCGGCTTCGCCCTCGCCCGGGTGATGCCGGCGCGGGCGACGATCGGTGTCGCGCTCGCCTTCGAGATCTTCACCGCGGTGACGATCCGCGACAACCTGACCCTCAACGTGATCCAGCTCGTCCACCCGGTCGAGGCGATCGCCGCTTGGCAGGGCACACTTCCCGCCGGGTCACGGCCGTGAATCGGCCGGCGCGCCGCCTCGCCCGCAGGGCCGGTCAGCCCCCGGAATAGTGGCGACGTTTGTCCTCGTACATGCGTGCGTCGGCGCGACGAGCGACCTCCTCGAGCCGGTCGCCGGCCCGCCCGGTCGCCGCGCCGATGGCGAAACTCACCGGCACGCCGCCGTAGAACTGGTTGTTGAGGTCGCAGAGCCGACGGATGTTCTCGATCTGCTCCGCACCGCTGCGCTCGTCGCCGCCGGGCAGGACCAGTGCGAACTCGTCGCCGCCGATGCGCGCGGCACTGGCCGGAGTGGAGACGGCGGAGGCGAGGATCTCGCCGGCGCGGCGCAGCACCTGATCGCCGGCGGCGTGGCCGAGCCGGTCGTTGGCCTCCTTCAGGCCGTTGAGGTCGGCGAGCAGGATGGTCACCGGCCAAGGGCCGCCGCGCTGCAGGCGGTCGATCTCGTCGACGTAGAACGAGCGATTGTGCAGCTTGGTCAGAACGTCGTGCTTGCCGAGGAATTCGAGATAGGCCTCGGCCTTCTTGCGCGCGGTGATGTCGGTCAACGCCACCTGGACCTGCGACCAGTCGGTCTCGTGACCCGGCAGGACGGAGAACTGCATGAGGAAGTGCAGTTCGTCGCCGTCGAGCGAGTAGTTCAACACCTCGCGGCGCTGCATCAGCTTGCCGTTCCACAGGTCGATCAGCTGTTCGCGGAAGGGTTGGCGCATGCCGTCCCGGAAGATCTCGTGCTTGCGCCGGAGCAGTTCGGTGTGATCGGCGGCACGGAAGATGCGCAGGGTCTCGCGGTTGACGTCGAGGACTCGGATCTCGCTCATGCAGCGCTCGACGAACTCGGGATGGACGTCGGTGAAGGTGCGGAAATCGTCGATGCCGCAGGCGCGGATCTCGTCGAGGAGCCGCTTCACCGCCGAGAAGTCCTCAACCCACAGCGACACCGGCGAATGGTCGAAGAGGCCGCGGGCGTGGGCGTCACTCTCGGCGAGCGCTCGGCGCGCCGTCTCGCGTTCGGTGACGTCGTCGATGGCGACGAGCAGGCGCGACCAGTCGTCCTCGGCGCCCGGCAGGACGGTGGCGTTCACCAGCACGTCGAGACGGCGGCCGGCGAGCGTGTAGTTGACGCCCTGGCCGCGGAAGCCGCCCCTGCCCTCCCAGAGCTGCATCAGTTCGTCGACGTGGCCGGTCAGCATCTCGCCGCGGAAGACGCGATCGAGCCCGGCGAAGAGGCGGATGGCGTCGGGCGCCTCGTAGAGTTCGAGCGTGCGGCGGTTGACCTCGACCACACGGATCAGCGCGGTGCAGGCGCGGACCCGATCGAGATCGGCGAGGAGATGGGCGCGCAGATCGCCCACCCCTTCGTCGCGCCAGAGTTCGAGTTGCGCCTTCACGCCCGAGTAGTCCTCGAGCCAGAGCGAGACGGGGGCGAGATCGAAGAGAACGGAAGCATCCCGCGGCCGTTCCGGGTCGACGGGAATGGCGTGAGATTTTCGCATGGTTCGTGCGCCCCGAACTGGAATCACCGGATCCGGTGGATCTCATGAGGCAAGCCAGAGGAACGTTAAGACTTCGTTCATCGCGTCCGTACCACGAACCACACCCGAACGCGGGGACTTCGCGGGCGGACGATCCGATCCTCGCGGAGGGCGGCGCGGCGGGGCTGGTGCGGGTGAAGGGACTCGAACCCCCATGGCTTGCGCCGACGGAACCTAAATCCGTTGTGTCTACCAGTTCCACCACACCCGCACGGTTCCGGAGGTAGCGCGAAGCGGGGGAGATGCGCAAGCACCCGGCGTCACCGCGCGCAGCGGCGATCACCCCGTCTCACGGCGTCGCGGCGGAAGCCCGGCGCCCGATGCCGCCCTCCTCAATCGGTCCCGCCCAACCCGATCTCGTCGTCCTCCCCCTCCTCGCCGTCGGCCGCCGCCCAGGCGCGGCGGCGTTCGGCCTCATAGAGGTCGGCGAGAACGGGAGCGAGGTGGCGGGCGAGATCTTCGGCGATCAGGCCGGGGCCGGCGCGGTTGCCGCATTCGCCGTGAAGCCAGACCGCCGCCGCCGCGGCCTCGAAGGCCGGCAGGCCGCGCGCGAGGAGCCCGCCGACGAGGCCGGCGAGGACGTCGCCGGAGCCGGCGGTGGCCAGATCGGGCGGCGCGTTGTCGGCGATCGCCATGCGGCCGTCGGGCGCGGCGACGACGGTGTCGGCGCCCTTGAGGATCACCACGGCGGCGGAACGCGCGGCGGCGCGGGCGGCGCGCTCGGTCTTGGGCAGGTCGACGGCGGCACGGGCGTCGAGATCGGGGAAGAAACGGGCGAACTCGCCGTCGTGGGGCGTCAGCACGACGGGCGCGGCGCGAGCTGCGATCGCCGCGAAGGCCGGCGCCGGGTCGGCGGCGAGGGTGGTCAGCGCATCGGCGTCGAGCACGACGGCGGCCGGGCTCGCCAGGGCGGTGGCGACGAGGGCGGCGGTTCCCTCCCCCACCCCGAGCGCCGGGCCGAGAACGACGGCGTTCTTGCGCGTGTCGGCGAGGATCTCGGCCAGACCGGCGGCACCCGCCATGCGGGCGAGCATCACCGCGGTCAGATGGCAGGCGTTGACCATCAGCGCGTCGGGCGGCGAAGCGACGGTGACGAGCCCGGCGCCGACCCGCAGCGCCGCCTCCGCCGCCAGTCGCGCCGCGCCGGTGCGGGTCGCCGGACCCGACACCACGAGCGCGTGCCCGCGCGCGTACTTGTGATCGGCGAGACCGGGGGCTCGCAGATGATCGCGCCACAGCTCGGGAAGATCGCGCATCGTCTTCGGCGCGATGTCGCTCAGCACTCCCGGCCGGATGCCGATGTCGGCGACGAGCACCTTGCCGCAGTGGATCCGCCCCGGCATGAGCAGGTGGCCGGGCTTCATGCGGAAGAAGGTGACCGACAGCTCGGCGCGGATCGCCGCGCCCATCACCCGGCCGGTGGCCCCGTCGATGCCGGAAGGCAGGTCGACGGCGATCACCGGGCGGCGGGCGGCGTTGACCGTCTCGACGATCGCCCGCGCCTCGCCGTCGAGCGGGCGCGACAGGCCGGCCCCGTAGAGCGCGTCGACGACCACGGTCGCGCCGGCGAGGAGGCGGGCGACGCCCGACGCCGTCGCCGGTTCCACGGCGCCGAACCAGCGTTCGGCGGCGCTCGCCGCGTCGCCGGTGAGCCCGGCCCGCTCGCCGAGGAGCGCGAGGGAGACGATGTAGCCGCGTTCACGCAGGATGCGCGCGGCGACGAAGCCGTCGCCGCCGTTGTTGCCCGGGCCGCAGAGAACCGCGACGCGCGCACCGACAGCGTGGCGATGGCCGACGGCGTCTGCGACGGCGCGGCCGGCCGCTTCCATCAGGCGGATGCCGGCGGTCCCGGCCTCGATGGTCAGGCGGTCGGCCCGGCCCATCTCGGCCGGAGTGAGT
>JAOTSD010000076.1 GCA_030247555.1 Siculibacillus sp. | reverse complement strand
TGAAGGCCGGGGTGTGGTTCCGGCGCGGTCGTCTCGACATCTTCTCTCCTGTTCGCCAAGCAATCTTGGCTGCTCACAGGCGGAAAGACCACTCAACGGACCTGTTCAGATTCCCGAAGCCACCTCTCTTCCAGCCGGCGGCGGCGAGGAGGTCGGCGGCACGCTTCAAGAGCGCCCGGTCCTGACCCGAGCCGTTGGAGACCGGCGCCGTCCACGGTTCCCCGAAGACCTCGTCGGGAATCCGGCCGCGCCAAGGTTCGAGCAGCGCCATTTCCTCGGCGCTCGGCGCGCCCGTCGCCTCGAGATCGGAGTTGACGAAGAACGACGAGGTGCGCCGGTAGGAGCCGAAGAACAGATTCTTGTTCGACCATTCGAAGTCGAAGGCGAGGCCGAGCGCCTCGCGCACCCGCGGGTCCTTCAACGGTGGTCGGCGCGCGTTGAGGAACCAGCCCTGCGCCCCGGAGGGAGAACGATCCTCGAGTTCGATCCGCTTCACTCGGCCGTCGGTGACCGCCGGAAAATCGTACTGCGTCGCCCAGACGAGCGAGGTGAACTCCTCGCGCATCAGATATTGCCCGGCCTTGAAGGCCTCGAAGGCGGTGGTTCGCTCGCGGTACATCTCGAAGCGGACGCGATCGAAGTTCCACTGCCCTCGCGACACCGGCAGGTCGCGGCCCCACCAGTCGGGGAGGCGCTCGTACTCGACGAAACGTCCCGCCTCGAAGGCGCCGACGCGATAGGGGCCGGCGCCGAGGATCGGTTCGAGCGACGATTGTTCGAAATCGCGACCGCTCCACCACGCCTTCGACAGGATCGGTTGCGTCGCCACCAGCGCCGCGAGGCCGCGCCCCTGCTTGCCGGAGAAGCGCACCACGACCCGCCCCGGCGTCTCGACGGCGACGGAGGCGACCTCGCGCAGGGTCTCGGAGATCTGGGGGTGGCCCTTCTCCCGCAGGATCGTCAGCGAGAAGGCGACGTCCTCGGCGGTGAGCGCGCTGCCGTCGGAGAAACGCGCCTCGGGGCGCAGGTCGAAGACCAGCGTGTCGCGATCCGGTCGCTCGACCGACCGCGCCACCAGCCCGTAGACCGCGTCCGGCTCGTCCGGCGCCCGCACCATCAGGCCGGCGTGGGTGAGGCCGAGGCCGACCGCCGCGTCGCTCTTGAGGATCAGGTCGTGGAACGAGTTGAAGGTCTGCGGGTTCTGGTTGGTCGACCAGGTCGACGGTACGCTGATCAGCCGCCCCCCTTTCGGCGCGGCCGGGTTCACCCAGTCGAAATGGGTGAAGTCCGGCGGATACTTCAGGTCGCCGAAGGTCGACAGCCCGTGGCGGGCGGTGGTGGGAGCCTCGGCCGCCGCCGCCGGTCCGAGGAGGGGCAGCGCGGCGAGCGCCGCCGCGCACTCCAGGATTTCGCGACGGGAGGGCGCCGGGCGGCGCGACGGTCCGTTCACTTCGCCGCCCCGGTCATCGCCGCCTTGGCCGCGTCGTACCACCAGATCGTCGGGAAACCGGTCGAGTAGGCCGGCAGCGGTTCGGGGTGGGAGAAGCGGTCCCAGCGTGCCATGCGCGTGGCGGCGAGCGTCCAACCCGGCACGATGTAGTGGTTCCACAGCAGCACCCGGTCGAGCGCCCGTGTCGCGGCGATGAGTTCGGCGCGGTCCTTGGCGAAGACCACCCGCTTGATCAGCGCGTCGACCGCCGGGTTCTCGATGCCGGCGTGGTTCTGCGAGGCCTCCCGCTTGGCCGCGTCCGACCCGAAATAGTTGAACTGCTCGTTGCCCGGCGAAAGACTCTCGGCCCAGCCGCCGTAGATCATATCGTAGTCGCGCTTGCGCACCCGGTTCACGTATTGCGAACTGTCGACCGAGCGGACGGTCAGGTCGATGCCGATCTTGGCGAGCTGCTCGCGATAGCGAACGCCGACGCGCTCGAAGTTCGGTCCGTTCATCAGGAATTCGATGCGGAACGGTTCGCCCTTGGCGTCGACCAGCTTGCCGCCCTTGTTCACCCAGCCGGCGGCGGCGAAGAGGTCGAGCGCCTTCTTCAGGTTCGCCCGCTCGGCGAGCGCGTCGGCGGTGACGGGCGGCGCGAAGACGGTGGTGTGGACCTCGGGCGGGATCGGCCCGGCCTTCTCCGCCTCCTTCAGGATGGCGAGTTCGGCGCCTTCCGGCAAGCCGGTGGCGGAAAGCTCGGTCGGATAGAAATAGCTCGTGACCCGCTCGTACTGGCCGAAGAACATGGTGCGGTTCATGTCCTCGAAAGGCAGGGCGTAGGCGAGGGCGAGGCGCACCCGCCGATCCTTGAAACGGTCGCGGCGCAGGTTGGGGATGAACCCGACCATGATGCCCCGGCCCTTCTCGGGGATGCTGTCGAGGACGACGCGACCCTCCTTGCGGGCCGGGAAGTCGTAGGCGGTGGCCCAGTTCTTGGCGGTCGTCTCGAGGCGCACGTCGTAGGCGTCGCCCTTGAATGCCTCGAGCTCGACGGTTTCGTCGCGGAAGTACTCGTAGCGGATCTCGTCGAAGTTGTCGGCGCCGACGCGGGTCGGCAGATCCGCGCCCCAATGATCCTTCACCCGTTCGTAGACGACGGTGCGCCCGGCATCGAAGCTCTTCACCCGATAGGGACCCGAGCCGAGCGGCGGTTCCAGCGTCGTCTCGCCGATCGAGCGCGGCTCGCCGTCCGCCCCGGTGCCGGTCCACCAGTGCTTCGGCAGCACCGTGAGTTGGCCGACGATGTGGGGGAGTTCGCGGTTGCCGGTCTCGTCGAAGGTGAATGTCACCTCGCGCTCGCCGGTGATTTTCGCCTCGGTGACATGCTTGTAATAGAAGGCTTGGCTCGGACTGTGCAGCTTGGTCATCTCGAATGACCACACCACGTCCTCCGGCGTGATCGTCTTTCCATCGTGCCAGCGCGCCTTCGGGTTCAGCCGATAGGTCACCCATGCGAAATCGTTCGGGTATTTCAGCGCCTCGGCGATCTCTCCGTATTCGGTCGACACCTCGTCGTGAGCCGAGGTCATCAATTGTTCATGGATCATTCCGATGCCGCCGGCGACGTTGCCCTTGGGCAGGATCGGGTTGAAGCTGTCGAAGGTGCCGGTCTCCGACATCCGCAACGTGCCGCCCTTCGGCGCCTTCGGGTTCACGTAGTCGAAATGGGGAAAGCCCGGCGGGTATTTCGGCGTTCCCATGAGCGAGGTGCCGTGCCGCCACTGCGGCTCGTCGGCGGCGCGTGAGGGGCCGAAGGCGACGAGCGCAAGGCCGAGAGCGAGAGCGAGGGTCGGGATCTGGCGCATGGGCTTTCCGGGTCTCGACGGGAAGTTGGGAACCGAGGCGGCGGCATCGGAACGGAAGATTCGGGCGAGATTACAGCCCCGTCGCCGCCGCGACGAGTGTTCGGCCGCATCCCGGTGCCGGGAACGCGAAAAAGGCCGGGTCTCCCCGGCCTTTCCGTCTCGATCGGCGTGCCCGCCACCCGCTTCGCCTCACGGCAGCGGCGCCGGAGCGTCGGCGAGGCTGCGCAGATAGGCGATCATGTCGGCGCGGTCGGCCGGATCCTTGATGCCGGCGAAGCCCATCGCGGTGCCCTTGATGAAGCCCTTCGGGTCGGCGAGGAACTTGTCGAGATCGGCGTAGTTCCACTTCTCGCCGGCCTTGCCGCGCTCCGCCATGTCGCCGGAATACTTGAAGCCGTCGACGTGCGCCTTCGGGCCGGCGACCACGCCCCACAGGTTCGGGCCGACCTTGGCGGCGCCGCCCTTGTCCGGCGTGTGGCACGAGGTGCACTTGGAGAAGCCCTTCTGGCCGCGGCCGGCGTCGGCCGCCTTCAAACGCTCCTCGATCGGTGCGGCGGCGGGCTCGGCCGTCTTCGCGGCGGCTTTGCTCTCGCCGACGGCGACGGCGAAACCGGGCGTCGCCGGCATCTCGGGAGCGAAGACGACGGAGGACACCATGCCGGTGACCATCGCCCAGATGCCGGCACCGAGCAGGGCGCCGACGCCTTTGTTCACGTCTTGGAAATTCATGGATCTGCAGCTCCGCGCTTCTGGTGGCCGGCGGGTTCGTCTCGGCGCCGGCGTGGGTGGAACGCCGGGCGGCGACGCCTCGTCGTTTCGACGGTCGCGGAGTCTCCGTGCCATCCGGATGGCGGGTGGCGAGCGGGTCTTCCCGGGAGGGCGGAGGGCGAGCCGCCCGAGGGGTCGGATCCTGCGAAATCGAACGAGGCACGGAAGACTACGTGCTTTCCCTTGGGCCTGTCCATAACTATAAGGTCCGACCATCGACTTGCGCCGCATCTTCCCGTCCGAAGAGTCTCTCGATGTCCGCCCGCTTCTCGCCTCTGGTGCTGATCCCGGCCCGTCTCGCGGCGACGCGACTGCCGAGGAAGCCGCTCGCCGACATCCTCGGCGCGCCGATGATCGTCCACGTCTGGCGCCGGGCCCGCGAGGCCGACATCGGCCCGGTGGTGGTCGCCGCCGACGATCCGCGCATCGTCGAGGCGGTGAGGGCCGCCGGTGGTGAGGCGGTGCTGACCGATCCGAACCACCCTTCCGGCTCCGACCGCATCCACGAGGCCCTCGGCCGCTTCGATGCCGACCGCCGTCACGACGTGGTGGTCAACGTCCAGGGCGACCTGCCGACCATCGAGCCGAAGGCGGTGCGCGCCGCCATCGCCCCGCTCGAGGAGGCCGCCGTCGACGTCGCGACTCTGACCGCCGAGATCGTCCGCGACGAGGAGAAGGTGAACCCCAACGTGGTCAAGGTGGTCGGCTCGCCGATCGGGCCGACCCGGCTCCGGGCGCTCTACTTCACCCGCGCCACCGCGCCGGCGAACGAGGGCCCGCTCTACCACCACATCGGCCTCTACGCCTATCGCCGGGCCGCGCTGGAACGTTTCGTCACCCTGCCGCCCTCGCCGCTCGAGCGGCGCGAGAAGCTCGAGCAACTGCGCGCCCTCGAGGCGGGCATGCGCATCGACGTCGAGATCGTCGACACCGTTCCCCTCGGCGTCGACACCCCCGAGGACCTCGAACGCGCCCGAGCCATCCTCTCCCGCAGTTGAGACCGACCGACCTCGAAGGACCCGCCATGACCGGCCGCAAGAAGATCGTCTTCCAGGGTGAACCGGGAGCCAACTCCCACATCGCCTGCCGCGAGGTCTATCCCGATTTCGAAGCGATACCCTGCGCCACCTTCGAGGATTGTTTCGCCGAGATCGAGAGCGGTTCGGCCGACCTCGGCATGATCCCGATCGAGAACTCGATCGCCGGCCGCGTCGCCGACATCCACCACCTCCTGCCGGCCTCCGACCTGCACATCATCGGCGAGTATTTCCTGCCGATCCGCCACCAGCTGATGGCGGTGAAGGGGGCGAAGCTCGCCGAACTGAAGACGGTGCAGAGCCATCCCCAGGCGCTCGGCCAGTGTCGCGGTACCCTGCGCGACCTCGGCCTCAGGGCGGTGGTCGGCGCCGACACCGCCGGTTCGGCCCGCGAGATCTCGCAGATCGCCGACCCGTCGAAGGGCGCCATCGCCTCGCGACTCGCCGCCGAGATCTACGGCCTCGACATCCTGCGCGAGGACGTCGAGGACGAGAAGCACAACACCACCCGCTTCGTCATCCTGTCGAAGGAGGATCTGCGCGCCGCCCCCGGCATCGGCCAGATCATGACCACCTTCGTCTTCAAGGTGCGCAACGTCCCCGCCGCCCTCTACAAGGCGCTCGGCGGGTTCGCGACGAGCGGCATCAACATGACCAAGCTCGAGAGCTACATGGTCGACGGCCATTTCACCGCCACCCAGTTCCTCGCCGACGTCGAGGGACATCCGAGTGAGCGCGGCCTCGCCATCGCGCTGGAGGAGCTCGGCTTCTTCGCCGACTACCGTATCCTCGGCGTCTACCGCGCCTCGCCCTGGCGCGACACGATGAAGGATCCCGAGCCGCGCCTCGTCCGTCCGCGCGGCATGTGACGGCCGTCGAAGCCGACCGCATGACGGACCCTCGTCGCGGCGCGTTGCGTCGCGAGGGCGCGAGCCCTTATCCTGTCGCTTCTCTGACGACCGTCCGACACCGAGGTGCCCCCATGTCGCTCGCCCGTGGCCGCGAATTCCTCTCCATTCCCGGCCCCACCAACGTGCCGGAGGCGGTGCTCGCCGCCATGCACCGGCCCTCGGTCGACATCTATGCCGCCGACCTGCTCGAAGTCACAGCGACGCTGCTCGCCGACCTGAAGCGCGTCTTCCGCTCCGAGACCGCCTCGACCTACATCTACATCTCCAACGGCCACGGCGGTTGGGAAGGCGCACTGACCAACGTGCTGTCGCGTGGGCAGAAGGTGCTGGTGCTCGCTTCCGGCCGCTTCGCCCTGGGCTGGGGCGAGGCCTGCGGCATCCACGGCGTCGAGGTCGAGGTGCTGCCGCGCGGCTGGCGTGAGGCGGTCGACCCGGAAGCGGTGCGGGCGCGGCTCGTCGCCGACGCCGGCCACGCCATCAAGGCGGTGCTGGTGGTCCAGGTCGACACCGCCTCCGGCGTCGTCAACGACATCCCGGCGATCCGCGCCGCCATCGACGCCGCCGGCCATCCGGCGTTGTTGATGGTCGACGGCATCGCCTCGATCGGCTGCATTCCCTTCGAGATGGAAGCCTGGGGTGTCGACGTCGCCGTCACCGCCTCGCAGAAGGGCCTGATGATGATCCCCGGCCTCGCCTTCGTCGCCGCGAGCCCGAAGGCCAAGGCGGTGCACGCGTCGGCGGACCTGACGGAATCCTATTGGGACTGGACGGCGCGCGACATGCCGGAGAGCTACCGCAAGTTCTGCGGCACGGCGCCGGCCCATGCCCTCTTCGGCCAGCGCGTCGCCTTCGACATGCTGTTCGAGGAAGGCCTCGACCACGTCTGGAAGCGCCACGCCGCCCTCGCCCGGGCGACCCGCGCCGCGGTCGAGGTGTGGTCGCGGGGCGGGGCACTCGACTTCAACATCCTCGATCCGGCGCACCGGTCCGATTCGGTGACGACCGTGCTCACCCCCGGCTTCGATCCCCAAAGTCTGCGGGATTTCTGCCGGGAGCGCCTCGGTGTGATCCTCGGGTCGGGCATCGGCGACCTCGGCGGTAAGGCCTTCCGTATCGCCCACATGGGTTACGCCAACGCCCCGATGCTGCTCGGCACCCTCGGCGCGGTGGAGATCAGCCTGAAGGGTCTCGGCATCCCGCACGGCTCCGGCGGCGTCCAAGCGGCGATCGAGAGCCTTCAGGACTTCTTCGCTTGAGGCGACGCGGCGACCGCCGCCGCGGTCAGTCGAGGCTCGGCCGGACCGTCGCCGGGTTCCGGCGATAGTCGATGGTCTCGAATCGCATCGAGCGCAGATCGACCATCAGGAGGCGCCGGTAGAGCGGCTCGCCGACGCCGGTGATCAGCTTCAGCACCTCGGTCGCCGCCAGCGTACCGAGCACGCCCACCACCGCCCCGAGGATGCCCGCCTCGGCGCAGGCCGGGACGAGGCCGCGCGGCGGCGGCTCGGGAAACAGGCAGCGATAGCTCGGGTTGGGCGTCCCGTCGGGGCCGGGAAGATGCGGCGCCAGCGTGGTGATCGAGCCGTCGAACTCGGAGACGGCGGCGGTGACCAGGGTGCGGCCGACGGCGAAGCAGGTGTCGGCGGCGAGGAAGCGGGTGGCGAAGTTGTCGGAGCCGTCGACGACGACGTCGTAGGCCTCGACCAGGGCGCGGGCGTTCTCGGCCACGAAACGGGTCTGGTGCGCCTCGATGGTGACGTGCGGATTGAGCCGGGCAACGGCGTCGCGCCCGCTCTCCACCTTCGGCCGGCCGACGTCCGGCGTGCCGTGGATCACCTGGCGCTGGAGATTGGACAGCGACACCACGTCGTCGTCGACGAGACCGATGGTCCCGACCCCGGCGGCGGCGAGATACATGACGATCGGCGCCCCGAGACCGCCGGTGCCGATGACGAGCACCCGCGCCGCTTTGAGTTTCTGCTGCCCCGGCCCGCCGACGTCGCGCAGGACGATGTGGCGTGCGTAGCGTTCGAGTTCGGCGGAATCGAAGGTCATGGGCGGCTCGGAGCGGTTCGCAGATGACACGACCGCCGGCCGGTCGACACCGGCGGCGGTCGCATCACCATAGCACCCACGGCGAGGAGAACCAGACCGAGGGCCCTCGGTCGCCGCTCACTCCAGCCCTTCGAACAAGACCGTCGACAGGTAGCGTTCGGCGAAGGAGGGGATGACCACCACGATGGTCCTGCCGGCATTCTCCGGCCGCTTGCCGATCTCGATCGCCGCCTTCAGCGCCGCGCCCGAGGAGATGCCGACCGGCACGCCCTCGAGCCGGGCGACCTCGCGCGAGGTCGCCACAGCGTCGTCGTTGGTGACCGTGACGATCTCGTCGTAGACCTTCGTGTCGAGCACGCCGGGGACGAAGCCGGCGCCGATGCCCTGGATCTTGTGTGGACCGGGCTGGCCGCCGGAGAGCACCGGCGAGGCCGCCGGCTCCACCGCGACGATCTTCACCCCCGGCTTCCGCGCCTTCAGCACCTGGCCGACGCCGGTGATGGTGCCGCCGGTGCCGATGCCGGAGACGAGGATGTCGATGCCGCCGTCGGTGTCGTTCCAGATCTCCTCGGCCGTGGTGGCGCGGTGGATCGCCGGGTTGGCCGGGTTCTCGAACTGCTGCGGGATCACCGCGCCGGGGATCTCGGCGGCGAGTTCCTCGGCCTTGGCGACGGCGCCCTTCATCCCCTTCGGGCCTTCGGTGAGCACCAACTCGGCGCCGAGGAATTTCAAGAGCTTGCGCCGCTCGATCGACATGGTCTCGGGCATCACCAGGATCAGCCGGTAGCCGCGGGCGGCGGCGACGAAGGCGAGCGCGATGCCGGTGTTGCCCGACGTCGGTTCGATCAGCGTCGTGCCCGGAACGATCCGGCCTTCCGCCTCGAGCGCGTCGATCAACGCCACGCCGATGCGGTCCTTGACCGAGGCGAGCGGATTGAAGAACTCGAGCTTGGCCAAGAGGGTCGCCGTCACGCCGTGGGCGCCGGCGAGCTTGTCGAGGCGGACGATCGGCGTGTCGCCGACGGTCTCGGTGATCGAGGAATAGATCCGGCCGCGGCCGGGCTTTCTGGTGTCGCTCATGATGCGTCCTTCGAACGGTCGTCCGCCCGCGTCGGGCACGTGGACGTGATCCTAGGGACGGTGCGCCGACGAGGCCAGCCCGAGGACCGGCGGCTTTCGCGCGCGATTGGAAAATTTTTGCGCGAAGAACCGATCTGGGAGCATCCGCTCTTCGTATCCCGCGGATGGATCGGCCGGCGTGCGAACGGGGTTCTCTCGGCCCGTTCAGTCGGCGAGGCCGGTCGAGCCGAATCCGCCGGTGCCTCGCGCCGTATCGCCGACGCTCGCCACCACGACGAGGCGCGCGCGCGTCACCTTCGCCGCGATGAACTGGGCGATGCGTTCGCCGCGCCGGACGGTGAAGGGCTCGGCGCCGAGATTGACCAGGATCACCTTAACCTCGCCGCGGTAGTCGGCGTCGATGGTGCCGGGCGAATTGAGCACGGTGACGCCGTGCTTCAGCGCGAGGCCCGAGCGCGGCCGCACCTGCCCTTCGTGGCCGGGCGGGATCTCCAACACGAGGCCGGTCGGCACCAGGGCGCGCCCGAGGGGAGCGAGCACCACCGGCGCGTCCTCCGCCACCGCGGCGACGAGATCGAAGCCGGCCGCCTCCTCCGTCTGGTAGGCCGGCAATGACAGGCCTTCGGCATGAGGAAGGCGCTGCACGCCGATCTCGATGGTGGCGATGGTCATGGGGACGTCCTCAGGCGCTACCGATCAGGATGCCGGTCGCGAACACCAAGGCTCCGCCGACGACGATCTGGAATGCCGCACGCAGGAAGGGCGTGTCCATGTATTTCCAACGGATCCAGGAGATCGCCCACAACTCGATCACCACCAGCACCGCCGCGATCGCCGTCGCCCACCAGAAATCCGGGATGAGATAGGGGAGGGCGTGGCCGAGGCCGCCGATCATCGTCATCGCACCGGAGATGACGCCGCGGATCCATGGGGATCCGCGCCCCGAGAGGGCGCCGTCGTCGGACAACGCTTCGGCGAAACCCATCGAGATGCCGGCGCCGATCGAGGCGGCGATGCCGACGAGGAACGTGTCC
Organism: Siculibacillus sp.; assembly: GCA_030247555.1. Lineage (GTDB taxonomy): Bacteria > Pseudomonadota > Alphaproteobacteria > Rhizobiales > Ancalomicrobiaceae > CALBKH01. The sequence goes on along the minus strand of JAOTSD010000076.1, from coordinate 9,865 downwards.
CAGGTCGAATGGGTGGCGAAGGCGGCGGCGAAGAGCGGCGCCAGCGTCGACACCGAGCCGTCCATCAGTCCGACGAGGCCGGGCTGGACGTATTGAAGCACGAAGAGCCGATGCGCCGCCTCGTTCTCCTCCGCCTCCACGTCGGCCGGCAGGTGGGTGAGGCCGAGGCGGTGGGCGAGCGACAGGTGCCCGCCCTCGGCGTCGGCGAGATCGCCGAGCAGTTTGCGGATCTTGGCGTCCGTGGCGATCTTGGCGGCCTGGATGTAGAAGCGCCGCGAGGAGGCCTCCATCACCAGCGCCTCGCGACGGATGGTCTCGAGCGGCAGGTGCTTGGTCAGCCAGATCGGGCGGCGCTCGAAGAAGCCGGTGACGTTCTCGCGCCGGATCAATGGGATGCGTTCGCCGAAGGTCTCGCGGTGCAACTCGATCAGCCAGCGCCGGTGGGTGTTCTCCTCCTCCGACATCTCGTCGAAGACGGCCGCCGAAGCCGGATAGCGGTCGCGCAACATGTCGGCATAGGCCTGATAGATGCGCCCGTCGTCCTCTTCCGCCGAGATCGCCAGCGCCAAGATCTCCTGCTCGGAGAGATCGGAGAAGCGACGCTTGCCGAAACCGAAGAATGCCATGTGATACCCTCTCCGCCGAGGCGCGACCGTTCGCCGGGCGACGACCTCTCGTCTGGAATCCTTCCGGGGAAGCTATCAGAGGTCGACCGCTTCACCCAGCGCGCCGAGGTCGCGGCAACGTCCCGACGGGTGCCCGGCGGTGCGGACGGGGTCGGTCGCCGAGCACCGGGGACGTCGACGTCGGGCCGGAAAGGCCGGCGGCGCCGAGCCCGTGCTTCGGCCTCCGCTCGGCGAGGCTCGCTCGAACGCGATCGGTCCCGCGTCGTCGGATTCTCCGCGAATCCCCGCCTTTCAGCCCGGCAGCGCGGTGAGCACCTCGTCGGCGGCGCGCTCGCCCTCGAGGAAGGCGCCGCCGACCGTCCCCCACAGGGTCGGGTGGCTCGCCTCGCCCGCCAGCCACAACCGCCCGTCGAGCGGCCGGCGCAGGATGGTGCGGTCGTCGCCGTGGCCGGGTTCGGCGCAGGACGACGCGCCGCCGAAGAGCGGATCGCGTCGCCAGGCGGTGGCGCGACCGCGGGCGACCTTCTTCTTCGCCTCGCCACCGAAGGCCTCGACCAACGACGACAGGGCGAAGTCGACCATCGCCCGTTCGCCGGCCCGCACCAGTTCGTCGGCGAAGGACCCGCCGACATCGGCGAAGACGAGATCGCCGCCCTCGACGTTGCCGGTCAATCGCAGCGTCCGCTTTCCCGGCCGAACGAAGAAGACCTCCTCGTCGTCGCGCAGACGCAACGGATTGCCGGGGATCTCCAGGATCACCCTCTCCCGCACTCCGAGGGAGAGGCCGACGAGCGCATCCTCCTGATCGCCCGGCAGCGGCGGATCGAAGCGGATGCCGCCGCGGGCGAGGACGTCGGTGGCGACGGTGACGATCGCCGCCGCCGCCTCGATCGTGCCGGCCGAGGTCTCCACCCGGATCCGCCGACCGCTCCGGTCGATGCGGACGGCCGCGACGCCGGTGACGATCGGCAGTCCCTCGGCGAGCCGGGCGAGGAGGGCGCCGTGGCCGCCGGCGACGACGTGGTGGGAACCGCGTCGCGCCCGGGCGAGATCGAGGCTCGAGGCGCGGTCGAGATCCTTACCGCAGTCGAGTGCACCGACGGCGAAGGCGACGAGATCGCCGACCCGCCCGAGGCCGCGCGGCAGCATCTCGGAGGCGGCCACGTCGACGCCGCGCCGCCCGGCCTCGTGGATCGCCTGGCCGAAGCCCTCGATCCCTTGCGAGAACGCGTCGATCTCGGCGTCCTCGGCGCGGCGTCGGCCGACGCGCAGCGTCTCCTCCTCCTCCGGTTCGTGCAGCCGCACCCCGAGGTCGCGCGCCATCGCCGGGAACGGTGTCGCCGCGGCGGCGATCAGCCGATGGGCGCCGAGGTCGCAGGGACGCCCGAAGATCGCGGAATCGGTGACGCAGCGCCCGCCGATCCGCCCGCTCGCCTCGATCACGACGCAGCTCCGCCCGCCGGCGACCAGTCGCCGCGCCGCGGCGATGCCGGCCGCGCCGGCGCCGACGATCACCACCTCGACGTCGCGCGGCACCGCGGCGAAGGCGAGGCGGGCGACGGGCAGGCCAGCGAGGCCGGCGAGGAGGACGGAGCGTCGGTCGATCATGGTGGTCCGGAGCGCGAGGCGGAGACGAGGCGCCGCTCGAGCCTAGTCCACTTCCCGCGGGCGTCGAAACCGTTTCGTCGGCGGCGCGAACGGAATTCCACGTCGCGCCCCACCTTGCCGTATCGGGTTTCCCACGACTACCTTGACGAGCCCGCGCCGTGCGAGGGTCGGCCGGACAATTCCGCGCCTCAGGGAGATCGTCATGAGCGAAGACAACGAGACCCGTTCGAAAGAAGATCGCGGCGTCGGCCGCCGCCGCCTGCTCGGGCTCGGCGCCGCCGCGGCGGTCGGTACGCTGGCCGCCCCGGCGGTGGTGCGAGCCCAGACCAAGCTCACCTGGAAGATGGTGACCTCCTGGCCGAAGAACTCGCCCGGCGTCGGTGTCAACGCCCAGCGCCTCGCCGACAGCATCACCGCCATGTCCGGCGGCCGGCTGACGGTGCAGCTCTTCGCCGCCGGCGAGCTCGTCCCGCCCTTCGAGTGCTTCGACGCCGTCTCCTCCGGCGCCGCCGAGATGGCCCACGCTTCGCCCTATTTCTGGCAGGGCAAGGACAAGTCCTTCCACTTCTTCACCGGCGTCCCCTTCGGCCTCTTCGCCAACGAGCACATGGGCTGGATCTGGTACGGCGGTGGTCAGGCGCTGTGGGAGAAGGCTTACGCCCCCTTCGGTGTCCAGCCCTTCTACTGCGGTTCCTCCGGGCCTCAGGCCGGCGGCTGGTTCCGCAAGGAGATCAAGACGATCGACGACTTCAAGGGCCTCAAGATGCGCATCGCCGGCCTCGGCGGCGAGGTGCTGCGCCGGCTCGGCGTCAACGTCGTCCTCCTGCCGCCGGGCGAAGTGTTCCAGGCGATGCAGTCGGGCACCATCGACGCGGCCGAGTGGATCGGCCCGTGGAACGACCTCGCCTTCGGCCTGTTCCGCGTCGCCAAGTACTACTATCTGCCGTCCTTCTTCGAATTCGGCCCGGCGCTGGAGCTGATGGTCAACAAGAAGCTCTACGACGGCCTGCCGGACGACCTGAAGGACATCGTCAAGCGCGCCGCCTTCGCCTCGGCCGCCGAATCCTACGCCGACTTCAGCTACCACAACGTCGTGTCGCTGAAGCCGGTGATGGACAAGGAGGGTGTGCAGGTGAAGGCGCTCTCCGACGACATCGTCAAGGTGCTGGCCAAGGAGACCAAGGCGGTGATGGCCGAGATCGCCGCCTCCGGCGGCATGGCCAAGGAGGTCCACGACAGCTTCGAGGCCTTCCGCCAGCAGTCGATGACCTACGCCAAGGTCATGGACCTCGCCGCCTACCAGATGCGCGAACTCGGCCGCGACGCCTGAGGCGCACGAGTCGTCACCGAGCCGAGAACCGCGCGGGCGCCCTCCGGGGCGCCCGTCGCCTTTGGGATCGTCGCCTTTCGGATCTTCGTCGCGGGGCGGATGGGGGATCCTCGCTCCGTCCGTTCCGCTCAGCCGGCCCCGCCGCCCTTCGTCGCCTCGAAGCGCTCGGCGGCGGCGTCCACCGGGCAGTTCTCGGCGCGGCAGCCGTCGCCGTCGCAGGCGCGGCAGACGTGATCGGCGGTCTCGCGGCCGTCGATCGGCACCTCGAGCATCTTGTCGACGGCGCGGGCTAGGACCTCGATCTCGTCGGAATCGAGCACCGCCATCAGCGTCTCGGCGGCGGCGATGCGCTTGTCCTGGAACTGGCCGGCACGTCGGCGGCCGCGCGCCGTCAATTCCACCTTGACCTCGCGTCCCTTGCGGGAGAGGCGGCGCACCAGCCAGTCCTTCTCCAGCCGGTCGATCAGACGGACCGTCGCCGAATGGGTCAGGCCGATGGTGCGGGCGATGTCGAGGATCGCGGTGGGCCCGTTGCGGCGCAGCGTCACCAGCGCGGCGGCCGCGCTCGCCGAGAGATCCTCGGCGTCGGCGTGCACCGCGTCGGCGAGCAACGTGGCGAAAGTGGCGAGCCGATTGGCGACGATACGGTACGACATGCACGATGCATGGCACGTTCCCCCGCACCGGACAATCGGGCGAAGGTCGAAACCGCGAGGTTTCGCGCCGGATCTTCGCCCGCGGGCTCAGTCGCCGACGATCTTCTCCATGAACACCAGATCGAGCCAGCGGTCGAACTTGCGGCCGACCTGCGGCAACCGGCCGACCTCGACGAAGCCGAGGGCGGCGTGCAGTGCGATCGAGGCGTCGTTGCCGGCCTCGATGCCGGCGATCATGGTGTGCTTGCCCGCCGCCACGGCGCGCGCCTCCAGCGCCTCGACCAGCGCCCGCGCCACGCCGCGGCGGCGGAAACCCTCGTCGACGTAGACCGAATGCTCGCAGGTGTGGCGATAGCCGTCGAAGGCGCGGAAATCGCCGTAGGATCCGTAGCCGGCCACCGCGCCGTCGATCTCGGCGACCAGAACCGGATGCCACGCCGCCCGCCGCGTCGCCGCCCAGCGCCGACGGTCGTCGAGATCGACGATCGTCTCGTTCCAGATCGCCGTGGTGGCGGCGACCGCGCGGTTGTAGATGCGTCGCACCGTCTCGAGATCGCCGTCGACGGCGTCACGGATGATCATGGTCGCGCGGTCCTCGTGACGGTCCCCCGACGGTTCAGCGGAAGGCCTCGTTGGGGTAGGCGCCCCAGATCCGGCCCTGTTCGATCCAGCCCTTCACCCCGTCGGCGGCGACGCGGCAGTTCCGTCCGTTGCATTCCGAGACGTCGAGCAACACTCCCGGCTCCACCCGCGCGACGATCCGGGCGCCGGCGTCGGCCTTCTCGGTCATCGGCGTCGTGCCCTTCTTCTCCCAGGGCGTCACCAATGCGGTGCGTTTGCCCGAGAGCAGCGACTTCTGTACCCAGCCCTCCGCCCCTTCCGAATCGCGGATGCGATACCAGACGTCGAATTCCTGGGTGATCTCCACCGGCACGCCGGCCTTGACGAAGCTCCAGGCGACGTCGTGGTCCTTGCTCGGGCCCTGACGAACGTTGACCGGCGCCGATTTGGTGGAGACGAAACGCGGCAGCGGCAGGCCGGACGGGCCGACGGCCTGCTGGGCGGCGGCGGGCGCTCCGGCCATCAACGGGATGGCGAGGAGGGCGGCGGCGTAGGCGGGGAGGCGTCTCATCGATCGTCCACTGAGGGGGCTGGAACGGCGGCACTCGAGGTTCTCTACCACGTCCGGCGGCCGGCGCCACCGATCGAGACGAAAGGTAGGTTCCTCGACGAATTGTCATTTGCGGGGCATCTGCTAGACAGGATCGAAGTACGTCCGGTGCTCCGTGCGACGACTCTGCGTCGTCACGGTTAAGGACACTTCAACGCGCGATCGTGGTCGCGCCGCACCCCCTTTCCGCGACCGGGCCGGCGACCGGTTCGGAATCTCGTCGCGTCGAAGGGCGAAAGACGTCGGGTGCGCTGAGAAACGTGGTCGGGGAGCAGCAGTCCATGCCGAAGAGCAAACCCTCGGTGACCGTCACTCGACGTCTTCCGGACGTCATCGAGACGCGAATGCGCGAACTCTTCGACGTCCGCCTCAACGCCGACGACCACCCGATGAGTCAGGCCGAACTGGTCGAGGCGGTGAAGAACTGCGAAGTGCTGGTGCCGACGGTCACCGACACCATCGATGCGGCGATCATCTCTCAGGCCGGGCCGCAGTTGCGCCTCATCGCCAACTACGGCAACGGCGTCGACAATATCGACGTCCAGACCGCGCTGAACCGTGGCATCACCGTCACCAACACGCCGGGCGTCCTCACCGAGGACACCGCCGACATGACCATGGCGCTGATCCTCGCCGTGCCGCGTCGGATCGCCGAGGGCATGGCGGTGATCCACGGGGGCGACTGGAACGGCTGGTCGCCGACTTGGATGCTCGGCCACCGCATCTGGGGCAAGCGCCTCGGCATCATCGGCATGGGCCGTATCGGTCAGGCCGTCGCCCGCCGTGCCCGCGCCTTCGGCATGTCGATCCACTACCACAACCGGCGCCGTCTGCCGACTTCGGTGGAAGAGGGTCTGGACGCGACCTGGTGGGAGAGCCTCGATCAGATGCTCGCCCGCATGGACGTCATCTCGATCCACTGCCCGCACACCCCCGCCACCTATCACCTCCTGTCGGCGCGTCGCCTCAAGCTGATCCGCCCCGAGGCCTTCGTCGTCAACACCGCCCGCGGCGAGGTGATCGATGAGAACGCTCTCGCCCGCATGCTGGAGGCCGGTGAACTCGCCGGCGCCGGCCTCGACGTCTTCGAGCACGAACCGGCGGTAAACCCGAAGCTCGTCCGCTCCAAGCGCGTGGTTCTCCTGCCGCACATGGGATCGGCCACCATCGAGGGCCGCATCGACATGGGCGAGCGGGTGATCATCAACATCAAGACGTACCAGGATGGCCACCGTCCCCCCGACCGCGTCCTGCCGTCGATGCTCTGATCGCCGGGGGCGGCGACCCCGGTCGTTCCCCCCTGCTTCGGGCCGTCGCCGGCCGATCGAGGAGAAGTCCCCGATGACCCCGAGTGCCCCGTCCTTCCCATTTCCCCGTTTCTTGTCCGGCCTCGCCCTTCTCGTGGCGTTGCCGACGACGGCCGTCGCCCAGCAGGGTGCGCCCGCCGCCGCCCCGGTGTCGACCGCGCCCGTCGCCGCCGCCCCGGCCCTGCGCAAGCCGGCGCTCGACCGCCACGGCATGCCGGAGAAACTCACCGGCGAGCGCATCAGAGAGACATGGTTCGACGGACGACCGTTCACCGCCGTCGGTCCGGACGGCACCGTCTACCGCATGGTCTTCACCCCCGACGGCAAGGCCGCGCGGGTGCCGCTCGCGGCCAAGAAGCCGAAGCCGACCGCCGGCTTCTGGCGCGTCATCGCCGAGGGCTATTGCTCGCGCTGGACCGGGTCGAACCGTGAGAAGTGCTTCAATGTCCGTCCGAGCGAAGACGGCAGCGAGACCCTGGTTCGCTTCGGCCAGCAGATGGCCGCGAAATGGCAGAGGCCCTGAGGCGCGACCGCCACCGGTCACGTCCGATCCCGAGGAGAGCGTCGCCCGTGCGTCGACCGAAATATCGCCGAGCCCTGCCGGAAGATCGCCGCGCCGATCTCGTCGACGCGACGTTGCGTTGTCTGGCCGAACACGGTCATGCCGGCGTCTCGGTGCGCCGCGTCGCCGCCGCCGCCGGAGTGTCGGCCGGTCTCGTCAACCACCATTTCGACGGCATCGAGGCGCTGGTCGCCGCGGCCTACGAGAAGCTGTCGACCGATCTCCTCGCTCAGGTGATGTCGCGCGTCGAGAGCGAGAACGCCCCGCGCGCCCGGCTCTCGGCCTATTTCGCCGCGATCTTCTCCGAAGCGGTACTCGACCCGGGTCTGCTGAAGATCTGGGTGGTGTTCTGGAGCATGCTGCCCCACGCCGAACCGCTGAAACTCATCCAGAAGCGCATGTGGGCCGACTATCACGGCTCGATCGCTCGCGAACTCGCCGCCTGTCCGGCCGCCGACCCCGCTTTCGACCCGGCCGCCACCGCGCTCGGCCTCGCCGCCCTGATGGACGGCCTGTGGCTGCAGGGGTGCCTCGATCCGGGCAGCTACCGCCCATCCGACGCCATCGCGCTGTGCGAGACCTTCACCGACGATGCCCTGGCGCGTCGTCGCGCCTGAGTGAAGAACGCGCACTCCGTGAGGCTCCCGTGGCAGTCCAGGGCGCCAACCGGCGTTTCGCACCGCTCACCGACCATAAGCAATAATACGCACCATCCAATTTCGTCCGACGCGGGTTCGGGAGAAATTTCTTTTCCGCCAACAGCAGGGCGAGTAAAGGGATTTTGCGCCTCCGGCTTAAGTTCGAAACGTGGGTCTTCGTATATGCGCGGATTCTGATCCGGCGATCCGCGAACACTTGTCACGCTCGTCGGAGTAAGGCAGTGTCCGTACATGTTCGCCCGTACGGTGCGCTTTTGTGCGCCTGCGGGGAGAATCCGATCGAGCAGGGGAGAGCGGCCGACCGCATCCCGAAGAGACGTCCGGAAGGGGCGGTCGCCAGTCGATGAACATCGCCGAACTCGAAGCCAATGCCGAGCGCGCCGCTGCGCTCCTCAAGTCGATGGGCAGTCCCCGTCGGCTCCTCATCCTCTGCCAACTCGTCGACGGCGAGCGGGCGGTCGGGGAACTCGAGAAGGCGGTGGGCCTGAGCCAGTCGGCCTTGTCCCAGCATCTCGCTGTGCTGCGTCACAAGGGATACGTCGTCACTCGCCGCGCCGGCCAGTCGATCTACTATTCGCTCGCCGGCGACGAGGTGAAGTCGATCCTCGAGACCCTGCACGGGCTCTATTGCGGCGGTTGCGGCGACGACTGATCGCCGCTCGGGGGCTTTCCGCCCGAGAAGCACGCCCTGTTCTGCGCGATCTCCTCCTGGATGAAGCGCGTCACCGTCCGGACCCGGGCCGTGTCGGAGAGATCGGCGTGGGTGAAGAGCCAGTAGCTGCGCGTCAGTCGCACTTCGTCCGGCAACACCGGCACCAGGCCGGCGCGGTCCCGTGCCATGAACATCGGCAGCACGCAGATGCCGTGTCCGTGTTCGGTGATGGTCATCTGCGCCGTCAGCGACGACGATTGGATGCGTGCCTTGAGCCCCGGCAGCACCTCGTCGAGATAATCGAGGCCACGGGTGAAGACGAGGTCGTCGACGTAGCCGATGAAAGCGTGCCGCTCGAGATCGCCACGCCGACGGATCGGCGCATGGCCGGCGAGGTAGGCGGGCGCGGCATAGAGAGCCAGATCGTAGTCGGTGAGCCGCGTCGTCACGAAGCGGCTCTCCTTCGGCGGCGAAAGGCCGATCGCCACGTCGCCCTCGCGCTTCGACAGCGCCACGATCTGCTGGATGGTGACGAGTTCGAGCCTGAGCTGCGGGTGCTTCTCGGCGAAGCGACCGATGCGTGGGGCGAGGAAGACGTTGCCGAAGCCCTCGAGGCTGTTGATCCGGACCGTGCCGGAGACCCCTACCTCCGGCCGTCCGAGTTCCTCGGTCGCCGCCGTCGCCTGCGCCTCCATCGCCTCGGCGTGGGCGAGCAGCCGCTCGCCCGAAAGGGTGAGGAAGTAGCCCTGCGGGGCGCGTTCGAAGAGCTTCGCCCCGATCGCCCGCTCCAGCGCCGCCACCCGCCGGCTCACCGTGGCATGGTCGGTGCCGAGCCGCCGTGCGGCGCCGGTCAGGGTTCCCTGCTGGGCGACGGCGAGGAAATAGCGCAGATCGTTCCAGTCGAAACGGTTGGTCAAGGGCGACTCCGGACGGTCGAGGGTGTATGAGTATTTCGCCACGAGATATGGGCGACATGATCCGTGGATGTGGCGAATTGTCCATACTATTGTCGCCGCCACCCAGCACCGAGACGGTCTTCCGGGAGGATTTCATGCGCGAGTACGGACATTTCATCGGCGGCGCGGCGGTCGCCGGCACTTCGGGTCGTTCTGCGCCGGTGTGGCAGCCGATGACCGGTGATCAGGTGGCGACAGTCAGCCTCGCCGCCGCCGCGGAAGTCCGCGCCGCTACGGAGAACGCCAAGGCGGCACAGCCCGCTTGGGCGGCCGTCAACCCGCAGCGCCGCGCCCGCGTGCTGATGAAGTTCCTCGACATTTGCAACGCCCGCGCCGAC
>JAOTSD010000158.1 GCA_030247555.1 Siculibacillus sp. | reverse complement strand
CTTCAACAAGTTGAAGAACTGGCGCCGTCTGGCCACCCGCTACGACAAGACCGCCGACAGCTACCTCGGCTTCGTCCTCATCGCCGCCGTCCGTCTATGGACGCGTGCATTCGTCAACAGGACCTAGGTGGTCCGGCATGCGCATCATTAGGGACATTAGAAACCGTGACCAAGCACTCCGAAGGCGGGGATCGTTCCGAATGGCCGAATTGTCTGTTTCAAGCGCGACCAAAGCCTCGTTTGCGAGGGTATCAAGAGGAGCCATGAAGCTAGTTTCCATGGCTTGGGCCCGCTCTGGTGGCGCAGAATAGTCAGAGTATAGCTCTTTATCAGCACCTGAAATCCGCGGCGAAGTGCGCTTCACGGATACTTTTCCCCCATATACTTTAGCAAACTTGCATACCTTTCCATCTTGCCCAGACCATCTAGACTGATAGAATGCGGGCAAATAATGATGGTACAACGGTTGTTGACCATGATTTATCATACTTCAATCCTTGTTATGCTGTGCTGCATATATTCGCTTTTGCTGGAGTTATTTTGGAGTCTATATCGCTTATCGTCGATTGTGCATCGAGCCTCGATGGTCTGCGATAGGTTGCGCATATTCTCTACCGACGCTCGCCTCCCTCCCATCCCTTGACATTCCCTCCCACCCCGCCTATTCCCCGCCGCATTCCACACGCGTGGGCAGGGCGCTCGGGTCCGGGGCTATCCTCGGGGTCGTCAAGCGTCCTACCGGTGTTTCCGGCGACGGAAGCTCATCCCCACGCGGAGGTCCAACCGGTAGAGGAGTGAAGAGCGATGGCTCTCCCCGATTTCTCCATGCGTCAGCTGCTCGAGGCCGGCGTCCACTTCGGCCATCAGAAGCACCGCTGGAACCCGAAGATGGCCGAGTTCATCTTCGGCACCCGCAACAACATCCACATCATCGACCTCGCCCAGACCGTGCCGCTCTTGCACCAGGCTCTGAAGGCGGTCTCCGACACGGTGGCCAGGGGCGGCCGCGTGCTGATCGTCGGCACCAAGCGCCAGGCCCAGGAGCCGGTCGCCGATGCGGCGCGTCGTTCGGCCCAGTACTTCGTCAACGCCCGTTGGCTCGGCGGCATGCTGACCAACTGGAAGACCATCTCCAACTCGATCCAGCGCCTGCGCAAGATCGACGAGATGCTCACCGGCGAGGCGGCCAACCTGATCACCAAGAAGGAGCGCCTGACGCTCGATCGCGAGCGTCAGAAGCTCGACCGTTCGCTCGGCGGCATCAAGGACATGGGCGGCCTGCCGGATCTGGTGTTCGTCATCGACACCAACCGTGAATCGCTCGCCATCCAGGAAGCCCGCCGTCTGGGCATCCCGGTCGCCGCGATCCTCGATTCCAACTGCGATCCGGACGGCATCACCTATCCGATCCCGGGCAACGACGACGCCGGCCGCGCCATCGCGCTCTACACCGAGCTCGTCGCCCGCGCCGCCATCGACGGTCTGTCGCGCTCGCAGGGCGACATGGGCGTCGATCTCGGCGAGGCCGAGGCGCCGGTCGAGGACGTGCTCTCGGCCGAAGACGCCGCGCAGTGACGCGTTGCGACCGGCCCGAGTGAACCGCCCGGGTCGGTCGTCATCCTGTCGTCGTGAATGTCGCGGTCTTCTCCGACCGTGCGGTGGACGAGGGGCGCGGCGACGCGACCCGGACCCGCGGCTCGGGAACCCATCGACGAGGGCCACGACGGCTCCCGGATCGCGCCCGCGACGCGGCGCGCTCCGTCCCTCCGACCGATTTCCAGTCTGACGAAGACTCGAGAGGCGAACATGAGCATTTCCGCTTCCCAGGTGAAGGAACTGCGCGAGAAGACCGGCGCGGGCATGATGGACTGCAAGGCGGCCCTGACCGAGAACAACGGCGACATGGAAGCCGCGGTCGACTGGCTGCGCAAGAAGGGCCTCTCCAAGGCCGCCAAGAAGTCCGGGCGCACCGCCGCCGAGGGCCTCGTCGGCGTCGCCACCGACGGCACCCGCGGCGCCGTCGTCGAGGTCAACTCCGAGACCGACTTCGTCGCCCGCAACGACGGTTTCCAAGGTCTGGTGAAGGGCATCTGGATGC
>JAOTSD010000075.1 GCA_030247555.1 Siculibacillus sp. | reverse complement strand
GCACTGCTCGAGGCCTGGGCGGGCAGTTCCGTCGGCGCGCGCCTCGATGACGCCGACCGCCGTCTCGCCGCCGAGGCGGAGTACGAAGCGCTCGAATCGACCGCCGCCGGCGCTTCGCGCGACTGGCGCAATCCCGCCACCGGCCATCGCGGCTCGGTGACGCCCGGCCCGGCCTATTCGGTCAACCAGTACACCTGTCGCGACTACGTCGATCAGATCACCGTCGACGGCAAGGCCGAGACGGTGCGCGCCACCGCCTGCCGGCAACCGGACGGAAGCTGGCGGCCGATCTCCTGAGACGAGATCCGATCGTCGTCCTTGGCCGCCGCTCATCAATTCTTAAGCGCTTTGCTCGATTCTCGGGGAATGACGGAGGGCCGCCGGTGGGCGGCCGCACCCGTCGTCGCCGAAGGCGCTCGAACGCCGTCGGTGGATCTCGTCATCACGGGGGTCGCACGATGCCCGAACCCGGGCTGCTCACGTCCAAGGTCCGCGCCTACATGGAATCGCTGTCGCCGGCGGCGCGCTCCATGCTGGTCCGTTCGCTGCGTTCCTCCCAGGCCCACGGCGACCTCCCGAGCGACATCATCCTCGCCGCGGTCGAGGGCCTGGATCTCATCGAGGAACCGGAGGAGCGGCAACGAGTCCGCCCCGTCGGCGAGCCCTGGTCGCAGCGGCTGGAGAACGCCTTCTTCGCCCCGCTGACCCCCTTCGTTTCCGACGACACGCCCTCCGTCCACACAACCGGTCGCGTCGCCGCGTCGTCGCTGCCGGTGATCTGGACGTGGATTCGTCGCGACGTCGCCTCCGAGGACTACGAGCGCGCCATCGCCGCCGATCCCTACGATGCCGACGCCGATGTCGCGCCGATCGCCCGCAAACTGCGTCGGGAGGTGATGGCCCGGGTCGTCGATCTGCTGCGCGACGCCGGCACCGACCCGAAGTTGCGTCAGAAGCTCGCCGGGCAACTCGGTGGTGACGCGGTCTATCGCGACCTCGTCGACACCACCTACGTGCTCCACAACGAGGCGGCCTTCGCCAACCTCTTCGGACAGTTGCCCTCCAACATCACCGCTTTCGACGTCGCCGAGCCGTCGCGTCTGACCGAGGTCGTGCGTGCGTCGCTCGATCAGGTCCAGATGACCGCCGACTGGATCGCCGCGGCGATGTTGACCCGGACCGCCACGCCGGTCGTCGTCGCCGCGCTCGCCACGCGCCTCGCCGGCTCCGCCGATCCCCGCCTGGTCGCCGCCAGCCGGTACGCGCCGCTGGTCGAGACCGTCATCGCCCAGCTCGAGCGGCTCGCCAATCTGGCGCAGCACCGCGGGCCCGACACCACCTCGCGCAATCGCTTCCTCGCCGACGTGCGCAGCTACCACGACATCAACCGCAACCTCGCGCTGCTGATGCCGATCGAGGTGGTGCCGGCTTGGATGCGGCGCATCGGCGCAGCCAAGGTGGCGATCTCCGACGTCGTGTCGCGTTGGGTCGAGCCCGCGCCGGGCCTCGTGCGCCGGGCGCTGCGGGTGGAGACGACGGGGGGCGAGTACGCCGGCCGCTGGGATACCGCCGCCTATGAGGACGCCGAGTTCGCGGTCCGCCTGTCGATCGAGGCCCGCCTCGCCGCCGAGAGTCTGGCGGTCAACGAACTGGTCGGCCGGACCCGCAAGCAGATCGAGGCGACGCTCGAAGTGGTCTCGGCCAAGCTCATGACGGATCTGAAGTCTTCCCAGTCGCTCGACAAGCGCACGCTGATGGACGCCGTCGACGGTGCCATTCGCCTCTCTGCGCTCGTCTTCGGCGAGGACTACGCCGCCGTGCTGCGCAAGAGCCGCGACATATTCGCCGGTCGCACCGCCCGCGCCGCCGGCTGAGGCACCTCCCGCGATCCCTCCGAGATCCGTTCGCGAAGCCCGCCGCCGCCCGCCGCGCGAGGCCGTGGCGCTCGCCGGCTTGACCCCGGTCAACATCTCGTGTGGCCGTTCGGGATAGGTCCTTCTCCCATTGCCGATCCGGTTGGGCGAGGTTATCTGACCCCTCGTGTGATGTGCCGGCCTCCTCGGGCGGGTCGGCGAGACCGACCGCTTCGACGGTCGCCTCGAGGAGTGGACGACCCCGCGATGCTGATCTGGGCCCTCATCGCCGGCATGACCGCCGTCGCCGTTTCGATCGTTCTGGTTCCGGCCCTGCGCCGACGACCGGAAGCGAGCGGTCCGGCCGAAGCCGGCGAAATGTCGGTCTATCGCGACCAACTCGCCGAACTCGATCGCGACGTCGATTCGGGACTGGTCGGTGCCGCCGAGGCCGAAGCCGCACGCACCGAGATCTCTCGCCGGCTCCTGCGCGCCGGCCGCAGAGGCCCGGCCACCGCCGCCGACGGCGGATCGCGGTTCCTGCCGATCGCCGCCGCGCTGCTTCTCCCGGTCGTCGCCGTCGGCCTCTACACCCGGCTCGGGCATCCGACGATGCCCGACATGCCCTTCGCCGAACGCAAGATGGCCGCGCCGACCGCGGCTCCCGGCGCCGGCCAGTCGATCGAAGATCTGGTCGCCAAGGTGGTCGGCCATCTCGCCGCCAATCCCGACGACACCAAGGGTTGGGACCTGCTGGCGCCGACCTACATGCATCTCGGCCGCTTCGAACTCGCCGCCGCGGCTTGGCGCAACGCCATCCGCACCGGCGGTCCCGACGAGCGCCGGTTGACCGAACTCGGCCGGGCACTGACCGCCGCCGCCGACGACGTGGTCACGCCCGAGGCGCGCGAGGCGTTCACCCGCGCGATCGAAGTGGCGCCCTCCGCCGTCCTGCCCCGCTTCTTCCTCGCCGCCGGCCTCGCCCAAGAGGGCAAGAAGGCCGAGGCGGTGGAAGCCTGGCGCGCCATCGTGGCCATGGCCAAGGGCGACGAGCCCTGGCTTCCCGACGCGCGGGAGGAACTCGCCCGCGCCGAGGCCGATCTCACCGGTAAGCCCTACGTACCGCCCGTGGCCACTCCCGCGTCGCCGCCGAGCGCCGCTCCCGCCGCGCCCGGCCCGAGCGCCGCCGACGTCGAGGCCGCCGCCCTGATGTCGCCGGAAGAGCGGGCGAAGATGATCGCGACCATGGTCGAGCGTCTGAAGGACCGCCTGAACGGTTCCGGCGGGACGATCGACGATTGGGAGCGTCTGATCCGGGCCGAGAAGCTCCTGGGTCGCCTCGACGATGCCCGCGCGACGCTCGACAGGGCGCGCGCCGCACTCTCCGGCGACGCCGCGGCGCTCGTTCGGCTGGACGCCCTGACCACCGGTCTCAAACCCTGATCCGATCGCCGCCGCTCCCGGACGGGGGCGCGCACGGGAGCGAGGTACCCATGACGCGAAAGCAGAAACGACTGACCCTCATCGGTTTCGCCGGTCTGGTGCTCGCCGTCGCGGTGGGCCTGGTGCTCTTCGCCCTCAACGACCGCATCACTTTCTTCACGTCGCCGACCGACCTGGCGCAGGGCAAGGTCAAGCCCGGCACCCGCCTTCGCCTCGGCGGTCTGGTCGAAGACGGATCGATCAAGCGCGGCGACGGAACGGTCGTGCGCTTCCGCGTCACCGACGGCGTCAACGCCGTCCCGGTCACCTATACCGGCATCCTGCCGGACCTCTTCCGCGAAGGGCAGGGCACGGTGGCGGAGGGCATGATCGGAGCGGACGGCGAGTTCAAGGCCGACACGGTGCTCGCCAAGCACGACGAGAACTACATGCCGAAGGAAGTGGCCGACGCGCTGAAACAGTCCGGTCACTGGCAGGAAGAAGCAGCCAAGGCGACGCCGAAGAAGTGAGGCCCGACCGGACGCGGACGGCGTTCGGGGGAGACGGGGAGGGAAGTCGATGATCGTCGAGGTCGGACATTTTGCACTGGTGCTGGCGCTGGCGTTGGCGCTCGTCCAGTCGGTCGTCCCGATCTGGGGCGCGGTCCGTGGTGATGCGCGGGCGATGGCGCTCGCCGGTCCGATCTCCGGTGGCCAGTTCCTCTTCGTCGCGATCTCCTTCGCGGCGCTGACCTGGGCGCACGTCGTCTCCGACTTCTCGGTGGTCAACGTCTTCGAGAACTCCCATTCCACCAAGCCGATGATCTACAAGATCTCCGGCGTCTGGGGGAACCACGAGGGCTCGATGCTGCTCTGGGTGGCGATCCTGGCGCTCTTCGGAGCGCTGGTCGCCTGGTTCGGCCGCAATCTGCCGCGGACCCTGCGCGCCAACGTCCTCGGCGTCCAAGCCTGGGTGGCGGTCGCCTTCTATCTCTTCGTGCTCCTCACCTCTAATCCCTTCGCCCGTTTCGCCGAGCCGCCGATGGAGGGTCGCGATCTCAATCCGCTCCTGCAGGACTTCGGCCTCGCCGTCCATCCGCCGCTGCTCTACCTCGGCTACGTCGGCTTCTCGATCGCCTTCTCCTTCGCCGCCGCGGCGCTGATCGAAGGCCGCATCGATGCCGCTTGGGCGCGCTGGGTGCGTCCGTGGACCCTCGCGGCCTGGGTCTTCCTCACCCTCGGCATCGCCATGGGCTCCTACTGGGCCTACTACGAGCTCGGCTGGGGCGGTTGGTGGTTCTGGGATCCGGTGGAGAACGCCTCGCTGTTGCCTTGGCTCGCCGGCACCGCGCTGCTCCATTCGGCGATCGTCATGGAGAAGCGCGACGGGCTGAAGATCTGGACGATCCTCCTCGCCATCCTCGCCTTCTCGCTGTCGCTGCTCGGCACCTTCCTGGTGCGCTCCGGCGTGCTCACTTCGGTCCATGCCTTCGCCACCGATCCGGCGCGCGGCGTCTTCATCCTCGGCATCCTGATGCTCTTCGTCGGCGGCTCGCTGACGCTCTTCGCCGCCCGCGCCGCCACCCTGACCAAGGGCGGGCTCTTCGCGCCGATCAGCCGCGAGGGATCTCTGGTCTTCAACAACCTGTTCCTCACCGCGGCCACCGCCACCGTCTTCATCGGTACGCTCTACCCGCTGGCGCTCGAGGCGGTGACCGGCGGCAAGATCTCGGTCGGTGCCCCCTTCTTCGACATGACCTTCGGCCCGCTGATGGTGCCGCTGCTCATCGCTCTGCCCGTCGGCCCCTTCCTCGCTTGGAAACGTGGCGACATCGCCGCGGTCGCCCAGCGCCTCGCGGTCGTGCTGGTTCTGTCGATCGCCGCGACGTTGGTCACATGGGCGATCCGCGGCCACGCCGTCCTGCCCGCGCTCGGCGTCGGCCTCGCCACCTGGTTGATGCTCGGGTCGCTGGCCGAAATCGCCTTCCGCATCAAGCTCTTCTCCCAGCCTGCCGGTGCCCTGAGGCGGGCCGTCGGCCTGCCGCGCTCGGCCTGGGGCACCATGCTCGGCCATTTCGGCGTCGGCGTCATGCTGCTCGGCATCGTCGCCGAGAGCGCTTGGAAGATCGAGCAGGTGTTGGTGATGAAGCCGGGCGACCACGTCCGCATCGAGCGCTTCGACGTCGCCTTCGAGCGCTCCGTCCCCAATTCCGGGCCGAACTGGGACGAGGTCATCGCCCGCTTCCGGGTGAGCGACGGTACTTCGAACCCGCCGGTCATCATGGAGCCGTCGAAGCGCAGTTACCGGACCCGATCGATGCCGACCACCGAAACGGCGATCGAGACGTGGGGGCTCTTCTCCCAGCTCTATCTGGCCATCGGCGAGGCGCAGGGCGACGGCGTCGCCATGCGCATCTACTGGAAGCCGCTGGTGCTGCTGATCTGGATCGGCACGCTGATCATGTCGATCGGCGGCGTCGTGTCGCTCACCGATCGCCGGCTGCGGGTCGGCGCCCCGACACCGCGCAAGGCCGCCGCCATGGCGCTGCCGGCCGCCGCAGAATGAGGATCGTGCCGATGACGCTTCCCCGCCTCGCCGCCGCCCTCGCGCTCGGCCTCGCGCTCCTCACCGGCCCCGCCGCGGCGGTGCAGCCCGACGAGATGCTCTCCGATCCCAAGCTCGAGGCGCGCGCCCGTGGCCTCTCCGGCGAGTTGCGCTGCCTCGTCTGCCAGAACCAGTCGATCGACGACAGCGATGCGCCGCTCGCCAAGGATCTGCGCCTTCTGGTACGCGATCGCATCGAGAAGGGCGACAGCGACACCCAGGTGCTCGACTATCTCGTCGCCCGATACGGCGAGTTCGTGCTGCTGCGTCCGCGCTTCAACGCCCAGACGGCGATCCTGTGGACGCTGCCCTTCGCCGTGCTGATCCTCGGCGCCGCCGGCATCTTCGTCGCGCTCAGACGCCGCTCGGCGCGCACCGGCGCCGTCGAGGCGCCGCTGACGGCCGAAGAGAAGGCTCGTCTCGACGAGATCCTGACCCGCGAGGGCTGACGCCGCCGCGATCTCACCGCGCCGGCACGACCCGGCTCGGCGGACCTCCGTCCCCCGTCTTGAAGGCGATCGAACAACCCGCCTCGCCGCAGAAGTCGGTGATCGCGACATTCCGTTCGACGTCCGTGTCGCGGAAGAGGCGCGTGGGATCGGGTGAAAGTGCCGCCGCCGAGGCCAGGACGAAGAGCGTGGCGGCGCCGGTGACGATCGGCCGGTGAAGCGACTTCATGGGAACCTCCCGAAACTCGTGGGATGGGTCACCCTGGGTTACTTGGTCGAATTTCGCGGCCGTCACCCCCGCCTCGCGCAGTCGTGATCGACCGCGATCCTTCGGCACCGCCGTCCGACGCCGTCTTACCGAAAGTTAATCCGCGCGCCATGGCGTCGTAAGGCGCATCATCCCATCTTCCGGGACGACGGCGGGGTTCCCCCCCTCTCCGCCGGACCGGACTTCCAGAACCCGATGGATGATGTGCCATGAACCACCTCGAACCCGTGACGCGGGTCGCTCCTCACGACCGGACGGTGCGTCGCAAGACACTCCTGGCCGGAGCGGCCTCGCTGCTCGTCGTCGGCATGCTCGCCGGCGTTCAGGTCCTCGGCCAGACCCCGAGCGCCCGGGCCCAGGCGCCGGTCGCGGCGCCGACGCCGCAGACCTTCTCCTTCGCGCCGATCGTCGACAAGGTGCGCCCGGCGGTGGTCTCCATCCGTGTCAGGAGCGAGACGCCGGAGGCGCGCGAGAGCATCATGGAGAGCTTTCCCGACTTCCCCGACGGGGGTCCGCTCGATCGCTTCTTCCGTGAATGGGGCGGCCCCGGCTGGCGCGGCGGCCCCGGCGGTCCCGGCCCGCGCGGCCCCGGCTGGCGTCATCGCGGCCCCCGCGCCGACGTGGTGACGGCACAGGGATCCGGCTTCATCGTCTCGCCCGACGGCAAGGTGGTGACCAACTATCATGTCGTGAAGGACGCCAAGGAGGTGATCATCGTCACCGACGACGGCACCGAATGGAAGGGCAGGGTGGTCGGCTCCGACGAGAAGACCGACGTCGCCCTCGTGAAGATCGCCGGCGACCGCAAGGACTTTCCGACCGTTCCCTTCACCACCGGTGACGTTCGTCCCGGTGACTGGGTGCTCGCGGTCGGCAATCCCTTCGGCCTCGGCGGCTCGGTCACCGCCGGCATCGTCTCTGCCCGCGGTCGCGAGATCGGCGCCGGTCCCTACGACGACTTCCTGCAGATCGACGCCCCGATCAACCGCGGCAACTCCGGCGGCCCGACCTTCGACCTCGCCGGCAACGTCGTCGGCATGAACACGGCCATCTACTCGCCCAACGGCGGGTCGATCGGCATCGGCTTCGCCATCCCGGCCGCGACGGTGCAGAAGGTCATCGCCCAACTCGAGAAGGGCGGCGAGGTGGTGCGCGGCTGGCTCGGCGTCCAGGTGCAGCCGATCGGTCGCGACATGGCCGAGGGCCTCGGCCTGAAGGATGCGCGCGGCGCGCTCGTCGCCGAAGCGCAGGCCGGCTCGCCCGCGGCCAAGGCCGGGCTGATGGCCGGTGACGTCGTGCGCGCGGTCGAAGGCCGGCCGGTGCGCAATTCTCGCGACCTCGCCCGCACCATCGCCGGTTACGAGCCGGGTACCAAGGTCCGGATCACCTATCTGCGCGGCGGCAAGGAGGCCGACGTCCAGGTCGAACTCGGTCGCCTGCCGCGCGACCAGAAGGTCGCGGCGAAGGCGGACGACGGCGGTGTCTCTCCGACGCTCGATCAACTCGGCCTGCGTCTGGCGCCGGCCTCGGAAGTCGGTGAGCGAGGCGGCGGCGTGGCGGTCGTCGCGGTCGACCCGGTCGGTCTCGCTGCGGCACGCGGCATCCGCGTCGGCGACGTCGTGCTCGACGTGCAGGGCAGGGCGGTGTCGACCCCGGCCGACGTGGCCGAGGGCGTGCGCACCGCCCGCGCCGAAGGGCGCAAGGCGGTGCTGCTGCGGGTCCGCTCGGAAGGTGGTGTCCGCTTCGTACCCTTGCCGATCGCCGAGGGTTGACGGCGCTTCTCCGCACCGCCGATCCGCTCCCAGAACGCCCCCCGTTCGAGCGGATCGATGGGCGGGACCGGCCGGCGGCGGGTGCCCGACACCTGCCGTCGGCCGCGATTCAACGGTAGACTGGTCCCATGCGAATCCTCATCGTCGAAGACGACCGCGAAGCGGCAACCTATCTGGTCAAGGCCCTCAAGGAGGCCGGTCACGTCGCCGAACACGCCGCCGACGGCGAGTCCGGCGCGCACATGGTGACGACCGGCGCCTACGACGTCGTCGTCATGGATCGCATGCTGCCCAAGCGCGACGGGCTCTCCATCGTCCAGGAGATGCGCGGGCGCGGCGACGCGACCCCGGTGCTCGTCCTCTCCGCCCTCGGACAGGTCGACGACCGGGTGGACGGGCTGCGTGCCGGCGGCGACGACTACCTGACCAAGCCCTACGCCTTCACCGAACTGCTCGCCCGCGTCGAAGCGCTCGCCCGTCGCACCCGCCCCGGCGAGGTGGAGACCACCTATCGCGTCGGCGATCTGTTGCTCGATCGGCTCTCCCACACCGTCACCCGCGCCGGCGAGGACGTGCCCCTGCAGCCGCGGGAGTTCCGCCTGCTCGAATATCTGATGAAGAACGCCGGGCAGGTGGTGACCCGCACCATGCTGCTGGAGAACGTCTGGGATTATCATTTCGATCCCCAGACCAACGTCATCGACGTCCACATGTCGCGCCTGCGTTCCAAGATCGACAAGGGGCAGGAGCGGCCGTTGCTGCACACCGTGCGCGGCGCCGGCTACATGGTCCGCGAGACGCCGAAATGAGCGACGAGCCGGCGCGGGAACGCTTCTCCGCCCTCCGCCGCCTGTTCCGCACCACCGCGGTGCGGCTCTCGGCGATCTACATCGTCGTCTTCACCGTCTTCTCGCTGTTCCTGGTCGTCGCCGTCACCCACGAAGCGGCGCGCGTCGTCGATCGCCAGTTGGTCGAAGCGATCGCTGTGGAGGTCGACACGCTGCTCGACGACTACCGCGACGGCGGACTGGTGCGCCTCGTCACCACCCTCGACGAACGGGCCCGCCGCCCCGACGCCGGCCTTTTCTACGTCGTCGATCCCAACGGCAACCCGGTCGCCGGCAACGTCGCCGAACTGCCGCTCCAGGCGGTGATCGAGGACGACGACGAACCGCACCGTCTCGCCTATTCGCGCTTCGAGGACGGCCGCGAGGCCCGGCACGTCGCGCTGGTGCGCTCCTTCACCCTCGAGAACGGCTTCCACGTCCTCGTCGGCCGCGACATCGGAGAGCGCGAGCGCTTCCGCAGCGTCTTCCGCAAGGCCTTCCGCTGGATCGCCGGAGCGATGGTGGTGCTCGCCGGCCTGACCTGGTGGTTCCTCGCTCGCCGGGTGCTGAAGCGCATCGACCAGGTCTCCGAAGCTTCGCGCCGCATCGTCGCCGGCGACCTCTCCGGCCGCCTGCCGGTCTCCGGCTCCGGCGACGAGTTCGACCGTCTCGCAGTCTCTCTCAACGACATGCTGGCCAAGATCGGCGAGTTGATGAAGGGGCTGAAGGAGGTCTCCGACAACATAGCCCACGACCTGAAGACCCCGCTCACCCGCCTGCGCAACCGGCTCGAGGCGGCGCTCGCCGAACCGGAGGACGCCGACGGGCATCGCCGTGCGCTGGAGGCGGCGATCGAGGAGTCCGACGGGCTCATCCGCACCTTCGACGCGTTGCTGATGATCGCCCGGGTCGAGGCCGGCTCCTCGCTCGCCACCGCCGACGAGGTCGATCTCGCCGAGATCGCCCGCGAGGTCGGCGAACTCTACGAGCCCGTCGCCGAGGATGCCGGCGTCGCCCTCTCGGTCGAGGCCGAGGGATCGGTGAAGCTCGTCGGCGTGCGCGAACTGCTCGCCCAAGCGCTGGTCAATCTCGTCGACAACGCGTTGAAACACGGTCGCTCCGAGGGACGCGAGGCGAAGGTGACGATCTCCGTCGGCCGCGAAGGCGACCGCGCCGTCCTCTCCGTCGCCGACGCCGGCCCCGGTGTCCCGGAGGCCGACCGCACCCGCGTTCTCGATCGCTTCACCCGGCTCGAAGCGTCGCGCAACGCCCCCGGCTCCGGCCTGGGTCTGGCTCTGGTCGCGGCGGTCGCTCGCCACCACAGGGGCACGATCGAACTCTCCGACGCCGCACCGGGGCTGATGGTGACCATCCGCCTGCCGACGGCGTGAGCGCGGCGCCCCCTCCTACGCCTTTCCACCCGCTTGACCGAACCCGGTCTCCGCCTATCCATTGTGCACCCCGGCCGGCCCCGCGCCGGTGGTGTCCGCAGGTTCAGGCGCGAGGCTCTCGAGGCATGTCCGCATCCGACGTCGTCACCCTCGCCCCCGAGGCGCTCCTCTCCCGCCTGACCGTCGCCATCCGGCCCCCGGACAAGAAGACCGCCGCCACCGCGCTTTCCCGCGTCACCGAGCGCGCCCGCTTCCAGAGCGGTGGCGATCTGCTGGTCGCACTCCTCGCCGCGCGGCCGGAGGCCAGGGCCTTTCTCGAGGGCGTCTTCGCCAACTCCCCCTATCTCACCGAGATCGCCGCCCGCGACACCGGCCGCCTCGCCCGTATCCTGACCAGCGACCCGGCGGTGCTGGTCGATGCGCTGGTCGCCGAGGTCGACGCCTCCCGCCTCGACGACGAGGCGACCCTGATGAAGAAGCTGCGCGTCGCCAAGCAGGAGGTGGCGCTCGCCGCAGCGCTGGCCGATCTCGGCGGCGTCTGGGGCACGATGGAGGTCACCGGGGCGCTCACCCGCATCGGTGATGCGACGCTACAGGCCGCCGTCCGCTTCTGCCTGTCGGAAGCCGCCGCTCGTGGCAAGATCGTGCTGCCGAACCCCGGCGATCCGGCGGAGGGCTCCGGCTGGATCCTGCTCGCCATGGGCAAGTACGGCGCTCACGAGCTCAACTACTCCTCCGACATCGATCTCATCGTCTTCTTCGACCGTGACGTGGCGCGTCTCGCCGATCCGGACGAGGCGGTCGATCTCTTCGTCAAGCTGACCAAGCGGATGGTCAAGATCATGCAGGAACGCACGGCGGACGGGTACGTCTTCCGCACCGACCTGCGGCTGCGACCCGACCCGGGAGCGACGCCGATCGCCATGAGCCTCGACGCCGCTTTCCAGTACTACGAATCGATGGGTCAGAACTGGGAGCGCGCCGCCCTCATCAAGGCGCGGCCGGCGGCCGGCGACCTCGCCGCCGGCTGGAACTTCGTCGCCGAGATCCGCCCCTTCATCTGGCGCAAGTACTTCGACTACGCGGCGATCGCCGACGTCCATTCGATCAAGCGCCAGATCCACGCCCACAAGGGCCACGGCGAGATCGCCGTCGCCGGCCACAACGTCGAGCTCGGTCGCGGTGGCATCCGCGAGATCGAGTTCTTCGTCCAGACCCAGCAGTTGATCGCCGGCGGCCGCAACCCCTCCCTTCGTGGCCGCGCCACGCTGGAGATGCTGGCGCGGCTGGTCGAACACCGGTGGATCGAGCCGAAGGTCCGCGACGAGCTGACCGAGGCCTATCTGTTCCTCAGGAACGTCGAGCACCGCATCCAGATGGTCGCCGACGAGCAGACCCACACGCTGCCCGAGGACACCGCCGGGGTCGACCGCATCGCCCGGATGATGGGCCTCAAGGGCACGAAGGACTTCGCCGTCGAACTGCGGAAGCGGCTGGAGACCGTCCAAGGTCACTACGCCCGCCTGTTCGAGAACGCGCCGGAACTCTCCTCGGCCCTCGGCAACCTCGTCTTCACCGGCGACGAGGACGACCCCGGCACCATCGAGACCCTGTCCGGCCTCGGATTCCGCCAGCCGCGCGAGGTGACGGCGGCGATCCGCGCCTGGCACTTCGGACGCTACGCCGCGACCCGCTCCACCGTGGCGCGCGAGCGGCTGACCGAACTCACGCCGGTTCTGCTCACCGCCATCGCCGAGACCGACAACGCCGACGCCGCCTTCCTCGCCTTCGATCGGCTGGTGTCGAAGTTGCCCGCCGGCGTCCAGCTCTTCTCGCTGCTCGTCTCCAATCCGCGGCTGCTCACCCTGCTCACCGAGATCATGGGTGCTGCGCCGAAGCTCTCCGAGACCATCGGCCGCCGTCCGCGCGTCCTCGACGCGCTGATGGAGCCGGCCTTCTTCGATCTCGTTCCCGAGGAGGGCGATCTCGACCGCCGCCTCGCCGAGAGCCTCGCCGAGGCCCGCGACTACGAAGAGGCCCTCGACCTCGCCCGCATCTTCGGTCAGGAGCAGATCTTCCTGATCGGCGTGCGCATTCTCAACGGCACGCTCTCAGCCGGGCAGGCGGGTCAGGCCTACGCCACCTTGGCGCAGGTGGTGGTGCGCCATCTCCTCTCCGTCGTCGAGGACGAACTCGCCCGCGCCCACGGCCGGGTGCGCGGCGGCGTCGCCGCGGCGGTGGCGCTCGGCAAGCTCGGCGGTCGCGAGATGACCGCATCCTCCGACCTCGACCTGATGCTGCTCTACGACTTCGATCCCGAGTGCGAGGTCTCCGACGGCGCGAAGCCGCTGGCGCCCTCCCAGTACTACATCCGCCTCACCCAGCGGTTGATCTCCGCTCTCTCGGCGCCGACGGCGCAGGGTCGCCTCTACGAGGTCGACTTCCGCCTGCGCCCCTCCGGAAACAAGGGGCCGATGGCGACGCGCCTCGCGTCCTTCCGTACCTATCATGCGGAGGAGGCTTGGACCTGGGAACACATGGCGTTGACCCGCGCCCGGGTGATCGCCGGCGATCCCGCCTTCGCCGTCGTCGTCGAGCGGGCGATCCGTGACGTGCTGGTCGCCCCGCGCGATCCGGAGAAGCTGCGCGCCGACGTCGTCGAGATGCGCGGCCTGATCCGCCAGGAGAAGGGTACGAAGGACCCCTGGGACATCAAGCAGGTGGACGGCGGTCTCGTCGACGTCGAATTCGCCGCCCAGTATCTGCTGCTCCGCCATGCCCCGGAGACCCCGGCGGTGCTGGCGACCAACACCGTCGCCGCCCTCTCGGCCCTCGCCGCCGCCGGTCACCTCGACGCCGGTAGGGCGGAGGTGTTGATTCCGGCGATGCGGCTCTACCAAGGGATGACGCAGGTGCTGCGCATGGCTTCCGACGGCGCCTTCGTGCCGAAGCAGGCGCCGCGCGGCCTGATCGATCTGCTCACCCGCATCGGCGAGTTGCCCGACTTCGCCCATCTCGAGGCGCATCTGGTCGAGACCGAGAAGGCCGCCCATGCCGCCTACGAGGCGTTGATCGGCAAGGGTCGGAGCAAGAAGACCTGATCCCGCGACCGCATGAACGATCTTTAATGCCGCGACAAAGTCGCGGCAATGTCGAGAGCCCTAACCTCCCTCTCGAAGCTCGGGGGTGACCGTCGCGGCAGGCGGACGGTACCGACCGAGGAGGAGAGCGAGATGAAGACTCTGACGAAGATCCTGATCGGCGCCGGTGTGCTGGCATTGGGCGCCGGCGGCGTCGCCTATGCGCGTGGCCCGATGGGTTGCGGCGGCCCCGGAATGGGAATGGGTGGCGGCTACAAGATGCAGCGCATGGTGGAGCGGTTCGACGCCGACAAGGACGGCACCGTCACCCTCGACGAGGTGCAGAAGGCCGTCACCGCCCGCTTCGCCGAAGTCGACAAGGACAAGAACGGCGCCGTCGACAAGGCGGAAGCCGAGGCGCTCGCCGGTCGCTTCGGCCGGCCGTGGATGATCGAGCGTGCCTTCGCCCGCCATGATCTCGACGGCGACGGCAAGGTGACGACCGAGGAGGTCCTGAAGCAGATGAAGAAGCGCTTCGCGCTCTTCGATCGCAACGACGACGGCAAGGTCACCCGTGAGGAGATCGGCTTCGCCGGCCCGATGGGCGGCCCCGGCATGGAGCGCGGTTGGGGCGGTGGCCGGCATCACGGCCCGGGTTGGGGTTACGGCCCCGGCCCGGGTTATGGTCCCGGCCCGGGCTATGGTCCGGGTGGCGGATGGGGCGCCGGTTGGGGCGCCCCGCCGCCGGCCGCGCCTGCGCCGCAGACCCCGGCTCGCTGAGCCGAATCGGGGGCGGCGACGTGACCGCCCCTCGGTGACCCGATGAACTGCCGCCGCCGCGGACGTGGCTCTCACCCGTCCGCGGCGGCGCGGCGTTCGGCATCCTCTCTCCGGCGGGGGACCTCCTCCGGTCGCGCCACGATCGTGCTAGTGTCCGGTCGCCCGCCGCGGCACGGTGGGTCGAGTTCATCACTCTCCCCGCACCGCGGGGGTGATGCCCGAGGAGAACGACGATGGCGAAGGACTTTCCCACCACTCTGGCCGCCGGGCTTCTCGGCCTGCTGTTCGCCGCCGCGGCCGGCGCCGCCGGCGCCGCTTCCCCCGGCGAGGACGGCGGAGCCGGAGGTGCGCCGCAGGGCATGCCCTATCCCCCTTCGATCGAACAGGTCTTCGAGATGCTCGATGCGGACCACGACGGCATCGTCGTGCTCGCCGAGGCCCTGAAGGGTGTCGGACAACACTTCGATCAGGTCGACCAGAACCGGGACGGCACGCTCGACAAGGCGGAGTTCGACAGTTGGTTCGGTCGCGCCAACCCCGAGGCGGCGCGCTTCTTCCTGTCGCTCTACGACATCGACGGCGACGGCAAGGTCACCCGGGCGGAGTTCGAGAGCCCGGTGAAGAAGCGCTTCGCCCTCTTCGATCGCAACGACGACGGCAAGGTCACTCCCGACGAGGTGCGTTTCGCCAGGATGTTGATGACCGGGGGCCCGACCGCTCTCCTCGTTCCGCCGATGTCGGGGGCGAGCGGCGCGGCCGCGCCGGCCAACCCCGCGGCGCCGGCTCCTCCCATCGTGCCGCTGCGGCCGGCTCAGCCGATGTCGCAGTACCCGAGCGGTCCGGTCCAGCAGCAGATCCCCCAGATGGCGCCGCCGCAGATGCCGCAGACCTTCGCTCCGGCGCCCGGCGTCTACGGCCCCGGCGGCCAGAACTGGAACCCGCAGGGCGGCCCCGGCCGGCCGATGTTCCAGGGCGGAAGCGGCCGGTTGTACGGCCCGCAGGGTCCGCTCCGCTGAGCCGATCGCGACCATCGAACGAGAAAGGCGCGCGCCCGGGCGGACGCGCGCCTTTCTCGTTCGAGACGCTCCTCAGGCCGCGGCGCTGGTCGAGGCCGATTCCGCGCAGCCCTTGGGAAAGACGACGACGACGGTGGTGCCGGCCCCCGGGGTCGACTCGATGGTCATCGTGCCGCCGTGCAATTCGACCAGCGAGCGGGCGATTGCGAGCCCTAGTCCCGAGCCCTTGTGACTCTTGGTGAACTGGTTCTCGACCTGCACGAAGGGTCGACCGATCGAGCCGAGGTGATCGGCCGGGATACCGATGCCGGTGTCGGCGATGGTGACGGCGATGGTGTCGCCGCGCATCCCCGCCTTCAGCGACACCCGGCCGCCGGAGGGCGTGAACTTCACGGCGTTGGACATCAGGTTGAGCACCACCTGCTTCACCGCCCGGCGATCGCCGACGAAGTGCAAGCCCGGCTCGACCTCGCAGGACATGGCCAGCGACTTCTCGTCCGCCGCGTGGGCGATGATCTTGCTGGTCTCCGCCAAGATGTCGTCGAGCACCACCGGCTCACGGGCGAGTTCCATCCGCCCCGCTTCGATCTTCGACATGTCGAGGATGTCGTTGATGACGTTGAGCAGGAACATGCCGGAATCGTGGATGTCGCTGGCGTACTCGACGTATTTTTCCGGCCCGAAGCTGCCCATCACCGACCCGGTCATGATCTCGGAGAAGCCGATGATGGCGTTGAGCGGCGTGCGCAGCTCGTGGGAGATGTTGGCGAGGAAGTCCGATTTGATCTTGTTGGCCTCTTCGGCGCGGACTTTCTCCTCGGAATATTTCTCGGCCAGCTCGACGAGTTGCTGGGCCTGGATCTCCAGCTTGCGGCGCGACGAGCGCAGGTCGAGGACGGTGCCCATCAGGCGCTTCTCGCTCTCGATCAGTCGCTCTTCGTGGCGCTTCAACTGGGTGATGTCGGTGCCCACCGAGACGAAGCCGCCGTCCTTGGTGCGCCGCTCGGAGATCTGCAGCCAGCGGCCGTCTTCGATCTGCGCCTCGAAGGAGCGGGCGCCGTCTTCGTTCTCGCCCTCGGTCTGCATCGGAGTGCGCACCAGCGGCTGGCGGGCGTCGCGCATCACCACCGCATAGGGCGTACCCGGTCGCGCCCCACCGTCGGCGAGGCCGTGCAACTGACGATATTTCGAATTGCACATCACCAGCCGGTTCTCGGCGTCCCAAAGGACGAAGGCTTCCGAGATCGTCTCGATGGCGTCGTTGAGGCGCAGATCGGCGGCGAGCGTCGTCTCGACCAGACGGCGGTGCTCGGTGATGTCGGCGGCGATGCCGATGAGATGGCGCGAGCCGGTCTCGGGACGATCGACCACCTCGGCGCGTACCCGGAACCACAGCCAGCCACCGTCGGTTCGGCGCAGGCGGAAGGCGCGGTCGAGCGTGTCGATCTCGCCGGTGAGGAGTTGGTTGGCCAGAACTTCGAAGTCGATGTCCTCGCGGTGGACCAGCCGGCGCACTTCGCCGAAGCCGACCAGCCCGTCGGTGCCCTCCATGCCGAGCATTTCGAACATGGAAGCCGACCAGTAGAAGCGCCCGCGCGCCAGATCCCAGTCCCAGAAGCCGCAGCGGCCGCGCTTGAAAGCGGTCTCGGTGCGCGACGTGGTCGTCGCGTAGAGTTCGTCGGCGCTGTTGGCGCGCAGCGCTTGGACGAAGTACGCGTAGGTCAGGACCAGCAGGATCACGGCGGTGAATACGAAGAGCGTCACGTTGGAACGCAGGCTCTTGCGCCACTCGCCGAAGATGGCGGCCTGATCGATCAGCACGGCGACGGCGCCGAGGCCGCTGCCGACATGGTGGACGGTCGCGTAGACCTGCCGCCCGTCGGGAAGCACGAGGTCCATGACGCCTGCCCTCGCCCCGAAGGTTGTGAGCGGTTGTCCCGAGCCGAGGGCGTCGGAAAGGGTGCGGGAACGGGCGCCCGGGCCGCTCGGCATGGTGGCGACGACGTGTCCTTCGACATCGGCGACGAGGATCTCGCGGCCGGCGGAAGTGACCCGCGGCGGCAGCGTCTCGGCAAGTGCCGTGGCGAGGGCGACCGACCAGCCGGCGTTCTGCAGCTCGATCGACGGATCGCCGAAGCGGGCGGAAAGCGTGGCCGCCACCAGCGTCGCCTCGTCGCGCGCCGCGTCGTCGAGCGCCTGACGGGTCTCCATCACGCCGACGATGCGTGTCAGCGCCAGCACGACGATGAAGGTGACGATCAGGATGGGGATCGACCGCCGCAACAGCGGTTCGGCTTCCAAGATGTGTCGGTAGGCCGGTGTCGACAGCAGGCGGGCGTGCCCGCTCAGCCTCGGTTTGGCGACGATGTCCGCCAATCTTCCTGGAATCCATGACGAATCATGGGCAGAACCAGCCTGCGCCATGGCGTGACCCCCCGGTCGTTTCGATGAAGGATTCGGACGGGGCGACACCCCACATGCCCGCCGAATCACCTTCATTTGAATCGAGGCGACTCGGCTTGTCCATAGGGTTTCCGAAGTCTTAATGCCCTGATTCGTATTCGTGCGGAGTCCTTGCGGAAAGCGTGGGATTCCGCCGTCGAATCACCCCGTCGCCCGGATCGGATCGGGTGCTGGGCGAGGCGCGGGGCGCTCAGTCGAGCGAGCGGGCGGCGATGTCGGCGACGTCGCGCGACAGGCCGGAGGAGGTGGCGACCCGCTTCAACTCGGCCTCCGCATAGGCCCGCCGGCGCGGTTCGAGCGATCGCCAGGAGCGGAACGACGACAGCAGGCGCGCCGCGACCTGCGGATTGATCGGGTCGAGGGCGAGGACCTTCTCGGCGACGAAGGCGTAACCGGCGCCGTCGGCGCGGTTGAACTGCGTCTGGTTGCCGGTGGCGAAGGTGGTGATCAGCGCCCGCACCCGGTTCGGATTGGTGATCGAGAAAGCCGGATGCAGCGTCAACGCCGCGACCCGGTCGAGCGTTTCCTTGACCGGGGCCGTCGCCTGCACCATCAGCCACTTGTCGATCACAAGCGGATCGCCGGCGAAGCGGTCGTGGAAGTCGGCGAGTACGCCGCGGGCCTGCGGCAGGTCGGCCGCGACGATCGCGGTGATCGCCGCGAGGCGGTCCGTCATGTTGTCGGCCGCTTCGTAGCGGGCGAGGGCGACGTCGCCGTCGCCGGCTCGCACGAGGTAGTCGAGCGCGGTGTTGCGCAGTGCCCGCCGCCCGGCCGAGGCCGCATCGGGAGAATAGGGTGCGCTCGTCGCGAGGCCCTCGTGAAGGCGCCGGAAGGCGTCGCTGTGGGCTTCTGCGACGGCGGCGCGCAGAGCGTCACGGGCGGCGAAGATCGCGTCCGGGTCGACGTCCACGGCGATCTCGCGGGCGATGTCGGCCTCCGTCGGCAGTCCGACGGCGAGCGCGCGGAAGTCGGGATCGAGCGACGTGTCGAGCGCCACCCTGCCGAAGGACTCGACGATGCGCGGGTCGATGACGACGGCGCGGTCGTCGCGGATCGCCCGGGTCGCCTCGATCAGGGTCTTCATCGCCATCGTCTGGCCGGCCTGCCAGCGATTGAACGGATCGCCGTCGTGAGCCATCAGGAACGCCACGTCCTCGGTGTCGAGCCCGGTGGTGAGTTTCACCGGCGCCGAGAAGCCGCGCAGCAGCGACGGCACCGGCCGCGCCGCCACCCCTTCGAACACCACGTCGTGGTGAGCATCTTCGAGCACCAGAACGTCACCGCGCACCTCGGCGCCCGAGACGGAGGTGAAGTCGAGATCGGTGCCGTCCGGCCCGACGAGGCCGAAGCGCACCGGGATGGTGACGGGCTTCTTGACCGGTTGGCCCGGCGTCGCCGCGATCGACTGATCGAAGCCGAGGTGCAGCCGGCCGGCGCCGGCGTCCCACCGGGTGGTGACCACCAGTTCCGGCGTGCCTGCTTGGGTGTACCAGGGGCGGAACCGCGCGAGATCGCGACCGGTCGCCTCCTCGAAACAGGCGAGGAACTCCTCCACCGTCGCCGCGCGGCCGTCGTGGCGGTCGAAATAGAGGTCCATGCCGCTCCGGAAGCCCCGCGGACCGAGCAGGGTCGCCAGCATGCGGACCACCTCGGCGCCCTTCTCGTAGACGGTCGCGGTGTAGAAGTTGTTGATCTCGCGATAGGTGTCGGGCCTGACCGGGTGCGCCAGCGGCCCCGCGTCCTCGGGAAACTGGTGGCTCTTGAGGAGGCGCACGTCGGCGATGCGCTTCACCGGCCGCGAACGCTGGTCGGCGGAGAACTCCTGATCGCGATAGACGGTGAGCCCTTCCTTCAGGCACAGCTGGAACCAGTCGCGGCAGGTGATGCGGTTGCCGGTCCAGTTGTGGAAGTACTCGTGGGCGATGACGCCCTCGACGTGGGCATAGTCCGTGTCGGTCGCCGTCGACGGGCTCGCAAGCACGTATTTGTCGTTGAAGATGTTGAGGCCCTTGTTCTCCATCGCCCCCATGTTGAAGTCGCCGACGGCGACGATCATGAAGACGTCGAGATCGTACTCGCGCCCGAACACCTCCTCGTCCCATTTCATCGAACGCTTCAGTGCGTCCATGGCGTAGCCAGCGCGGTCCTCGCGGCCGTGCTCGACGAAGATCTCGAGCTTCACCTCGCGCCCCGACATCGTCGTGAAGCGGTCCTCGATGCGGCTGAAGTCGCCGGCGACCATGGCGTAGAGATAGGCGGGCTTGGGGAACGGGTCGTGCCAGACCGCCCAATGCCGATCGGTGCCGGCGATTTCGCCCCTCTCCACCGGATTTCCGTTGGACAGGAGATACGGTGCCTCGCTTCGGCTCGCTTCGATGCGGGTGGTGTGGACGGCGAGCACGTCCGGCCGGTCGAGCGCGTAGGTGATCCGCCGGAAACCTTCCGCCTCGCACTGGGTGCACCAGTTGCCCGACGAGCGGTAGAGCCCCATCAACTTGGTGTTGGCGGCCGGATCGAGCCGGGTGACGACGGTGAGTTCGAAGGTCGCGGCCGGCGGCGCGGCGATCTCGAGGCGCTGAGGTCCGGCGGTGAAGGCCCCGGGCGGGACCGGCGCGCCGTTCATCGCCAGCGAGACGAGCGTCAGCTCGTCGCCGTCGAGGACGAGCGGCGTGCCCGGTTCGGTTCCCTCGCGCCGTTCGAAGCCGATGACGGCGGTGACCGTGGTGCCGCTCGTCCTCGACGGCGACGAGCTGACGCTCGTCTCGCTGGCGA